>NZ_JBNPXH010000004.1:0-347865 GCF_050433395.1 Anaerotaenia torta
CTGTATCGGATAAAGTGACGATCAATGATGCCCTACACCGAATTCAGGTTAAAATAAAGTGCTGATTGCTGTATCTCCTAATTTGCCGGACAACACGCAGGCACGCCGGATACCCTTCTCAACCGCCCGGTCTACACCTCGGCATATATGCCCGCGATTGAGGCACAAGCAAAATCCGTCTTGTTTGGCGACCTCTCCTATTATTGGGTGGCCGACAGGCAGGGCCGCTCGTTCAAGCGCCTCGGCGAGCTTTACGCGCCTACCGGGCAGGTTGGATTCCTCGGCACGCAGCGCGTGGACGGTAAGCTGGTACTCCCGGAGGCCGTCAAGGTTCTACAGCAAAAGGCTTAATGGAAGCCGGAAAGGATGGTGGCGGTAATGTCGCTTGTAACTGAGCTATTGCCAAAGGTCAAGGCAAATCTGATTTTGACCCATGCCGAGGACGACGCGCTTTTGCAGGGCTGCATTACCGCCGCCGTCGCTTATTCTGAGGCTTTCCAGAAAAAACCGAGTGGTTACTATATGGAACATGAACTGCCTGCAACCACCGAGCAGGCGGTTATTATGCTTTCCTCGTTTTTCTATGAATCGCGGGACGGCGGTACCGGTGGACATTTCTCCAACAGCGTCGCGGCTAGCCAGCAATCGTGGACTACCATCAACAACCTTTTGCGGTTGGAGCGGGATTGGCAGGTGTAGCGTATGGGTGTTTCTCAAATGGATGTGTTTATCCAAGTCATAGCCCGCGAACCGGTCAAGGACGCAGAGGGTTTCGGCACACAGCAGGATATTGTTCTGTTTTCGGGCCGGGCGTATAAATCGGTCACGGAAGGCGGTAGCGAGCGATGGCGCAATGAGGCGGTATTTTCGGAAGAATTGACCTCCTTCCGTCTCCGGTGCGTACCCGGCCTCAAAATTACGACGGAGCATTTCATTGTTGACGAGGACGGGCGGTACAACATCACCAAGGTGGACAATGTGTCGGGCCGTGGCATGTATGTCAATCTCACCGCTTCCCTCATTCAACCGGCAAAGGGGTGATTTTATGGCAAAATGCGCTGTGAAAATGCCGGATGACTTCCTCATGAAGCTATCCCGGCTCGGAAATAAGACGGATGAAATCATAGAGCGGGCATTGGAGGCCGGGGCCGATGTGGTGCTGCCGAAAATCAAAAGTAATCTTCAAGCGGCGGTTGGCAGCGGCACCAAGTACCCCTCCCGCGCCACCGGAGAGCTCGTCGCTTCGCTGGGTGCCTCCCCGGTAAAGCGCGACCGGCAGGAAAATCACAACATCAAGATAGGCTTTAGCGAGCCCCGGCGCACACAACGCGCCGCCAAAGGCAAGCGGAGCTATCACACGGCCACAAATGCCATGGTTGCCAATGTTCTGGAATACGGTCGCCAAGGCCAGCCGCCTAAACCTTTCCTGCGTCCGGCCCGCTCCGCTACCCGAAAAGCCTGTATTGAGGCCATGCAGCGGACATTGGAACAGGAGGTCGATGGCGTATGAGCCTGTTGGAAGAACTGAATATCCTCTTGGAGCCTTTGGGAACGCCGGTGGAAACCAGCGTTTTTACTGCTGCGGCCCCGGAGACGTATATCGTCATTACGCCCATAAGCGACATTTTTGAAATGTACGCCGACAACCAGCCCTATTTCGAGACGCAGGAGGCGCAGCTTTCTCTGTTTTCCAAGGGCAGCTATACAGCTTTGAAAAACCGGCTCGTGAAGGCCCTGCTGGGTGCGGACTTCACCATTACCGACCGGCGTTATATCGGGTTTGAGGAATCCGCCGGTTATCACCATTACGCCATTGACGTGGCGCGCAACTACGAATTGAAGGAGGACGAATAGATGGCAACTATCGGACTGGATAGGCTGTATTATGCCGCCATCACCGAGGACGAGAGCGGCGACGAGACTTACGGCACGCCGAAACAGCTCGCTAAGGCGATTAGCGCGGAATTGTCGGTGGAGCTCGCCGAGGCGACCCTTTATGCCGACGACGGCGCGGCCTATATCATCAAAGAATTTCAATCCGGCACCCTGTCCCTCGGCATTGACGACATAGGCACCGAGGCCGCGCAGATGCTGACCGGCTCCACCATTGATGAAAACAAGGTGCTCATTTCCGCCAGTGAGGACGGCGGCGACCCTGTAGCTATTGGCTTTCGCGCCAAAAAGGCCAACGGGAAGTATCGCTATTTCTGGCTGTATAAGGTCAAGTTTGGTATACCCGCCACCAATCTTGCGACCAAAGGCGACAGCATTACTTTTTCCACGCCCACTATAGAAGGCACCGTAACGCGGCGCAGTAAGTTGGATACCCGAGGCAACCACCCTTGGAAGGCCGAGGTCAACGAGGACGATACCGGCGTGGCCGCTTCTACTATCACCGGCTGGTATAACGAAGTTTACGAGCCTGCCTTTGGTACGGGCGGCGAATAGGAGGTCAAATGATGGAACAGGAACGCAGCGCGAAAATCACGGTCGGCGGTGTGGCCTATGAAATGGTGCTCACCACGCGAGCCACAAAGGAAATCGCCAAACGCTACGGCGGGCTGGAAAATCTCGGCGAAAAGTTGATGAGGGCTGAAAATTTTGAAATGGCTCTGGACGAGGTGATCTGGCTCATTGCCCTGCTGGCAAACCAGAGCATACAAATCCACAATTTTCAGCACCCGGACGATAAGCGGGAGTTGCTCACCGAGGAGGTGCTGGAACTGCTCACAACCCCTATGGAACTGGCGGAATATAAGGACGCCATCATGGAGGCCATGTATCGGGGTACCAAGCGCGAGGTGGTTAGCGAGGACAAGGAAACAAAAAACGTGGAGGCCGGATAAGTGTCGAGGAGACATTTGTCCGGCTCCTTTATTACGGCACCGTCCATTTGAACCGCACCTCCGAGGAAACATGGCTGCTTCCCTTGGGCGAATTGCTGGATTTATGGGAGTGCCACAAGCAATTTCTCGGGCTGTCAAAACCCAAGCGGGAGTTGTTTATTGACGACATTATTCCGCACGGTATCTAAGGAGGTGAGAGTGCTTGGCAGATAATTTTGGGCTGAAAATCGGCGTCGAGGGCGAAAAGGAATTTAAGGCCGCGTTGAAAGACATCAACGCGGCCTTTAAGGTTCTCGGCTCAGAAATGAACTTGGTTAGCTCCATGTTCGACAAGAACGACAAGTCGGTGCAGGCGCTCTCTGCCCGCAATGCCGTTTTGAATAAGGAAATTGACGCGCAGAAGGACAAAATCACCCTTTTGCGGGACGCCCTCTCCAACGCCACCGAGAGCTTCGGCGAAAATGACCGCCGCACGCAAGCGTGGGCAACCCAGCTTAATAATGCGCAGGCCGAGCTCAATGTTTTGGAGCGGGAACTGGAAAACAACAACGATGCCCTGCGTAAAAATGCCGACGGTATGGATGATTCCGCCGAAGCTGCCGACGAGCTCGCCGACAGCGCGGACGATATGGGCGACGAACTAAAAGATGCCGGTGATGTTGCCGAAAAATCCGGGGGTAAATTTGAGAAATTAGGCGGCGTATTGAAGGGTATCGGCGCGGCTATGGGCGCTGTGGCAGTCGCCGCAGGGGCCGCCGCCATCAAACTCGGCAAGGAAGTCATAGCGGCATACGCCGATTACGAGCAACTGGTCGGCGGCGTGGACACGCTCTTTGGTGAGGCGTCGCAGGCTGTGCAGGGCTATGCCGAAAATGCCTTCAAGACCGCAGGAATGTCCGCTAACGAGTACATGGAAACCGTCACGGGTTTTTCCGCAAGTCTTATCCAGTCCCTCGGTGGCGATACGACTAAGGCCGCACAGGTTGCGGACATGGCGATTACGGATATGGCCGACAACGCCAACAAAATGGGTACAGACATAGCGTCCATACAAAATGCCTATCAGGGTTTTGCCAAACAAAACTACACCATGCTCGACAACCTCAAGCTGGGCTATGGCGGTACAAAGTCTGAAATGGAGCGGCTCTTGGCTGACGCCGAGAAAATCTCCGGCATTAAGTACGACCTGTCGTCGTTTTCGGACTTGACCGAGGCAATCCACGTCATTCAGACGGAAATGGGCATAACCGGAACAACCGCCATGGAAGCCACCGAGACAATAAGCGGCTCTATGGCGGGTATGCAGTCGGCTATCGGAAACCTGATGGCCGGGCTTGGAAACGCCAACGCGGACATTGGACTTTTGATTGGCAATGTGGTTGAGGCGTTCCAGAACGTCGTGAAAAACATCGTGCCTGTCATCGAGAATATCGTAAAGGCTCTGCCGCCCGCCCTTGATGGGATACTAAAGGCAATCGGCGACCTGCTTCCGTCTCTGCTTTCCACCGTCACGGAACTGTTCACGCAGATGCTGACAACGATTTTAACCCTTTTGCCGGAGCTCATACCGGCGGCTGTTGCGGCGCTCATGACTATCGTGGGGGCATTGATTGACAATTTACCCTTGCTCATTGATGCGGCTGTTCAACTGGTGACGGCGCTCGTGAGTGGTATAGGCTTGGCTTTGCCCCAGCTTATTCCCGCCGCCATTTCCGCCGTTATCCAGATTGTCCAAGGCTTGATTGATAACGTCCCCCTGTTGATAGATGCGGCCCTACAGCTTGTTATGGGGCTTGCGGACGGATTGCTCGCGGCAATCCCTGTCCTAATCGCGGCGCTGCCGCAGATTATCGGGAGCCTGATTACGGCGTTGCTGGATTCCATTCCCTTGATTATCCAAGCGGGTATTGACCTGTTGACCTCGCTCGTGACCGCGCTTCCGGAGATTATCGACGCGGTGGTCGCGGTGATTCCGCAGATTATCAGCAGCGTGATTGACGCCATTATCAACAGTATTCCGCAGCTTATCCAAGCGGGTATTGACCTGCTTATTGCGCTGGTTCGTGACTTGCCCCGCATTATCACAACCATTGTGGCGGCCATCCCGCAGATAATTTCCGCGCTTATCAACGCCTTAACATCGAACCTGCCGAAGCTCGTTGAAATGGGCCTCACCCTGATTGTGCAGCTTGCCGTGGGTCTTGTGAAAGCCATACCGGAGCTTGTAAAGGCCATACCGCAGATTATCGCCGCCATTCTCCAAGGGCTCGGCAAAGCGGTCGGTTCGGTGGTGGATATAGGTAAAAACATCGTCACCGGCCTTTGGAGCGGTATTAAATCCATGATTACATGGATTACCGACAAGGTGAAAAACTTCGTCGGCGGTATCGTAAGCGGCGTCAAGGGTTTGCTGGGTATCAAATCCCCGTCCACCGTCTTTGCCGGTATCGGCGCGAATATGGGCGAGGGCATCGGCGTGGGCTTCCAGCGTGCCATGGACAGTGTGTCCGATGATATACAAAGCGCCATCCCGACCGCTCTTGACGTGGATAGCAATGTCAATGTAAACGGCTCCGCTGGCTTTGCTTCCATGGGCGGTGGCCCGCTGGTGATGGTGCAGCAGATGATTGTCCGCTCCGAGGACGACATACGGCGTATCAGCCAAGAACTCTATAATCTCATGCAGACCGGCTCGCGGGCGCAGGGTCGCTTTAGTACGGCGTAAAGGAGGTGCCGCGCTTGGGCTTTTTATTCGGCGGCGTATCGTCGCAATCTATGAAAATACGGGCAAGGCTCACCAATTGGGTGGTATCTCCCGCGCGCCGCAACGCCTATGAAACCGTGCCGGGCAAGCCGGGCGTGGCGGACTTTGGCTCGGACAGCGCCGAGCGCATTATCACCATACGCTGCGGCGTCATGCCCCAGCGGAACTTTGCCGCTTTGGTATCCGTGCTCGACGGCGTGGCCGAATGGCTCAACCCGGAGGATGGCGTCAAGCAGCTAATGCTTGACGATGTTCCCGACCGGTATTATAAGGCCCGGCTTACCGAGGCGGTGGATTGCGAAAGGCTCCTGCGTACAGCGGGGGCCTTCGATTTGCAGTTTATCTGTCCCGACCCTTTCGCCTATGCTCTATCAGATGAAGCGGCGGCCTTTGGCAGTACCGGCTCGCACACCTTCACCCGAAACACAGGAAATACCACCTCGGAGCCGGTATATTCCATGTGGGGGGACATTGCCTCCGGCTCCGGGCGGCATATCAAAATCACGACCAACGGCGAGGAACTCTATATCGTCGGCCCGCTCTCCGCAGGTGAAACGCTGGTGGTGGATACCGGGCTGGTGACAGCCAAGGTGATAGATTCAACCGGAGAAACGCTGCGGAACGGGCTGGCAAATATGCGGGAGCTCAATTTCCCCGTTCTGCACCAAGGCGGCAACGAGATTGTGATTGAAACAGAAAACGCTTCGTTTACGGAGCTTGAAATAAAGGCGAACAGCCGGTGGAGGTGAACCCATGGCGATAAAATCTATATTGACGGCGCAGGAAGATTTCACCGGCGAGTATGCCCCTACCGAAAAGACCGGGGCGCTGTGGCGTTTCAATGAGGACGCGCCTGACAGCAGCACCGCCCTTGCCGATTCCTCCGGGCATAATCGCAGGCTCACCGTTTCCGGCTGGTCGGGTACGACGGCAAGCCTTCCACTCAGCCGGTATGGCCGTTATTTCCGTATGAATATAAGCAATCCGGCCACCGAGCGCACCTATTTGACCGCGAGTAATGACGGCTCGTTTTTTACTAATCTCGGTAAGCGCCTGGTGATCGGCGGCTGGATTAACCCCACGACCTATAGCATAGGCAACACCTATTGCCCGCTTGTAAGCACGCGAAACGGCCCCGGCCAGCCCTTGTTCTACCTTTCCTTATTTAATGGGCGGTACCGGGTCATGCTGTACAATTCGTCGGGTTCGCTTATTCATGACCGCTCCGAGCCAACCATGCAGATACCCTTTGTTAATGGAGGCTGGTATTTTATCGCCACCATTATAGATATAGAAGCAAGTACGGTGCAGAGTTTCATCGGCAACCGGGCCGACGGCGTGACATGGAAGACGAGTGTGGAGACTTTTACCGGCATCCTCAACCCCGCCTGTACCGCCAACATTGTGTTCGGCATGTTGCAAACGACATACTGGTACGCGGGCGGCCTTGACGATTGGTTCTTTGAAACGGATTCGGCGCTCACCATGGACGATTTGGAGCGCCATTTCCTGAACGCGCAGATGGCGAACGGCGCGAGCAGCAGCGCCAATGTGGACGCATGGACGGAGCCCGGCGTCGTTACCCTCAAAGCTACAAGCGGCGTTTATCCCGCCAGCGGCGAGCTTTATACCCGCGCGGTGGAATGCAATCTGGCCGGTACCGGGCGGGTGGCCGTTACCAGCGAATATACGGCAGGTGTAACCAGCATTACCTCGGTGGAAACCAGCACCAGCGACGATATGTTGAACTGGACGGCATGGCAGCTTGTGGATACCAGCGGCGCTTTGCAATCGCCCAACAATGAGTATATCCGCTTTCGGGTAACGCTCGCCACCACCGATACCTCGCGCACGCCGAGGCTCATTGAGATACAGTTGCACGACATACCCATAGCTGTGTACCAGCGGCTGGGCTTTGCCCGGCCTATTGTGCTGGATACGAGCGGCGCTTGGGAGGCGGTCTTGGAGAACGCCTATGATATTCTCGTGACCGACGAGATAAACGGCTCAGATACTTTGGAATTTAAGCTCCCGTTCCGTGACCCCAAGCGGTCGTACCTCGATAACGAAAAGCAGGTGCAGGTTGCCGGGGATATTTACCGCATACGCACCTTGACCGACGATAAGGGCAGCGACGGCAGGGTGGTTACGCAGGTATATGCGGAGGCCGCTTTCTATGACCTCTCCTTCAGCGTGGAAAAGGAACCGCAGGAATACAATGCGGAAACAGCGGAGGCTCCCATGAGCTACGCCCTGCTGGGTACCGGCTGGTCGCTGGGGACAATTACCGTCGCCACGCGGCGCACATGGACGTGCTCGGAAACGAGCGCGCTTGCTATCCTGCGGGCTGCTGCCGATATTCACGGCGGCGACCTTATATTCGATTCGGCTAACCGGGAGGTTAGCCTTTTGACATTTAGCGGCAAGGACAGCGGCGCTTTGTTTTCCTACCGCAAGAACATGAAAAGCATTAAGCGGGTCGTGGATACCCGCAGCCTTGTAACCCGCCTGTATGCGATTGGCAAGGACGGAATAACCTTTGCCTCCATCAATGACGGAAAGCCGTATGTGGAGGACTATACCTACAGCGCCGACCTGCGGATTTCAACGCTGGATTTATCGTCGTTCACAAACCCGTATCAAATGCTGGAATTTACGCAAATGCGCCTCGCCGAGTACGCCAAGCCCCGCGTTTCCTATGTGCTCTCCGCCATGGACTTGTCGGTGCTGACCGGATACGAGCATGAGGCGTGGGATTTGGGCGATACGGTTCTGGTGCAAGACAAGGAACTAAACCTTACCATACGAACCCGCGTTATCCGGCGCGAGTATAACTTGCAGGAGCCATGGAAAACCGTCATTGAGCTATCCACCAAGCTCCGGGAGCTCGGCGATTCTACTGCGGCTTGGGACAAGGCGGCGGATATGCTCTCGCAAGTGGATGTGCTCGACCGGCGCGAAATCAAAGATATGGTACCCTTCAATCACATGCTCAACAGCCGGGCCGACAATAGTCTGGCCTACTGGCTCAATTCGGGCTTTGAGGTGGATACGGAAAACGGGGTCAGCGGTACCGCCTGCTTCAAAGCCGTGGGCGTATCCGATATGACAAAAAGCCTCTCGCAAACGATTTATCCCGCGAATAGGAGCAGCTATACCTTTTCCGCTCAGATTGCCAGCGAGGACTTGGAAAAAGGCCCGAACGGGCAGGTCGGTATTCAGGTGATATTTGAGTACGAGGACGGCAGTACCGAAACCCGGTTTATCGACCTCTTTTAAGAAAGGCGGTGCCTATGGCGTATTTTCAGCAGATTGCAAATGACCTGTCGCCGAAGGGCTTCGGGCGGATCAGGGCCATTACCATACGGCTTTGTGTCATTGATTGCACCGGCGTTGTGTATATCACCGACATGATGATACAGGGCGGCGCGGTGGCTACCGGCTGGGTAGGCCATCCTTCGGAGATACAATGGACGATGGACGGGTGATTGTATGGAGTTTACGCGATTCTCGGAAACAGTGATACCCAAAGGCGAAAACCGGGTGGTGAGCATTTCGGTCGCGCCCATGATAAGCGATTGCACCGGCACCATCTACTTCACCGATTTGCAGCTACAGGAGGGCGATTGGCAGACCGGCCATGTTACCCATACCAGCCGGTTCCTGCAAAAATACCGGAAGGACGGCCAAATTCAGCCACCCCGGCATTTCAACGGTATTGTCCGGGGCGGCGATACCGTCGTGATAGCCAACAACAGCATTACTCCCAGCGGCAGTACCGTTGTGATAGATAAATCCCCGCAGGTAAGCGCCGGGTTGGATTGCTATATCTACCCGGTGCGAGATATGGCGGCGGGCAGTATTGCCCTTGGCACTGGCATGGGCCAAGGGGCGCACAGCGTCCGTTTCCTTGCCTCCGCTCTCGCCGGTGATGAATTGGCCCTGCTGGCCAGACGCCGCGAATGTCTGCGCAACGGCTCCGCTACTGGAAAACAGGGCTTTTATCAATATGTCGCCTATGGCGACAGCAAGCATGTTGTGGAATTGGAGGAGTACAAATCCGCCCGCCTCCTCTTTGTATTTCAGCAGACGCAGGAAGGAGGCGAGCGGTTTTAATGGATTTGCTCAAAGGCAAACGGAACATGGTGTGGGCTTACATGGGGAATACCCGAATGTATGAGGTGCTGCGGGATTACGGCGACCGCCTCAATACGGTGGGGATTTTTACGTTTGAAGTGGATTCCACCGGCACATTATCTGAAACCGGCACCAGTATTGCCACCATGATGACCTATATTAACCGCTGGCCGCATGTCCGGTGGCTGCTTACCATTATGAACCATGGCACCGCTTCCATTTTCACCGCGTTACGCAATAATGAAGGCGGAGCCAAGACCAAGTTTTTAAGTGAGATTGTGCGCATTATGCAGAAATACCCTTGGTGCGCCGGGGTCGATATTGACCTTGAACGGGGCGGCGGCTATGAAAACAAAGACTCTGCCAACGCCTTGTTCCGGGACATATACTCGACGGTCAAAAACTATAACCCGGCGAAGCTGGTAAACATCTGCCTGCCGGGTATGACCGGCGTGGAAGGGAGCGTCGGCGGCGAGAATTGGTGCGTATACGCCGACCTCAACCCATATTGCGATACCGCCGCCATTATGTCTTACGGCATGTCGTGGGCGGGCTCCGCGCCCGGCCCGGTATCGCCTCGCAGTTGGCTGGAGGGTGTTTACAACTATGCGGTTGCGGTCATGGCGCCGGATAAGGTGTTTATGGGCCTGCCCGGTTACGGCTGGAACTGGCGCATACATGACACGCCGGAAAACATGGGCGTAACGTACCGGGGAACCTCCAACACCTATTACGCAGCGCAATTCTGGCTAAACGGCTCGTATAACTTTACCAATGATGGGCAGCCGCAGCCGTTCATTCCCATCATTGCCTATTGGGACGATGTGGACATGGTGCCGTGGGCGATGCCGCATGTGTATGATTTCATGGACGGCTGGACAATGGCCGAGTCCGCGCGGGGCGCGTTGACAAGGGAAACTTACAACCGCAGGCGCTATCTGACCTGTTATGGCAAGGAGCAAAACTCTGTCTTTGGCACGATTTACGTTGACCGGAACGGCGTGCCGGACAGCTATTCGGGCATTGTAACCGTGACCGAGAACATGGCGGTACTTGGCGAGGGCGGCGAAGCCACCTATAACTTTACAGTAAGCCAAAGCGGCACCTACGACGTGGCGGTACGCCTTTGTTATCCGTTTTGGGATAGAAATGCGCTCGGCGTTTCCTTGGACGGCTCCACAAAGATGTTTCAGGAATCGCGCTTATGGTGGCCCTATTGGCGGAAAATCTGCTGGCTTTCCCTTTCCTCGGGAGTTTATCTCTCGGCAGGCTCCCACACCATACGCATAAGCGGCGGCGTGCCGGGGGTTCAGTTTTACGGCTTCCGGGTATGCAGCAGTTTTTCAGAATCCACATGGCCCGGCGAAGCGGTCTATACACTGGCCCCGCGCCAGTTTATCGACGTGAACGGCAATCCGGCGCAGCCCGACCGGGGATTTAAGATCACCTTTGAAATGCTCCGGCGCAAGCCGGACAGCGCCTTAATATGGTATGAGGATTTCCGGGATTCCCCGCCTTTGCCCTCGACCTATTGGCGTACCCTGTCGGGTTCATGGGCAGTATGGCAAGACCCGGAGAGCACGGCAAACCGGCCCTATTCTCAATTGGAAGGCTCCGGGCAATTGGCGTGGCAATACGAGGGGTTTGCCGACGTGCATTTGCGCGCGCAGATCGCCTTCCCCTCGAACGGCTCAGGCCGGGCCGGGGTATTCGTTGGCAACATATTTGCTTGCTTAAATATAGATACTCAGCGGGTGGAGCTATACCAAGGCAGTACCCTGCTGGGCAGCTATGCCACCAGCTTTTCCCGGACACCCGACGCTGTTATCCGCAGCAACCCCTCCATGTATACCATTGAAATGAGGAAGCGCGGCAATCGCGTCCGGGTATATAGCGGTGCGAGCAATACGCTCCGTTTCACGGCCACCGTATCGGGGGCAGGGGGTTTCGCCGGTATCCGCTCCGACGGGCCTATCAAATGCCAGCTTTTGCGGCTCGGCGACGCATGGACGTATGAACCATACGAACGCTTTGACGTTGTGTACCCGGACGGCTCCGGGGCTTCCTTTGGGCGGATTGCCCGCACCGGCGTAACGTGGGACGAGGAATTTCAGGTATTCACGGTTACGTCGGATGTGGACGAAAGCGCCACTCGCTCCGAGGAAATCTCTCTGGACTATGAGTTTTTTCATAGCAAGCTGCTGCCCCTGCAATGTGGCCATGATTACCGGGTTAGAATCAGGCCGAGGGATATAAATGTCTGGACTGTGCGCCTCCTGCTCGGCGATGCGGACGGGTTCAGTATTCTCTACTATTCGGACGCGGACTCCCTCATTTATTGGGCCAACGAGGCGGCCTACCGCTGGAAGCTCCGGGGCTTTGCCCTCTGGTCGCTGGGCCAGGAAGATATGCGGCTGTGGGAGGCGCTCCCCCGGCAGATATAGACCTCAAAATTTATGTTTTGACGCTTGCCGAAAACGGCAGGCGTTTTATTTTTGCGAAAATCAGGAGGTATTGATGATGAAAACGGTATGGCAAACGGTACAGGCGGCACTCGCGGCGGCAGGCGGGTTTATCGGCTGGTTTTTAGGCGGCATGGACGGGTTTCTTTACGCGCTGATTGCCTTTGTGGTAATTGACTATCTGACCGGCGTAATGTGCGCGATTGCGGATAAGAAGCTATCCAGTAATGTGGGCTTCAAGGGCATTTTCCGCAAGGTGCTTATTTTCGTAATGGTGGGCGTCGGCCACATCATAGACAGCCAAGTCTTAGGCAACGGCAGCGCATTGCGGACGGCGATGATTTTCTTTTATCTCTCTAACGAGGGCCTTTCCATGCTGGAAAATGCGGGCCACTTGGGCCTGCCCATCCCGGAAAAGCTCAAAGAGGTACTGGCGCAATTGCATAACCGCGAGGACAAGGAGGACGGGAAATGAACGTCACCCTGAAAATGACCCGCGCGGAGAACATTGCGCGATATGGTTCTGAGCCGGTTGTTCTGGACATTGAGGAATACCTCTGCGGCGTGGTTCCTGCCGAGATATACGAATCCGCCCATATGGAGGCGCTAAAAGCACAGGCCGTGGCCGCTCGGACATTTGCGGCAAAGCGCGCGCTGGCCGGTACGGTGATGAACGACACGACCTCGTTTCAGGCGTACCGCTGCTCGCTTGCGGAGAAAAGCCCTCGGAGCAGGCAGGCGGTCATGGATACGGCGGGACAGGTACTTTGCTATGAGGAGGCCATGATTGACTGTTTCTATTCGTCCTCCAACGGCGGGCAAACCAAGCGCAGCGGCGACGTTTGGAGCCGCAATTATCCTTACTATGTAAATAAGGTTGACCCATGGGATGCCTCCGCCCGGCAAGAAAAGCCCACAAACCCTAGCCATGGCGTGGGTATGAGCCAAGTCGGAGCCATGTGGGCGGCCAAGAATGGCGTCCCATACAACAAAATTCTCGCGTTCTATTATGACGGCACCGTCCTCCTGTCGGCTTACGGCAAGGGCGGTGCTGTTGATTTTGGGGGCGCGACCGAACCCGAAGGAGGTACCCCTATGAATCTGCATACGCTGATTTTTGTAAATAACGCCTGCTATAAGGCGGGGCGAACAATTACGCCGAAGGGTGTAATGGTGCATTCGACGGGAGCCAATAACCCCAACCTCAAACGCTACGTCGGCCCGGACGACGGCTTGCTGGGACGCAACCAATATAATAATCATTGGAACCAAGACAAGCCGGGCGGGCGGCAGGTCTGCGTCCACGCCTTTATCGGCAAGCTGGCTGACGGTACGGTGGCGACATACCAAGTGCTCCCATGGAATCACCGGGGCTGGCATTGCGGCTCGGGTTCCAAAGGCTCCGGCAATGATACGCACATCTCCTTTGAGATTTGCGAGGACGGATTGGCCGACGCTTCCTATTTCAATAAGGTCTATACCGAGGCCGTGGAACTCTGCGTCTATCTCTGCAAAATGTACGGCCTTGACCCTATGAAGGACGGCGTGATTATCGGGCATTATGAAGGGCATAAGCGCGGTATTGCGTCCAACCACGCCGACCCCGGCCACTGGTTTCCGCACCATGGGAAAAGTATGGACACATTCCGTGCGGCGGTAAAAGCCAAACTGGCGGATTCCTCCACCGGTGATACTGGCGGCGGCGCGGCGGATACCTCCGTCCTCTACCGGGTACGCAAAAGCTGGGCGGACGCGGCCACGCAAAAGGGTGCGTTCAAGGTACTGGATAACGCGAAACGCTGCGCCGATCAGAACGCTGGATACTCCGTCTTTGATGAAAGCGGCAAGGTAGTCTATACCGGCAGCGCCGCCTATTCCACCTATACGGTGGCTAAAGGCGACACCCTATGGGGTATCGCGCAGAAGCGCCTCGGCAGTGGTACTCGGTACACGGAGATTAAGGCGCTCAATAGCCTAACCTCCGACACCATCTATGCCGGGCAGGTTTTGAAAATACCAAACTAAGCGCGGGCGGCCTTCCGGGGTCGCTCGTTTTGTTCCAAGGGAGGCTTGTATCATGACCGATATGGAAAAAGAGAAAATTCGCTATCTGCGTGGCGAGGGATTAGGATACAAGGCAATAGCCTCCCGGCTTGCCCTTTCAGAAAATACGGTAAAGAGCTTTTGTAGACGCAACGGCCTCTCCGGCGTGGCAGATAAGCGCATGGAGGGGCTATGCCGTCATTGCGGAAAACCGCTGGCGTCCTGGCAAAGAGGCAAACCGAAGAAGTTTTGCTCAGAAGGCTGCCGCCGCGCTTGGTGGAAATCTCACCCTTATTTGTCCGAGCAGCGTGCCTATTACCGGGCTGCCTGCGAGCAATGCGGCAAAGAGTTTGAGAGCTATGGAAACAAGAACCGGAAATATTGCAGTCATGCCTGCTATATCAAGGCCCGCTTCGGAAAGGAGGGCGGCTATGACGAGAGAACAATTTGAACGCGAAAAAAAGTATCAGGCCGCGCTCGCGGTCGCCAAGGCCATGCTGAAAAAAGGCGTCATAAATGACGAGGATTACCGGAAAATCGAGGAGGTTCTTTGTACGAAATTTTGTCCTTTTCTTGGGACTTTCAGGGGCTGAAAGCCTTGAAAGACAGCGGTGTCAAGGGTAAGCTGTGACACCAAGGAAGGAGGCTTTTATATGCAAAGAATCATTAAAAACATTACGCCGCTCGCCATCCGCGAGGCCGAATTACGGGCAAAACGCGTCGCCGCATATGCGCGGGTATCCAGCGGAAAAGACGCCATGCTTCACTCGCTATCCGCACAGATCAGCCATTACAGCGGTTTGATACAGAAAACCCCCGGCTGGGAATACGCGGGTGTGTATGCCGACGAGGCCATTTCCGGCACCAAGAATACCCGCTCAGAGTTTCAGCGGCTGCTCGACGATTGCCGGGCTGGTAAAATCGACATGATTATTACCAAGTCGGTTTCCCGCTTTGCCCGCAATACCCTGACTACCCTCCGAACCATACGGGAGCTCCGGGCGCTGAATGTGGACGTGTACTTTGAGGAACAGAACATACACACCCTTGGCGGGGATGGCGAATTATTACTAACCCTTCTTGCGGTATACGCGCAGGAGGAGGCCCGCTCGGTTAGTGAAAACCAGAAGTGGCGCATCAAATCCAATTATGAGCAGGGCTTGCCTTGGAGTATCACCATGTATGGCTATAAGCTCGTCAATGGGGTTCTTGAAATCGTACCGGAGGAGGCGGAGATACTTCGCCTTGCCGCAGATTTATACCTTGAAGGGAACGGCGGAATCAATCTCTCCCGCGCTTTATGTTGTGCGGGAGCTCGTGGTAAGCGCGGAGGCGAAATGCGCGAGAATGTTATCCGGGGCCTTCTTTTCAATGAGAAAGTGGCCGGGGACATGCTCTTACAGAAAAAGTATGTCAATGACCCCATCGAAAAGAAGCTGTGTATCAATCGCGGAGAAAAACCGCAGTATTTCGTAACCAACAGCCACGAGCCCATTATTGACCGCGAAACATATGAACGCATTCTCGCGGAGCGGGAGCGCCGGGCTGCCAAGTACCGGCCAGTGGAATCACGCGGGCCGCGCCAGACGTATCCGTTCACCGGAAAGATGGTCTGTGGGAAATGCGGGGCGCATTTTCGCCGGAAGATAGCCAACGCCGGAGGCAAGTACAGGCGGGCGGTTTGGATATGTACCACCTTCAATACCAAGGGCAAAGCCTACTGCCCGTCGCAGCAGATACCGGAAGATATTCTTTCTTCCATTGCCGCTCGGGTATTGGGCCTGACCGAATTTGACGAAGCGGTTTTCACCAAGATGGTCGTGGAAATCAGGGTGCCGGAAAATGGCACCCTGATTTTTATATTACGCGACGGCACCGAGATAACCGAAACATGGGAAAACAAATCGCGCCGGGATAGCTGGAGCCCGGAAATGAAGCAGCAGGCGCGCGAGCACGCCTTACGGCACAATCATCGGAAAGGGGGCGCGGAATAATGGCGAATACAGCGATAGCCCCTCGGGCCGTAACCCTCATACCGGCAAAAATTGAAAACCTGCCTTTCAACGTCATGAGCATGGCGGCCCGCAAACGGGTGGCGGCTTATGCGCGGGTATCCACCAATACCGAGGAACAGCTAACCAGCTACGAGGCGCAGGTAGATTATTATACCCGCTATATTCAGTCCAAGGACGAATGGGAATTTGTAAAGGTATACACCGACGAGGGCATTTCCGCGACGAGCACGAAAAAGCGCGACGGCTTCAACGACATGGTAAATGACGCGCTTGCCGGAAAAATCGACCTCATTATCACAAAATCGGTTTCGCGCTTCGCACGCAATACTGTGGATACCCTAACCACCGTGCGCAAGCTCAAAGAAAAGGGTGTCGAGGTGTATTTTGAAAAAGAAAACATTTACACCCTCGACAGCAAGGGCGAGCTCCTTATTACCATTATGAGCTCACTGGCGCAGGAAGAAAGCCGCTCCATTTCCGAGAATGTGACGTGGGGCCAGCGCAAACGCTTTGCGGACGGAAAAGTAAGCCTTCCGTATAAGCGGTTCCTGGGCTATAAAAAAGGCCCGGACGGCTTACCCGTTATTGTTGAGGAAGAAGCGGAGATAGTACGGCTCATTTATCGGCTTTTCCTTTATGGGAAATCGCCCTCCTTCATTGCCTCCATGCTTACAGACGAGGGCATTCTGACGCCGGGCGGCAAAGCCAACTGGCGGCCTAATGGGGTTATCAGTATCCTTACTAACGAGAAATACAAAGGTGATGCCATTTTGCAGAAGAAATTCACCGTGGATTTCCTCACCAAGAAGCAGAAGGTCAACGAGGGCGAGGTGCCGCAATACTACGTCGCCAACAGTCACCCGGCTATCATTGAGCCGGAGATATTCGACCTTGTGCAATACGAGCTAAAACAGCGTAAGGAATCGGGCCGGTGGACGAGCAGCGCCCACTGTTTCTCGGGGAAAATCTTCTGCGGGGAATGCGGCAGCCTATATGGCAGCAAGGTCTGGCACAGCAACAACCAATACCGCCGCATGGTATGGCAATGTAACGAAAAGCACCGGGGCGGCGAGAAATGCAGGGTCACGCATTTAACGGACGAGCAGATACAGGCGGCGTTCCTTGCGGCCTTCAATCGCCTGTTGGATAGTAAAGCGGAAATTCTGGCGGTCTATGACGAGATAATCCGCGTTTTGACAGACAACACAGCCCTTGACGCCGAGAGCGTCGAGCTTCAAGGCGAATGTGATGTGGTAATGGAATTGACGCGTAAATGCGTACAGGAGAACGCGCAGACCGCCCTCAACCAAGAGGAATACCAGCGGCGCTATACCGCATTGACAGAGCGTTACGCGGCGGCCCGCGTCCGGATGACCGAAATAAACGCTCTGCGTCTTGAACGTACCGCCAAACGAACAAACATCATGCGCTTTTTGAAAATGCTTGTGAAGCAGGGCGACCTCGTAACGGAGTTTGACGAGGAGCTTTGGTATATCACGGTGGAATCGGTGACGGTTTATGCCGACCAGCGCCTGTTACTCACATTCAGGGACGGCTCCGAGATTTCAATAGAACCGGATATATGGAAGGTCGCATAAAGTAAATATGGATAGAAGAAGCCCGCAGGTTCTACGATAGAGCCTGCGGGCTTTTTTATGCCTTAGTGCGTCCATATCTTCTTATCTGTAAACTGTTTGATAGGCACTTGTATGTCCATATGTCCTATGATAACACAGGTAAGGACGCGCTGTGTACGCGTTAATACAACAAAGAAAGAGGTCATCACCAATGAACAGAAAAAAGGGATTCACGCACATCTTTGAGAGAATAGCGGCAGAGCACAATACTACGGTGGAGGAAGTCCGCCGAGAAATGGAGGCCGCTATACGGGCAGGGTTCAATAATCCCGACCCCAAGGTGCAGGCACAATGGGCCAAGATACCTCGAAAGGGAGACATACCGACGCCGGATGAATTGATTACCTACGTCGTCCGGAAAGCGAAGCAAAATGACGCCGAAGCACTGCTCCGGCGTTATCTTTTATGGTGAGCATTATTGAAAAGAAGCGCCAGCCGAGAAATTGCCTCGGCTGGCGTTTTTTTCTGTTCAAATTTTTTACTATAGTCTCATGTTTGGGGTAAGCGAAATTTCATATTGACACCTTTCGATTTGGTGCATATAATGGTCATATCGAAGTTTTTAGATTTGAGGTGTTGGTATGGAAAAATATCTGGAATATACAAAAGTATTCAAGGCGCTGAGTGATCCCAAGAGGGCTATGATTGTGGATATGCTTTCCTGCGGAGAGCTTTGCGCCTGTATGATTTTAGAGAAGTTTGAAATGTCCCAGTCCACATTGTCTCATCACATGAAGCTCCTGTGTGAATGCGGATTGGTCAAGGGCAGAGAACAAGGCAAATGGACGTACTACTCTCTGGATGAGGATATTATCAGCAGGACAAAGCAGTTTTTCTGCGACATTACATCGGATAAGGAAAACTGCATCTGCAAAAAAGATACGGGGTGCTGCAAAGGATGTGATGAAAATGAGTAACGAGAAGTCCTGCTGCTGTTCAGGTGGTGGTTGCTGTGTCGTGGAATCCATCACGCCGTATAGCGAAAAGGATAAATGGGTAACGGGTGAAATCCATACTCCCCAGGGCGGCGTTCCTGTGGCTTCGACAAATCTTAACTTCAAAGATATTCTCGGTGCATGGAAAGTGCGCTGGGGCATAGGCCGGATGAATTACAAAATCAGTCCGGGGCTTTACGCCGTAGGCAATCCCGATCACACGTCCCCTGTGCTGGTCAGCGCGAACTACAAGCTGACATTTGACACCTTGCGAAAAGAGCTTTTAGGGCTGGATTGCTGGATTCTGATACTCGATACAAAGGGCATCAACGTCTGGTGCGCCGCCGGTAAAGGTACATTTGGAACCGATGAACTGGTGGAACGCATATTGAAAACAGGGCTGTCTGAAATTGTATCACATAGGACATTGATTTTACCGCAGTTGAGCGCACCCGGTGTGAGCGCCCATGAAGTGACCAAACAAACCGGTTTTTCTGTGGTCTACGGCCCTGTGAGAGCAAAGGATATAAATGCTTTCATTGCTTCCGGCTTTAAAGCCACAGAAGAAATGCGTACCGTAAAATTTACGGCATGGGATAGGTTGGTTCTCACCCCTGTGGAACTGGTGGCGGCTGCAAGGACTTCTCTAATGGTTTTCGGAGTGTTGTTTCTTATCAACCTGTTTGCGGCAAGACCTTTCGGGCTTGCAGATTTCATCGTATATGTGGGCGCTGTGGTAACGGGAACCGTTCTTACGCCTTTGCTCCTTCCCCTTATTCCCGGCAGGGCGTTCGCATGGAAGGGCTGGCTGCTGGGGCTGCTCTGGACGGCAGGGTTTGTTTGGCTAAACGGTTGGTTTGTTTCGGAATTTTTGCTTCTTGCCATAGGGTATCTGCTGGTGCTGCCGTCGTTGTCAGCGTACTTGGCAATGAATTTCACAGGTTCGTCAACATATACTTCGTTTTCCGGTGTTATCAAGGAAATGAAAGCGGCGGTGCCGCTTATTGCGCTTTCGTCTATTGTGGGAATTGTGCTGGTGCTCATAAAGAGCCTGTTGTCGTAAATGGAGGGTGTTATGAAACACAAGTATTTGAAAAATGTCACAACGCTTCGGCTATCGGCTGAAAAATGTATCGGCTGCGGAAAATGCGCGGAGGTTTGTCCCCATGGGGTGTTCAAGGTGGACGAAAGAAAAGCGCGGATAAAAGATAAAGACCTGTGTATGGAGTGCGGGGCTTGCACGATAAACTGTCCTGCAAACGCCATCACGGTTGACGCCGGAGTGGGATGCGCCGCCGCCGTGATTATGGGCTGGCTTACCGGAAGTGAACCGAGTTGTGATTGTTCAGGCGGCGGAGAGTGTTGTTAATAATGAAAGGTGTGGGTTTATGAGTAAAGAGAATACAGGTATCGGCTTTTTTGAAAAATATCTGACCCTTTGGGTTTTACTGTGCATGGCGGCGGGAATCCTGATCGGGAAATTCTTACCGGGCATTCCCGCGTTTTTACAGCGATTTGAGTACGCACAAACTTCTATTCCCATTGCGGTGTTGATTTGGATAATGATATACCCCATGATGCTTAAAGTAGATTTCCAGTCGATAAAAAATGTGCGCAGGCATCCGCAAGGGCTTCTTGTATCCAGCGGAACAAGCTGGCTGATTAAGCCCTTTTTGATGTTCGGCCTTGCGTCGTTTTTCTTCTATGTGGTATTCAAAGCCTTTATCCCCACAGAACTGGCAAGGGATTATGTGGCGGGTGCGGTTTTGCTGGGCGCGGCCCCCTGTACCGCAATGGTATTCGTATGGAGCCATCTGACAAAGGGCGACCCTGCCCATACGCTCGTTCAGGTATCCATTAACGACCTATTGATTATTTTCCTGTTCGCGCCGATAGTTTCTTTCCTGCTGGGTGTATCGAATATTCAAGTCCCTTGGGATGTGCTGCTTTTCTCCGTGGTCGTGTTTGTGGCAATCCCTCTGGCGGGGGGCGCGCTCACCCGCATGTGGATGATTCGGCACAAAGGAGCGGATTTCTTTAATAACCGCTTCATTCCCAAGTTTAACGGAGTGACAACCATAGGGCTGCTTTTAACGCTGGTTATCATTTTCTCATTTCAGGGGGACGCCATACTGAACAATCCCCTTCATGTGCTGATGATAGCCGTGCCGTTGGTGCTCCAAAATATTATTACGGCACTCTTTGCGTATCTGCTCTGCAAAAAGTTGAAACAGCCGCATAATATCGCGGCTCCCGCTGCGCTCATTGGCGCGTCGGACTTTTTCGAGCTATCGGTTGCCGTCGCCATTACGCTTTTCGGGGCAACCTCCCCGGTTGTGTTGGTTACAACGGTCGGCGTATTGACCGAGGTTCCCGTGATGCTCCTGCTGGTACGGTTTGTGAATAAGACCCGACATTGGTTCCCAAAGGAAGGAGAAGCAGCATGACAAAGGTTGCCTTTATTTGTGTGCATAACTCCTGCCGCAGTCAGATTGCGGAGGCTCTTGGCAAATACTTTGCCGGTGACGCCTTTGAAAGCTATTCGGCGGGAACCGAAACCAAGCCGCAGATCAATCAAGACGCTGTTCGCCTGATGAAGCAGCTTTACGGAATAGACATCGAAAAAACGCAGCGTCCAAAGCTGCTTTCTGAAATTCCCACGGTTGATATTGTTGTTACGATGGGCTGCAATGTCACCTGCCCATACCTTCCCTGCAAGCACAGGGAAGATTGGGGGCTTGACGACCCGACAGGGAAAAGTGACGAAGAATTTATAGCTGTCATACGCGAGATAGAAAGCAAGATAAAACAGCTTAAAGCCAGGATTGAAACCAATTCTTTATAATGAGGATTAAAGGCAGCAATAGAATATTCATAATAAGAATAACGCCAAATAGTTTAGCTTTTTGAGAGGCGAATATCTCGCTGAAAACCATAAAGGAGCGCCAGTGGAATAACGCCAAATTGTATTAAACTTTGTCCTTTTAGACAAAGGAAAGGCCTATCTTCCCCCAAAGGAAGGTAGGTCTTTTATCATTTTCCCCAATCCAATAAGATTACTTAACCTTTTACTCCGAGGGGGATTTTTCTGTTATACTTTTTCAACATATTTCGATTTTCCTTAGATTTATAATTTTATTTATTTATAGGGCTTGACATTCTGTTCTGTCATATATATAATTAGAATTATTCTAATTATAATTACTATTATGAAGGTATGGTAATTGCCATGACGAAAAACGCTGCGATAATTTTAGATATGATTCAGAATTCCGACAGTCACTTAACTGCCGAGCAGGTATATTTACAGCTAAAAAGCCGTAATTCCAAGCTTGTCTTAGCAACTGTTTATAACAATCTCAACTTGTTATATAAAGAAGGGCTGATTAACAAGGTTTCCATAGAAGGGTATCCGGACAGATTTGATAAGGCAACAAAGCATGACCATTTGGTCTGCAAATATTGCGGGAAGCTGTCTGATATCTGCCTGAATGATTTAACAGATCAATTGAAGGCTCAGCTGGATGTCCCTATTTTAGATTATGATTTAAAAGTACATTACATTTGTCCTGATTGTAAAGGGCAGCAGTCCGCCCCAGGGCATCAGCCGGAAACCAGATAGGTCACACAGCAGCGGGAAAGAGCTGCTTAGACAATATAATACCATAGGAGGATTATTTATGCATTCAATCACCAAATTAAACATCCAGTATGCCCATCGTTTCTTAAATTATGAGGGAGAAGCTCAGTACCTTCACGGCCATACCGGACTGCTTACTATCGAGGTCGAGGGCGACGTCGATGCCAGAACAGGATTTGTGTATCCGTGTAACAGTATCAAACGGATTGCCTGGGATTTTCTGAAGAACTTTGACCATGCACTGATTTTACAGGAAGAAGATCCTCTCCTGCCGGGAATTCTCAAGGCGTATGAGGAACAGGGCATTCGCAATGGCGCCGAAACAAACACAATGGTTGGTCTGCCTTTTGATAATGGTTTGGCCAAAGCTTATCCGGAATGCCGTTTAGTCGTTGTCAAGAAGGTTGCTACCTGTGAGAATTTAATTGAAGTCTTCTATAGCCTTTTAAAAGATAAGGTCAATATCAAAAAGATGACTTTTGCATCCGGCGACAACTGCGCCTCTGCTGAATTCTAATCTTGAATGATGAGCCGCTGCCCCAGTGGATGAATGTTTCACTGTGGCTGCGGCTTTTTCTTGCTTCCTTTATAGGGAAACAGGGTGAAAAAGCGGAGATATCTTACAGTCCAGGACCGTGAAATATCTCCGTGACATTAATCAAACGAAGCATTTTGTGTTTCCAGCTGCTCTTCTACCAGCTCCAAAATAAAATCCCCGAAATCCTCGGACAAAACTTCAGCAAGCTCATATTCTTCCCCATTATAAAATGTCATGATAACTCTTGGCTCTTTTTCTGAATTCGAGGAAGAGTAATCTAAATAGGCCATATTTCCATCTTCAAAATCATAGATGGGTATCCAATCATTCGGGAGATTATATTCTTCTCTGTCATTTATTGCATATGCGACTGAATTCCCCTCTAACATGTCCAAATCATCAGGATCAATTCCGAAAATTTCATTGCCGAAAAAAGACAGGTAACCATACTCTTCATAAAATTCTTTGCTCTGTTTTGAAAATTTCACATTAAGCAGTTGCTCCGCCTTTTCTACTTCTTTCTTCGTTTTACCGCCCTCTTCCGCGATAATATTTATGTTCTGTCTGCTCCGGCATGTTCCGGCAAATTCTTCTGCCCATGCATTAGTATTTACCGAAATCCTTCCCCGTCTCAGGCTGCTGCTTCTTAGGCTTCGGCAAATCCAGCTGCAAGGAAACATCCGGAATACTGTTTTTTTCCGTATCCAGCTGGAATTTCCCTACTTCCTCCCTCAGCAGAGCCGCCTGGGCTGACATTTCCTCGCTGGTCGCGGAATTTTCTTCCGCTGTGGCAGCATTGGTCTGAACAACGGAAGAGACATGGGACAGCCCCTGCTTAATCTGCCCGATGGCATTGGTCTGGTCAACAGATGCCTGCTCGATTTTAGTGAAGCTTTCCACCACCTTGATGGTGTTTTCTCTTACCTCCCGCAGGATCTGCGCCGTCTGCTCCGTTATTTTCGCACCCTTGGATACGGTAACGACGGAATTCTGGATCAGCTCTCCTGTCTGCTTGGCGGCTTCCGCAGATTTCGCGGCAAGGCTGCGCACCTCGTCAGCCACGACCGCAAAGCCCTTCCCTGCGCTTCCTGCGCGGGCGGCTTCAATGGCGGCATTAAGAGCCAGAATGTTAGTCTGGAAGGCAATATCCTCTATCACCTTTGTTATGCTGGCAATCTGACCCGCCGAGGAGTCAATATCTCTCATCGCCTCCGTAAGCTGGTTCATATGCTCATTTCCGGCCGCCACACCTGCGCCCGCCTCATCCACGTACCGGGCTGCTGTTTTTACATTATTCAGATTTTCCGTAGCCTGTTCAGCAATCTTCACAACGGAAGCATCTAATTCTTCGACTACGGAAGCCTGCTCCGTTGAACCTGACGCAAGAGCCTGCGCTCCGTCGGACACCTGGGAAGCCCCGGTGCTCACCTGCTCCGCCGCGGTATCGATATTGCGCAGAGTGCTGTTCAAGGAAGCGGAGATATCCTCAAAGGCTGAGCGGATCGACGCAAATTCACCGACATAGTCCTCCCTGAGGCTGATCCGCATGTCTCCCCTAGCCATATTTTCAAGGGTGTAAGTGATTTCCTGTATGTAAGCTATATAACGGCTCAGTTTCACAACGGTTCGATTGATCGCATCTGCCATCTGCCCGGTTTCGTCGCGGGAGCCGACCTGTGCGGAAACACTCAGGTCGCCTTCCGCAATCTGATTAGCCGTGCGAGTCAGCTTTTTGATTGGTGTGACAATCTGATTGGATACAACTAAAATCATAAGGAAGATACCCACAGCAGCAATCACAAAGACAATCTGCATGGTCGTGCGGACCGCCGTATAGTCCTTATAAAATTCCGTATCCGGCAAACCTGTGGCAACCATCCATCCCGTGGCTCCGATTGCCGCGGCATAGCCGTGGCTCTTGATCCCATGGGAGGTATATTCCAGGCTGCCCTCGGTTTTAGAAGTCATAGCCTGCCGGATGCTGTCCGACATATCTGTTTCCCTGACATTACGGTTAATATTTTCGGAAACCGGATGATAGATAATCTGCCCCGCTTCCGTTGTGAGGATGTAATATCCGTTCTCTCCCAAGGTGTAGCCTCTAATGGTCTCCGCAAGGGCTTCCAGTGAAAAATCCACTCCTGCTACTCCGATAATCTCCTGGGTTCCCGGTTTAAACACCGGAGCCGCTACGGTGACTACCTGCAGCTTTGTGGCTGTATCTTCGTAGGGTTCTGTCAGAATGGGCATTTTGGCCGCACTAAGCTGTTGGAACCACGGGCGCACCTGTACATCCCAATCACTTTCTGAAATATATCCATCTGCTTGTGCAATCTGGCTGGAATCAACATCAACAATCCAGACGGCCATAATAGAATCCGTGTTCAATTTACGTACATTATCAAGGCTGAGTCTTATGGGAAGATATTCCGGCGACTGATTGATTTTCATACCGGGGACAACTTCGTTGAACAGCGCCTCCAGCTCCACATTGGTGGCTAATGTCTTGACGATCTCAAAATGCTTGCCAAAATAAGCATCGATATCCTGAGCCGCTGCCTGCGATTTTGCAGTCAGTTCATTGGTTGTGAGATTGGCTACAGCGTTGCTGACAAGACTCATCAGAATAGCGCTGACAATTACATAGGAAATGACTACCGGACCTCCGACAAATATGAGAATCTTAGACAGGAGCGTCTTAAATCCTCTTACTGGCGGATTTGATGCCTGGCTATTAACCTTACTTTTTTTGAACATAGTTTCTTGTGTCCTCCTCTTGGGTACATTGATTAGTTTTTTATTAGTAGTATATCAGTCCTAGATTACTCTAGCATATAATACGACAAAATACAAGAAATAACGACATGGCGTTTTCATAAAATATTTAAGCGTTAGGATTTAAAAAATGACATAAGAAAAGCACCCCGAAGGATGCTTTCATGTAGCACAAAACTTAACACAAAAAAATAAAACCCTTGATAATTCAAGGGCTTTACAGTCGAGGCGACGGGATTCGAACCCACGGCCTCTGCGTCCCGAACGCAGCGCTCTACCAAACTGAGCCACGCCTCGATTCTTGTAACCTGAGGTGCCTTAAGTAAGCACCGCATTAGTTATTATCTATCAAAAGCGGCAAAAAGTCAACTACTAATTTCACTTTTTAATTGTTTTCCTTTAAAGAGTCTTCCACAAAATGGTTTCCCTTGATCAATATCCTTCAAAAAACTTATTGTTGGAAAGGGTGAAACCGTTTTTCTACGCTTTCTGCTGTTTCCGGTCTTGCAAAATAGTAACCCTGAATATAGTCACAGCCGATCTTCTCAAGGGTCTGTTTTTGCTTCTCTGTCTCCACTCCCTCGGATACCACCTCCAGCTCCAGATCGTGGGCCAACTCGATGATGCTTCGGATCACCCGGTTTTCCGTTCCCCTATTAAGCGCCTTTCCCAAAAACGATTTGTCTATCTTCAATACATCAATGGGAAGTACAGTCAGATAATTTAAGGAGGAATATCCTGTGCCGAAGTCATCCAGTGCTATGCTGATGCCAAGGGTTTTTAGCCTTTTCAGTATATCAATATTCTCCTCCGAGGAGTCCAGGAAGACGCTTTCGGTAATTTCCAGCTCCAATTGCTTCACCGGAAACCCGGTTCGGGCCAGAACCGTTTTCACCTGCTCATAGAAATTCCCGTCCCGCAGCTGGTGCACCGAGATATTGACAGAAAGCTTACCTATGTTATATCCCTGGTCGATCCAGCGCTTTCCCTGAATACATGCATTTCTTAATATCCAGCTGCCCAGGGGGATGATTAACCCCGTGTATTCGGCAACCGCTATGAATTCCAGCGGGGAGATCATTCCCAGCTCCCGGGAATACAGCCTGGCCAGGGCCTCCACGCCCCTGATGCTCTGATTCACCAGATCATACTGGGGCTGGTAATGAATGATGAAGCCGTCCTTGATTAACGCCTGCCTGATACATTCCTCCACCTTGGACTTTCTCATGATTTCCTCATGCATCAGTTCATCATAGATGCAGTACTGGTTTTTTCCGCTTTCCTTTGCCTTGTTCAGCGCCGTATCCGCACTGCGGAACACATCATTGGCGCTTTGCCCGGCTTCGAAGCCATAGACCACACCGATGCTTACGGAGACATAGACGGATTTCTGCATCAGCTCAAAGGGCTCCCCGAAGACACCCAGGATCTCCTGACATAGCACCTCCAGCGCCTCTCTGTCCTGACGGTCCCGGACCAGGATTAAGAACTCGTCCCCTCTGTTACAGCAATATGCTGCCCGAGGGAATAGGTGATGGATTGTCCGACACTTGCCAGCTGGTATCGCTCCTCCGAGCGCTGGTAGCTGGCAAGAAAGAATATCAAAGCAAAAAAAATGATAAGCATAATCACCAACTGCATCTCTGTATATCTGAAATATTTACGCTTCATAATGATACCTCAGTGTTAATCTTTATCCCAGGAGAGCCTAAGATCCGTTCCGCTCAGATTGGCGCCGCAGAAACAGACAAACTTATCATATATTACCGATTTTATGTCACTTTCCTCCATTATACTTGGGTCCGAAGCAAAAAGCAAGGCCTGTAATGGGTAAGTTATCCAACCCATACCGGTCTGTTGCTTTTTCTGATCTTATAATTCCTGCCATATAATTTTTACAGATTTGAGTTTGCAGACATCATTGTACCTCCTGAATTTTCAACTAGCAGTTAATTTACTTCGTCGTTAAGGGGAAGCCATCTTAATTCATCTGCCTTAATAGTTGAATTTTGATGGTCGTATCCTAACCTGTATAGAGGTTCACCATCTGCTGAATAAGCGATGCCATCAAGATCATTCCAGCGCAGAGTATTGGCCCAAGAAAAGATCATTACTTCTCCGATTTTAGCTTCTTTTCGCAGACGTTCATTAGCCCCCATCTCAATGTATGCAATATTTTCGTCCAAACATTGTATAGGGACTACTGTAATGCCGTGTCCATTACGGGCACCACTATACCAACCGACTAATTTTATCATATCGTCTGTTTTGTTGGCCCATGAACTGTCCCCAAGTTCCCAAAACGGAAAGGAGTATTGGGTAACTATTGTCCTATACTTATCCTCATTCTCGTATAAGTAAACATGATAAGGGAACATATCCACCTCATTTAACAAAATGGATTCTTCGTCTACCCATTGGCTGTTTTGAGCACAAAGGTATGAATCAAAGCTTTTCCCAGTAGCATAAGCATGTGCAAAATAAGTTACTAAGACGATTATTAAAGCAAGGCAAGCAGTTACAAGAGTTTTTCTTTTTCTTATACGTGTAGCGACTTTTGAATAACCTATTGTTTCTGCATCTTTTATTTTTGTCTTACTCTGTGGCAAATTATCTGTCTGCATATTTTTCTTAAAACTACGACATTCAGAGCATTCCAACAAATGCTCATTCACAGCGGTTTGACTGGCTGTGCTTGCAATATTATCCTGACAGAGCGGTAACAAGTCTCTGATAAGTTCGCAATCATATTTCATATCCAAAATCCTCCCGTAATTTAGTTTGTAGTAAAGCTTTACCTCGAAAAAAAACAACCTTTGTTGAACCCTCACTAATCCCCAACAAGAGGGAGATTTGCGAATAGGGCAAATCAGAATAGAACCTGTATAACATGACATCCCTTGTCCTATCATCAAAAGAGTTTATGATTGCTAAAGCATTTTGAATAAGTTCGGCGTTTTCCACTTTACTTTCCAAACTGGTTATAGTTTCATTTTCGTTTTCCACAGTAATATGTTCTCTTTTCTTTTTTCTAAGGTGCTGATAATATATGTTTTTAGCAATTTGACAGAGCCATGTCTTTATCTGACATCTACCTTGAAATTTAGCCATAGATATGAATGCTTGATAAAAGGTCTCCTGTGTCAATTCTTCTGCTAAAGTGAAATCATATCCACTTATTTTTAACAGAAATCTATATATATCTTTATTATAATCAGAATATAATTGTTCGAATTCTTGCAATCCCTTACCTCCTTTACCCGGTCTATAATATTAGTTACCCTTTTATAGAAAAGGTTACACAAAACTTGATTTATTAGTATAATAAAAAAGCAAAGTTGGATAATTAACGCGATTAGTAAACATCATAACATCTTTTTTTAAACATTACCATCCGCTAGCCGTCTAGAGCCACCTTTATTTCGCACAATAAATTGGTCTGGCCCATCATGATTAATACAACTTAAAGTTGCCCCATCATAGTTGTAAGGAAAATCATCATTAATAACCATTTCCATTTCTTCTTTCGTTGCTTTACGTTCTTGGCCGTTGCCATTCAAGGCATATGCAGAGACATCCATATAAATATCTTTCTCTAATCTTATGTCAGCAAATGATTTGAAGGCAGGGGAATACGGATGCCGGCAAATACCAATGCATTCTTACCGATGCCAGGAATCCCCGTATTCTGGACATCCTGCCGGACAGGACCCAGCTTAAGAGCCAAAAAAAACAGACCTGAGACGGGGCGGTTTAATGCCCTATCTAGGTCTGAATGCGAAGATGCTTTCGCATTTTTTTCTATTTCATTTTCTACTGTCGACGAGGATAAGCGGGGTTGCCCTTTGGATATTGAGGTTTACCCGGCGACACATATTCTATTAATATGCCGCAATGATTCCGCCTTCATTGGCATATAAAGAGCTTACTCCGGCTGTGTCCACGATAAACCAATCCCGGAAGGGAACTCTCTTCAATATCTCATCCTTAATATAAATTGCTCTCTCATAATTATTGCAGTGTGCAATGCCAAGGGTCCGTTCCTGGGGTCTTATCACATCCTCCTGGATGCTCTTCGCCATCAAGGCTAATGCCTTGGTGATGCCTCTGGCCTGATCCACCTTACAGATGGTTCCTTCCCGGGTCGCACCCATGACCGGCTTAATATTCAACGCGCTGCAGATGATGGCCTGAAGGTTGGAAAGTCTGCCGTTCTTGCGAAGGGTGTCCAGCGTCTCCAGTACGAACTTTGTATTCATGCTGTCGCGGAAGGCCCGAACCTTCTCCACCACATTGGCAAAGGACTGCTTCGCCTCAACGAGCTCCTTTATCTTCATTGCAATCAAAGTCTGACCCACAGAAGCGGAGCGGGAATCGATTATCTCCACCTTCTTATCCGGATGCTCCTCCAGATAAAGCTTCTTCGCCAGCTCTGCACTGTTATAGGAACCGCTTAGCTGAGCCGACAATGTAATTACATAGATATCCCCGTCATAATCAAAATGCTTCATATAATCCTCCGGAGAGGGGCATGCCGACTTAGGGCTGTTGGGGCTGTTGCTCACCATTTGCAGAAATTCCTTCTGCCGGAAGGTATCATCATCAACGATGGAAATATCATCTACAATCAAGGTAAGAGGTACCAGCTTGAAGTGCGGATCCTCCCGTAATTCCTTCGGTAAATCCGTGCAGCTGTCTCCGATGATTCTGTATGACATCGTATTCATCCTCCTGTTAAATAAAAATTCTTTCTATTATTTTTTCTATAAGAAGCCCGGTAAAATAACTTTACTGGTGCTATCTGCTCATCTTGTACTTCTGGACACTTCAACCAGTATGTACACCACATAATATGGTTTTCATTACTATATATTATCATACCAAATCATATTAACAGAATCAAGAGGCATACCATAATTTATTGAAATTTTATATTTATAGAAAAGACAGACCTGAGATGAAAGCATTCCTCCCATCTCAAGTCTGTCTCATATTTGCCTAATTTATTCTTCTATTTATTTCGCAAGAAACATCATAATATCATTGCTTCTCTGGATGAATCTGGTCATTGCCTCCGGCTCCAGGGGCTTGTGGCTCAACAGGGCCAGATCATACAACTGCTCACAGATCATCGGTGTCTGTTCCGCCCCTTCATTGGTCAGAATGAACTGAACCAGCTTATTGTTGGCATTCAGCACCAGGGTCTCTCCGCCGCCCAGATTACCCATGTCCATTCCCGACATATTGTACATACGCATCATATCCTGCATTCTGCGGCTTTCCTCGGACAGGGTCATGATGGAGGATACCTTCTCGTTCTTGAACTTATCCACCTTGACCTCCAGCTTATCCTTGCCGAGAACCTTACGGAACAGGCTGGTCATAGCATCGGTATTCTTCTTCAGGATCTTCTGGTCCTTTTTCTTAAGGGTATCCTTGAAGCCTTCGCTGATATCCGCGTCGATACGCTGGAAGCGAATGGTCTGATCCTGATATTCCAGCTGGGTAATGAAGGGCTGGTCAATATTATGGGTTAGGATGAAGGCATCGCTGCCTGCTTCCTTGAACATATTGATATACTGGCTCTGCTGCTTGACATCGGTCACGTAGTAGACGGTGATCTTCTTATCCTCATCCACAACCTCCTCGTCGTCATCCTGTGCATGGTCGTGCCCGCAGTCACAGTTCTCATCGTGTGCATGATCCTGTCCGCAATCACAGTTCTCATCGTGTACATGATCCTGTCCGCTGCCGCTTTCATCCTGCGCGTGGTCATGCCCGCAGCCGCAGTTCTCATCATGTTCGTGACTATGTCCGTCATGCTCCGCACTGCCTTCGCTCTGCTCCTTCTGACCTTCACCGCTCTTCTCTTCAGCGGAGGTTTCCGTACCCTTTTTAGCAGCGACATATTCCGCAAGGGTAACATACTTGTCCTCAAGGTTCTTAAAGATAATAACATCCTTTACCTTCTCACGGAATTTATCATCCTTCAGGAAGCCGAACTTGATGAAGGGACTGATATCCTCCCAGTATTTCTCGTAATTCTCTCTCTCCACCTTATACATACCGGCCAGCTTATCCGCCACCTTCTTGGAGATGTATTCGGAGATCTTCTTCACGAAGCCGTCATTCTGCAGCGCGCTTCTGGATACGTTCAGCGGAAGATCGGGGCAGTCGATGACGCCCTTGAGCAGCATCAGAAATTCCGGAATTACTTCCTTGATATTATCCGCAATAAATACCTGGTTGCTGTATAATTTGATGAGTCCCTCCAGGGAATCATATTCCGTATTAATCTTGGGGAAATACAGAATTCCCTTCAGGTTAAAAGGATAGTCCATGTTCAGGTGTATCCAGAACAGCGGCTCCTTATAATCATGGAATACCTCACGGTAGAACTTCTTGTATTCCTCCTCGGTACAGTCATTGGGATGCTTTGTCCACAGGGGATTGACCTCGTTAATAGGCTCCGGCTTATTTTCCTTCGCCCCGTCCTTGGCCTCCTCCACCGTGCCATCCTCATTCACGGAAGCATCTACAACCTCTTCCTTCTTCTCCTCAACCTTGGCATTGGCGTTCACCAGGTAGATTTCCACCGGCATGAAGGAGCAGTATTTCTTAAGAACCTCCCGAACGCGGTATTCATTGGAGAATTCGTAGCTAGTGTCACTCAGGTACAGGGTGATATCCGTACCGCGCTCCGCCTTGGTGCTGCTGCTCATCTCATACTCCGTACCGCCGTCGGACTCCCAATGCACGGGCTCAGCCTCCGGCTGCCAGGAGAGGGTTTCAATGGTTACTCTGGAGGCCACCATAAAGGCGGAATAAAAGCCCAGGCCAAAATGTCCGATGATTTGCTCCTCATTGGTCTTATCCTTATATTTCTCAAGGAACTTCTGCGCACCGGAAAAGGCGATCTGATTGATAAATTCTCTGACCTCCTCCGCTGTCATACCGATGCCGTTGTCGGAAAAACGGATCGTCTTCTCCTCCGGATTCACGGTTACCGTGATCTGGTAGTGGTTATCCTCCGGCAGATCAGCCTCTCCCATAACCTCCAGCTTCTTCAGCTTTGTAATGGCATCACAGCCGTTGGATATTAATTCTCTGACAAATATGTCGTGGTCGGAATATAACCACTTCTTAATGATGGGAAACAGATTCTCTGAATGAATCGATAGATTGCCGCGCTCTGTGCTCATGAAAACAACTCCTTTACATCGTTTACTCTTGTATTATGCTGATTTCAGCTTATTCTTCCCTCCGTCTGCCGCATGACTGCAAACGGTATCTTCAAATGATATAATAATACGGGTTAAAAAAAATGTCAAGACAAAATTAGCACTCTTTAAGTAAGAGTGCTAACAATTTATAATTCTTCAAAAGGGATTGCCTGCTCCTTCAGTATCTCCCGCACCCTCCTGTCCCATTCCTGCTCCAGGGTTTTATCCAGGGTGAAGGTCTTAATGGCGGTTCCGGTAATGATATGAAGCGCGTTTTTCTCAAACCGGATATTTAAGTACAGGCCTCCCAGCTCTTCCGCGCGGATTCTCCCTCCCAGGTTCTGCAGCAGCTCCTCGCTCTGCTTCCGTGGCAGCTGAAATACTATTTTTAAGGAGAGGGGCGTCTTATTGCCTTTAATCATGGAAAACACAACCGTTCTCACATCACTCCAAAGAATATTCCGTCCATGCTCTCCTCTCTCTTCCAGCTCCTCCTTCGAAAGGAAGGCTTCGTTCAACTGTCCGTCAATGGTAAAATTGGTTAAGGTAGACAGCTCCATCTCCCGAAGTATGAAATGGTCAAAGGCGGTCTGAGCAAGAAGCTTGGCCATAAACGGCTTAACCTCCGTAATCATCAGCGAAATCATATTGTTCTCTCCTTAGGGTATCTATTTGTAAAATTTGTAAATTCTTAAATGTTTTCCTGGTATAGTTCCTCTTCAAACGACGAACACTAAGATTAGATCATCCATCAAAATAAACAGGAGGACTGCAATCATGTATTATGAATCTGCCAAAAAAACATATTACCGTTTTCCATCCCTTAACAGTGTACAGAATTTTGACCGGCGCTACTATTATCCGGATCAGCCCTATGCTTCCGGCGAGAGTTTGCACTTTACGTCCCTGTACGGCGATGATTATTCTCCAAAAGGCGAATATACTCAGGAGGGATATGAGGATCCTACAGATATATATTGAGCAATGCCAGCAGAAGAAGATGAACGGGGTAAAAGATATAAAATACATATTTTATACTTTTGCCCCTCTGTCCGTTATAAAAGAAAATGGGCACTATGGCAAGAACCGCAACCACCTGGATTCCGCCGATCAAAAAAGCGGATACCAGCAGCAGGGTAAGGGTGCACATAAGCCTGCTTCCCCGGAAGAGATAAAACGCCACGATCAATAAGATTCCCGCAAAATTATAGTCCGTTCTCAGAACAATGGCAGCGAGGCTGATACCAAGGGTAATCACCGCATTCCACACATTAATTGCAAATAAATTCTTCTGGTATCTCTTCTCCGCCTCCTTCATCAAAACGAGGCAGAGCAGCCCCAGAAACAGGGTGAAAAAGATATTCTGATGACTGAATTCCAGCGTCTTGCCATAAAAGGCAAGGTCAAAGGGTATCTCAGAGATCAGGGCAAAGGCTCCCATCCGAAGCATGTATTTTTGAACATCCCTGGTGTGATAAAAGCCCTCCACCAGCAAAAACACAAAGATCGGAAATGACAGGCGGCCAATACAGCGCATCACAAGCCAGAGCATCGTATCACCGGGAATTAACACAGCCGCCGTATGATCAATCAGCATGGTAATAATAGCAATCAATTTCAGGTAAAATGAATTCATACATCCCATCCTTTCAGTCACAGGTATTCTATCAGGAAATTTCCTAGATATGCATCTTCTTTTTCAATTCCGCCTTCATATTATCTCCCTGGAACAGAATTAATGCCGACAGGCTGATGGCGCTTGCAGCCACGCAGATCACAGAAGGAAATATGATATTCAATACACCGGTTAAAATAAAAATAATCGGCAGGAAACCAAAAATAATATCAATGAACAGATATACCAGCAGATCTCTGACACCGATTTTTAAGATCTTAGCTGCGATAGCCATAACCACCATGGCTCCAAAACATACCGAGGGTATCACAAAATCCAGGGACCACCCCAGCCAGCCCATGGACCAGTCCCAGAGAACGGACAACACCCCAAGGAGCACCACCTGCCAGACAATGGTCTTGGGTATATTGTTTCTCTTGCGAATAATGAAAAACAGGCTGACCCACATACAGCCAATGCCGGCCGCCACAATCAGAGACCATCTGGAATCCCTGGCAAAGATCAGGTTAACAGCAAAGCTGATCACAATCGCCGCGATGGATACCAGAATCATAATCCGGATAAAGATATTGAATTCCTGGAATATGGTGGGAATGTTGGGAAATACCTCCTCTCCCGCCTTATCCCCTTCTCTTATAATTCCTCCGCAAAGGGGGCATACCTCATATTCCCCCTGCAGGGATACCTTGCATTTATCGCATTTTAACATCCTCATATCCATGCCTTTTACCGCACAAATTGCCATGAAAGTGCTGGCATGGACCCGGTCCCTCCTTTATTTATACATTTTTATTTCTTGCAACCTTCCATCTCCTACAGCTCCTTGTTATTGGAGGCAACTATGATATGGGCGCCTTCCTGGGTCAGCATACGGAAGAAATTCTTCTGGATCTCCGTTCCCACATAGGGAGAGGTGAAGGAGATCACCAGCTCGTCTCCAAAGGAGCACATGGCAATCTGCGGCCTCCTGGCGCTGGTGAAGCAATCAAACAGCCGGATATAGGGAACCAATTCCGGCGCCGCCGTAATCCTGCCGATATTGGACAGGGTTGCCGTGATGCCCCGTCCGCTCAGATAGTTGGCAAAGCGCAGGATCACATCCTTGACTGCCAGGGGAATCACTCTCATAAATGCATTATGCTCCAATGCGGACAGCCGGTTTATATGACCGCCCAGCTTCTCCCTGGTAAGCTCCCGGGCAAAGGCTTCCTTCACCTCCGGTATAATGTCCTCCAGCTTGTCCGAATTCTTCGCAAAATGATAGCGGATACTGATGGTCGTAAAGAAATTCCTGGCCGTCACAGAGGGAAAATAAGTCCTGAGATTCACCGGTACTGTGAGGATGACAGGATATTTCCGGCTTCTTGCGGGCATATCCATGGAAATCGCCTTTAGATAAAGGGCCGTCAGATATATCGTCATAGTGGTGTCATAGCGGTGAGCCTGCTCCAGTATCTGACGGACCGAAGTCACCCCTTCCACAATCCTCAGCCGGTTATCGATGGCGCGCCTTCCGGTGATACGATATGCACGGCTGATCTTAATCCGGTCCAGCTGCTTATCTCCGCTGTAATGTTTCAGAAAGCTGTCATCCATCTTCTGGGTAAGGGATGCATCATAATCCAGCTTCGGCAGCCCCTCTCCGAATTCCTCCCCATGGCGCAGGGTTAGATAATAATATACAATGGTCTTTAAAAATTCCAGCGCACCGGTTCCGTCCGTCAGTGCATGATAGACCTCCAAATTAATCCTTCGGTTATAGTAGGTTACTTCAAACAGGAGGTTACGGCGATTCACCCGGTACAGCATACTGCAGGGAAGCTTCTTCTCCTCTATAACCTCCGGCCTGGCATCCGTGCTTTCAAAATAATACCAGAACAGCCCTCTGCGCAGCACCGTCTGGTAGATGGGGAACAGGGAAAGAGCCTTATCCAATGCCCTCTGCAGGGTATCCCGGTCAATCTCGTCCTTCAGCTCACAGGCAAACCGAAAGACCTTGGTGTCCTTCTCATTGGTATTGGGAGGGAATATCTTGGCCGCATTATCTAATTTCATCCATTCAACAGGTTTTCTTCTTACCACCAGTCACAATCCCCCTTTCCGGCAGCTTTTGATATCTATCTGATTATGAACCGATTTGCCGGGCGGTATTCTTTCCGAATCATTCTTTCTCCGCACCGTTCAGAAAACGGTTCATCAATTCATAGCTTCTTTTTACATGAACAAAATGCTTCGGCAGAGAGAGGAAGCCATGCAGGGCATCCTTCATACGGTATACCTCCACCTCGTTGCCGGCTTCAAAGAGCTTCCTGCCATAGGCCTCTGCTTCGTCCCTCAAGGGATCATATTCGGCCGTAATGATCAATGTCCTGGGCTGGCCGGACAGATCCTTCGCCCGTATCGGTGCCAGATAGGGATTCTGCAAATCCTCCTCACAGCTGATATATAAATCCATATATTCACAGATTCGTTTTGAAGTCAGCAAAAAATCCCTGCCATTCTCTATGATCGAGGGATACGGCGAGCTCTCGCTGTGGTCGCTGTCTGTCGCCGGGTAAATTAATATCTGTGCGGCAGGCAGAAAGCTTCCGCGATCCCTGGCCATCAGGGATACCGCCGCCGCCAGATTCCCCCCTGCGCTGTCGCCGATCAGGGTAATATCCTCCGGCTTTACCTGAAACAGCTCCGCATTTTCATATATCTCCTTGGTGACCGCATAGCAATCCTCCGGTGCCGCGGGGAATTTATACTCCGGCGCCAGCCGGTAATCCACGGATATCACCAGATGTCCCGTCTGTTTCGCCATATTTGCACACACTCTGGTGTAGTTATCAATATTGCCGATGACCCATCCTCCGCCGTGGAAGAAAATCAGCAGTTTATTCAGGGTATATTCCGGAGAAGGCAGAAAGACCCGGACCGGAATCTCGTAGTCCTCCAGGCATACCTTATGATCCCACATCTTATACAACGGCCGGATGACAGGATTGGCAGCTGTTTTCAGCTGTCTCTGCAGCTTATAGGTTTTCTTCAGATCCAGTTCCGGATAAGACAAAGCACGCAGAGCCATTCTCATTGCGTTATTGATTGCCATATAGACCTCCATTCGGGTGCCAGGTGTCAGACACCCGTCCTAACACCAGCCAATTTTATTCTACTCATAATGGTTATAAAAGTCAAATGAATCCCAAAACGAAAGCCAACTTATTCAAGTTGGCTTGTAGGGAGGAGGAGGTTTATGAAAAAAATTATATGATTGGCTGTTTCATATCATTAGTATATCCTCGATTTATGTAGAAGGTATTAACGTTTCGTGAACAATTTAAAAACAATTGAATTGCAACAAGAATTGCAACGGTACAGGCTGTGGCGGGGAAGAGGGGGAGCATGGTGCTCCTTCACACACAGGATGGAAGACACATGACCGAATTTGTATGACACAACCGTACAAACAAGTTTGTTCGTCTGTGCCATACAAATTCGATCACATCTCTTCCATACAGTGCATTACAGGAGCACCATGCTCCCCCTCTTCCCCGCCACAGCCTGCACCGCCGCGTGATTTTATGAAAATAGTTTTAAATATTCTTCTGCTATGATACGGTGGCCGGTTTCACTGGGATGGACTCCGTCCTCCGCCAGTTCTTTACAGGTGTATTCTTCTACCTCTGCTTTTGCAAAGATGCCGTCCATGGGGATATAATAGTCAGCGAATTCTTTTGCCAGCTTTCTTATCACATGAATCTTCGGATCCAGATCCTCTCTCCATGCAGCCCTGTCCGGCAGAGAGTTAAGCAGGAAAGGCTCTATCATGATCAGCTTGCAATCCGGCAGATCCCGGCGCAGCTTTGTCAGCAGCTCCCGGTATGTATCCTCGAACTCTTCACTGCTGGTGGGGTCGTTGTTGTCGTATCTTCTCCAGGTATCATTTATCCCGATTAGAATCGATAAGTAATCCGGCCGGATCGAACGAAAGTCCTCCTCATAGCGGGCCAGCAGATCCTTCACCCGGTTTCCGCTGATTCCCTTGTTAATAAAGCTCACCTTTGCCTGGGGAAATAAGGTCCGGTATAAGCTGGCTACCACACCGGCATATCCCCCTCCCAGGGAAGTGATATCGCCGCGGTCTCTCCCGCAGTCCGTAATGCTGTCTCCTTGAAATAATACTACTTGTCCGTCTTGAAATATGCTTTTCATCCTGTTCTCCATTCCTGCGTAAGCCGACACGCATTGTATTTTGTCATAGTGTATTATAGCAAATATTGATGGCGATGTATACATTTTCCTAAATCACAGCAGTTTTCTCTTGCAAAATAATGAATATACGATACAATAGAAATGGCGATTATGTCAGCAATTGCACGGGCTATCCCACTGCTGCCCAGGCTGATATAGAAAAACAGGAGTTCAAAACATAAAGAATGTTACCAGGAGGTTTCTCATGATACAGGCAAGTAATATTACACTTAGGATAGGAAAGCGGGCGTTGTTCGAGGACGTGAATATCAAGTTCACCGAGGGCAACTGCTACGGGCTGATCGGCGCCAACGGTGCCGGCAAATCCACCTTTCTGAAGATATTAAACGGGCAGCTTGAGCCCAGCAAGGGTGAGGTGATCATCACCCCCGGACAGCGGCTGTCCTTCTTACAGCAGGATCACTTCAAGTACGACGCTTACCAGGTTCTCGACACCGTCATTATGGGCAATAAGCGTCTGTATGAGATTATGAAGGAAAAGGAAGTCATTTACGCGAAAGAGGATTTTACGGAGGAAGACGGAATCCGCGCCAGTGAGCTGGAAGGCGAATTTGCCGCCATGGACGGCTGGGAGGCGGAGGCCAATGCCGCGTCCCTCCTCAACGGTCTGGGCATCGAGACGGAGCTTCATTACAAGCAGATGAGCGAATTGAACGGCGGTGAGAAGGTGAAGGTGCTGCTTGCCCAGGCTCTCTTCGGCAACCCGGATATCCTGCTCCTCGACGAGCCCACCAACCATCTGGATCTGGAAGCGATCCGCTGGCTGGAGGAATTTTTGATTAATTTTGAGAATACCGTTATCGTGGTATCCCATGACCGTTATTTCCTGAATAAGGTATGTACTCATATTGCGGATATTGATTATGCCAAGATACAGCTCTATTCCGGCAATTATGATTTCTGGTATGAGTCCAGCCAGCTGATGGTAAAGCAGATGAAGGAAGCCAACAAGAAGAAAGAGGAGAAGATCAAGGAGCTGCAGGAATTCATCCAGCGCTTCAGCGCCAACGCCTCCAAATCCAAGCAGGCTACCTCCAGAAAGAAGGCCCTTGAGAAAATCGAGCTGGATGACATCCGTCCCTCCAGCAGAAAATATCCCTATATCGATTTCCGTCCCAGCCGTGAAATCGGCAACGAGGTTCTTACGGTAGAAAATCTGACGAAATATGTGGATGGAATTAAGGTGTTAGATAACATTTCCTTTATTGTGGGAAGAGAGGATAAGATCGCGTTTGTCGGCCCCAACACCCAGGCCACTACCCTCCTGTTCAAGATTCTCGCCGGAGAGGAAGAACCGGATGAGGGCAGCTATAAATGGGGCATTACCACCAATGTGTCTTATTTCCCCAAGGACAATACGAAGCTTTTCGCAGGGGATGAGACCATCGTTGATTTCCTGATGCCCTTCTCCCCGGAAAAGGATGTCACCTATGTCCGCGGCTTTATGGGCAGAATGCTCTTTGCCGGTGAGGAAGGCTCCAAGAAGGTAAATGTGCTCTCCGGAGGAGAGCGGGTGCGCGTTCTCTTATCCAAGATGATGATTGCCGGAGCCAATGTGCTGGTTCTGGATGAGCCCACGAACCATCTGGACATGGAATCCATCACCGCCTTGAACAACGGCCTGATTAAATTCCCGGGTGTTGCCCTGTTCACCTCCCCCGACCATCAGTTTATCCAGACTACGGCTAACCGTATTATGGAGATTTACAACGGGCATCTGATTGATAAGATTACCACCTATGACGAATATCTTGATAGTGACGAACAGGCCAGAAAGAGACAGATCAGCCAGTTTGCTGCCGAGGATGAAAGCGGCGAAGAATAAATTTACGTAACATAAGAGGGCGTATTGTAAAACCAGCTTTTGCAATACGCTCTCTTATGTTTAATATCGCCAAAGGGGAGTGCTATTCCATCATTTGTTTTATAGCATTATCCCTGCAACATGAACAAGCGAAACGGAATAAACTATTGTGAGGATATCATGATGGGAGAATTTACTGTGCCATTTAAAGACAATGTGATCATCACGCTTCGCCGGCCCGACTATCTTCCTGTAATCAAGAACAACGACAAATATTTCGGAGGAAGCCAGATGTGGTTTTCTGCAAATCACCGGTATGGTAAGGATTATATTCTCCATAATTATGGCTGCGGGACCATTGCCACCGCGGATCTCTTTCTATATCTTGCAATGCAAAACAGCTCCTTTCGGACTCCTGTTACTGATTCTGCAATTATCCGGCAAAACGGAATTAATTATATGGATTATATCCCCTATGTCTATACCATTCATCATAGCTATATTAAAACCAAGCCATTGGTCACCGTACTTGGCCCTTCTATTGCCCGCGCCGTCCGCTCCTACTCCCGCACTTACGGACTTGGTCTGAAAGCCGCCTGGAAATGGAAGCTGAATTACTACGATATGTATGACAGAATGGAAGAGATGCTGGGCAGGGATCTCCCGGTCATACTCTCCATCGGCCCAAATGTCCCGAAGCTCTGGGGACGCAAGGGAATTCCTTTCTATGAACTGAAGGAAATCGATTATCTGGACCCCGGTGCCAAAGGCCAGGAGCCCATGACCGAAGCCTCTAAGCCCTATTATTATAAAACCGTGGAAGAAGGGATCAACGGACATTATGTTACCGTAACCGCCCTGATTAAGGATGAGGTAACCGGCCGGATTATGCTGCGTATCTCCTCCTGGGGAAAACAATACTATATTAACTATGAGGAATACCGGGATTATATCGATAGCCACAGCACACCCTCCACCTCCAGTCTGGTCTATATCACGGATAAATATTTCTGACAATGAAAACGGGGCCGTTGCAGGATTTCCCCTGCAACGGCCCCGTTTCTTCTATTTCGATCTATGTATATTGATCTATGTGTGCTGATGTAACCATTCAGCCAGCGGCAATCTGTTATTCCGATGATATCTGGGACTCCATAGCCGGTTTGCGCTCCTTGAAGCGTGAAATAACCACAATCGCCAAAAGATACAGGCAGCTGCTTAACACAAAGGGAAGCCTTCGGTCAATACTGGAAAGCAATCCTACCACGTACCCAAAGGGTGAGGAGAAACCGATCATAAAGGCCGTCAGCAATGCTACGATCCGCGCCCGCTCCGCCGGGTCTACATTCATAGCCTGCATGGCATCCTTGCGGGGCATCACCAGAGCATTGGCCACCGCTTCCATCAGGGTGAACAATGCCACCGGCAATATCTGGTTCGCCGGACTGAAAATCAGCAGCAGCTGGCATAATACATACATTACCAGCCCCACCTGCATGGGGATTTTCAGGCTTAAGCGCTCCAGCCGATGCTGTATTGCAAACATAAACACAATCATCACGATGGCACGCAGAATAGGAAAGAAGGCCAGATATTGCTTGGGAATTCCCAGTCTCAGATTAACGTAAAGTCCGAAAAAGTTTCCATTTATCATACCGGTAATATAAACAATCATCATAATTGCCAGGGTCTGCACCGTAGCCTTATTACGGAAGATACGGGGAACCAGCTGTTTATACTCCGACATCAGCTTCCATACCGACACTCCTTTGGTGGCCTGCCTCCGCACCGCTCCCTGCCGGGTTTCCTTTGTATAGCGCATGGTGATTATGGTTTTCAGCAGCATGGTAATACTGAAGGACAGATAAACACCCCGGATAACCGGCACCAGCGAGAACCGTCCGATCAGCAGTCCTGAGATGGGGGCGAAGAATACCGACACCAGGCCCCCGATGGTAATCCAGTTAAAGATATTCAGGATGTCTTTTTCCTTGGAATCCTCAATCAGCAGGCAGTACCAGGCCGTCTGGTTAATTTGCTCAAAGCTGTTCATCAGAACCGCAATGAGGAAAAACCAGAAATTCTGCGAGATGGCCCATATAAAGCAGGCAACACTCCAGCCGAAGAAATCTCCCAGCATCGTAGTGATGCGCCGCCCCAGCTTGTCCGCTATAATTCCTCCCATGAAGGAAAAGGCCACCTGAACCACCATGGCAATGGAAAGAATCAGTCCGATCTGTACATCGGTGACTCCCATCGCCACCATGTACAGCGTAGTGAAGGGAGCCAGCAGATTATAAGGAATCCCCCATAAGGGTTCAATGAGAATTAAAGGCTTTGCATTCCCTTCGATAGTATACATCAGGTCAAATAACGGGTGAGAACGCAATGTTCTCACCCACTTGTTCTTCTTCATTAATACTTTGATACCTCCAGACAATTTACTAAAGATCCGCACCCATACCATGGATACTTGCGGACATGGTGTGCTCTCGAACATTATAGTATAATCATCTCCAAAGGTAAAGCATTTTCACAAACTTTATCCGCATTTAAGGTTTGTATAATCACTCTTATAAATGGATTTTATTTTGACCATTTTATTGGCACCCATTTTTTAACGCATATGCCATTTGCTCGTCTATAGAAGGTCTCAAGAGACTCCACGTCCCTGCCATATAGCTTCCGTGTAATAAAAGTACTATCGCTTGGATGCGTCTTGTGAATCTCGACTATGATATACTCGGTATTAGCCTTCGGCGTAATTGATTCAGGTATTTCCTCCGGGGTATATTCCCTTCTGGAGACCACAGCACTGTCTGCATCCATCTGTAAAATCGTAATTTCTTCCGGAGGGAACATTACACTAATGGAAACCTTTACTGAGATACTCTCTGATTTTGTTTTCCCATTTTCTGTTGATGTGTAGCTGGCATCCAGGGTTTGTGAAAAAACCTCTCCCTCACTCTGGATTCCACCGGTAGATAATCCGCTGCCGGACAATGCATAGACACGGTCATCTTCACTCTGGTAAACCGGATTGAAATAATATATGCTGCCGGAGCCGGGGGATACATAGACTGTTCCATTCAGGACAGTACTATCCTCTTTGTCGCCATAGTTCAAGTACATATGGCCGTCGCTGATGGCCTCGTCCGACCCGGAAGTGATATAACCCTGACGTTCTGCAGCGTCGGGAACCCTGGCAGCAAAATACGGGATGCCTTCTATGCCAGGAAAAATGTATTCTTCTGTCACGGTCTTTTCGCCCGTTTCCGTATTAGTCAGTGTTTTCGGCCTCAGCTCGGCGTACAGCCTGCCCTGATACTGTTCCATCGGTCCGTCCATCTTTATTTCTCCGCCGGAGAAACTCTTGATATTGTCGTTCAGATAACCTTCAAAATCCCACAGGTCAAGATACTCGGTAGTTAAAAAGACGCCGATCAATCTGTCCTCCCGGTTGCTTAATCCTGCGTCCTCCCGTGCCAGCTGACATCCTGACAGCGGGACCAGCATCAAGACGGTAAGGAAGGCTGCTGCCATCCTCATTTTATATTTCATCATCATCGTCCTCCAGATTTCCATCAAATTTCAATATATCCCCCACATCACAGCCAAGATGCCAGCAGATTTTGTTGATCGTACCGAAACGTACGCCCTTTGCCTTTCCGCTGCGAAGAATGGACAGATTTGCTTCTGTAATTCCTACCAGGGAACACAATTCCTTTGAGGTCATTTTGCGTGCTTTCAATATATCATCCAAAAATACTCTTATCGCCATCCCGCACCTCTTATATAAACATATCGTTATCATCCTTGAGCTGCTTATTCTCTGCAAGGAGCCGTGAAAGCAGCAATGCGCCCAGCACAAAGCCTACAGAAAGTATGGGGATGTTCAACGAACTGTTGATGATCATCAGGCTCCGGGCAAAAAGAAGCTGCAGAAGGTTAAACCCAATGTTAGTGAGCACCGTTGCCGCAAGAGCCGCCCCGCACAAATGGGACAGCTTTCCGGCCGCCTCCACACTCTCATTGGAATAGCGGTCAGCCTGTATTTCACCCAGCAGCCGAATTCCGGCAAAGACCACAAGAACATTAAAAACATATGGCAGAGTATCAACTGCATATTGCAGAACAAGAAAGGCATAGCTTACACCCAGCAGATGCTCGTTACCCGTGTTTCCAGCCCGGAGAGCCGCTATAGAATCCAGAAGATCGTTAAAGCAGGCGCCGAAAATCACATACACAAACAGCGCGTTCAACAGCCGGAGCAGGACGGTCATATACTGTTGCAGCTTTTCCGTACCGCTGGCAAAGCACAGGCGCAATACTCTCAATATAAGATATCCGCAGAGCACAGAATACACTGTACCGCCTAATATAGCCTTGCTTACGGCAAGTCCGGAAGCTTTGCCAAGGAGCCGGCTGATAACGCCTGGGTTAATCATGACATATAGCACCACAAACAGAGCGGCACTCAGGAGTATAAGCAGTCTGTCCTCTAAATAAAGCTTTCGTTTTTTCCGAAGCATAAGAAAAGCGACGGCGGGAATCAAGCAGATTGCCGTGTAGATTACAATAGCAGCTATATTGCCAATCCCCCTAAGCAGGGAGAGGCTTCGCAGCAAAATCCCGATTTGCTCGAAGGGGAATGCCATAGCCGCTGTAAATACTCCGGAAAATGCTTCCTGCATCATGCTAAGTACAACACAAAGCACGGCTTCCATTCCAAGAAGGATCAAAAAAGTCCTGGGTTTCATATTCGCCTCCATAATTATTGTTATTCGATAATTTATATTTAGTATAACATATAAAATTATCGTTTGTCAATAATTTTACTGAAAATGACTGTATTGACGATTTGACTCACTGTTTTCCGCATCCACATCAGAAAAATCGGCATAGCCGGTAACACATACCCGACTATGCCGATATTTTTCCGGGATTAAAAATCCCTAAGACGCACCCTCCAAGGTTGCCTTTTTTGTTTCTTTGCCATCTCTGAAATACATATCGTCCTACAGGTATTCCTCCAGCTTTCTCATGCATCTTTGGTACGCCTCTGTCCCGCGTATCACCTCATACCTGGTATCCTGGACAATCGCCTGATACATCACCTGCAGCACATTTAACTCCGCTTCCTCCCGGCTGTCTTCCTTCCTGCCGTACAACCCCTGTTCATAGGCTTCGGCAAAGAACACCTCCGAATACCTTTTTCCTGAGGGACCATCGCTGCCGATCAGCCAGTCAATATAACGCTCAAAGGCGGCCTGCGCCTGGGCAAGCTCCCCTCTCAGAATATGAACTTCCACCAGCATATCCATCCCCTGATTCAGCCCCCCCGGACCGAAGCAATCCGATATAGTGCACACTGCCTGGGCAAGCTTCAGCGCCCTGTCATAATCCTGCTTCTTCAGTACAATATTATAAATGGTTCTCAAATCAATCACTACATCCTGCCAGTCTGCCATGAGGTTTTCTTCCGCCGCATAAAATGCTCTGTCATATTCCTGCTTCAGCAGATAGACAGTAGGTAGTATATGGTTGGAGTTCCACTCCCTGGGCAGCTTCATTTGTTGAAAAATGGCCTCCGCCTCATCCAATCTTCCGCTTCCCATGTAACTGGACGCCACACCCGTTTTTGCTGCATTGCTTACATAGTAGTCTTCGGAGTGCATCAGCTCTTCAAACATAGCGACCACCCTGTCCCCGCAATCCTGTATGACTTTGAGCTGCTCCTCCTGCTGCTCTGCCGAAAGCGTTGTAAGCTCCAGCCCGGCAAGGCTCTTCAGGCCGGAGAGGCCGAAGGCAGCCTCCAGGCGGAGCCTCTCCGAGTTGGGATACTGCGTCAGAAGCTTTTCAATATATCGCATTCCCTCCGCAAGCCCCTGCTCCTTCACCCGCCTTCTTGCCTCCTTCAAGAACTCCTGGATCTCCTCCTGGGAGAGCTCGCTCTGAAAGGCCAGCAGGGTATCGATGGAGATATGGAACAATCTTGCAATGGGCGCCAGCAGGGTAATATCCGGCATGGATACGTTGGTCTCCCATTTGCTTACTGCCGGCACGGATACTCCCAGCTTCTCCGCCAGCTGCTCCTGGGTCATGTTCCTTTGTTTTCTATGGGTAAAGATTACTTTTCCGATATTCATCCTTCTTCCTCCAAATATGAATTAGGCTTAATTCAACAACGGCAGCTGCTCGTCTTATGTCCATTATAGCCTTTCCTTCTTTAGGAGACAATGGAGGCTTTGTTAAATAGACGGAAGAAAAATTTAACCGCAGATTAATATTTCCAGAATAACGCCCCGGTTCTTATAAGGTTTCCAGAAACTCCTCCAGCGAAAGCATTCCCATATCCTTCTGGTCCCTGCTGCGGACAGAGACCTTCCCGCTCTCTTCTTCCTTCTGCCCAAGAATGATCATGTAAGGAACCTTCTCCAGCTGTGCCTCCCTGATCTTGAAACCGATCTTCTCGTCCCTCTGATCCAGCTCACAGCGGATGCCCCGTTCCTTTAACCGGCTCAGCACCTCTCCCCCATAGCCCAGGAATTTCTCCGAGATGGGCAGCACCCTGACCTGTACCGGTGCCAGCCAGAAGGGGAATCTTCCCGCATAGTGCTCAATGAGAATTCCGATAAACCGTTCCAGGGAACCAAAGACTACTCTGTGTATCATAATAGGACGATGCCGGCCTCCGTCGGCTCCGATATACTCAATCTCAAAACGCTGGGGAAGCTGGAAATCCAATTGTATCGTACCGCACTGCCAGGTCCTTCCGATGGAATCCTCCAGATGGAAGTCAATCTTGGGGCCGTAAAAGGCTCCGTCCCCTTCATTGACGATATAATCCAGTTTCAATTGCCGCAGGGCCTCTTCCAGAGCATGCGTCGCCAATTCCCAATCCTCATCGCTGCCGATGCTGTCCTCCGGCCGGGTGGATAGCTCCACATGATACCGGAAGCCAAAGGCTTCATAGAATTCGTGAATCAGCCGGGCAACCCTCTTGATTTCATCAATGACCTGATCCGGTGTCATAAAGACATGGGCATCATCCTGGGTAAAGCAGCGGACACGCATGAGACCGTGCAGGGTACCTGATTTCTCATGCCGGTGAACCAATCCCAGCTCCGCCATTCTCATGGGCAGCTCCCGGTAGGAATGGGGCTCCGATTTATATACCAGCATTCCGCCTGGACAGTTCATCGGCTTGATGGCATAATCGTCCTCATCGATTCTCGTCGTGTACATCTTGTCACGGTAGTATTTCCAATGTCCTGATTTCTCCCATAGACTGCGGTTCAGCATCATCGGGGTGGATATCTCCGCATATCCTTCCCGCTCATGAATCTTTCTCCAATAATCGATGAGAAGGTTCTTCAGCACCATCCCCTTCGGCAGAAAGAAGGGGAAGCCCGGCCCCTCGTCCATCAGCGTGAACAGCCCCAGCTCCTTCCCAAGCTTTCTGTGATCCCTTTTGGCCGCCTCCTCCATCATCGTAAGATATGCCTCTAAGTCCTGTTTTCTGGGATAAGCCGTGCCATAGATTCTCGTCAGCATCTTGTTCTTCTCATTCCCCCGCCAGTAGGCGCCGGCCATGGAAGTCAGCTTCCATGCCTTAATCTGCCGCGTATTCATTAGATGCGGGCCTGCACACAGATCCACAAACTCTCCCTGCCGGTAGAAGCTGATCTCCTCCTGCTCCGGCAAATCCTCGATCAACTGCACCTTGTAGAACTCCTCCCAGGAATTCATATAGGCAACAGCCGCCTCCCGTTCCATGGTGAAGCGCTCAATCTCCAGCTCCTCCTGTATGATTTCCTTCATTACCGCCTCGACCCTCTCCATATCCTCAAGAGTGAAAGCCGCCTCAAATTCAATATCATAATAAAAACCATCCTTAATTGCCGGACCGATGGCAAGGCGTGCACCAGGGTAAAGACGCTTTACCGCCTGGGCTAGTATGTGGGATGCCGTATGGCGGAAGGCCGCCCTGCCCTCCTCGTCCTCAAAGGTGAGTATCTCCAGGGAACAATCCTCCTTAATCTCATGACGAAGATCAACACACACGCCGTTGATCCTTCCTGCGCAGGCTGCCCGCTGCAGGGAGGGGCTGATCTCCCCCGCCACCTGAAGCACGGTCACCGGGTTCTGGTATTCTCTTACCGCACCATCCTTTAATAAAATCCTCATATACTACGTCTCCTTTTCTTTTTGCTGATTTCTCTCTGTTTCATTCCACCTCTTTTTCCATGTCTATGGATCTACGGATATATCCATGGATGAAGCTGAGAAAATCGCCCTCTGGAATATTGTAATATAAGAAAAGCACCCTAAAACAAATGGTATCATACCATCTGTTTAAGGGTGCAAACACTGCCAGCAATGCTAACTATGTGTGAAATGCACGGTCCCACCTTAACTTTTCACTTCGGATTCCAACAAATCCTATTCTTTAACGCAGACATACGGCAACGCTTAATCTAATTTCAGCATTACGGCTCCGGAACGGTTTTCACAGGGGCTTGACATAAAGAACTTCCACCGAGCGTTCTTCTCTCTGAATGCGCTGCCACAGCTACTCTTTCCTTCATAGCTTTTCTTATATTGAAACATATTCTACTACAAATCCGAAAAATGTCAAGGAGGAAATTTAAGTTCATCTGCCAGCTCCCTCCGCAGACTTTTCCTTATCCGGTATGATATTTTCTGCCGGGCCTTGTCTAAAAGGGATTACATCAATCTATTATCTCCATGTAATCGGATATTCCAAGTATTGGGGTAGTTTGGTATTTCGATTACCTCTGGCAGAATTTATTTGTCCCTGCGATAAAAAAACTGCATCTCTCAAATCCGCATTGCTGAAATCTGCATCCCGCGTATCAGCTCCCAAAAACATTATTCCAGCCACTGGTCAGCCTCATGACCTCCAACCCCATACCAGCGCGGATGCTCCAGCTGCCACAGCTCATCACCAATATAACCTGCGGCAGACACCGCATCTTCAAAGCTGTCTTCCTTTATCACATCATCCCGCACCATTTCCATTTCCCCATTCACAAGCTTTTGTTCCTGAAAGTGATACCCCTCATTTCCCTCGTTATAGGACAAATTGTTGGTGGCCTTGAATTTACCGTCAATAAACTGATAAATAGTCCAGCTCCGATTGCCTGCTCCCGATCCTCCGGTAGAGTAAATGCATTTTTTCTCCATATCAAGGGCCGGATTGGCAATATCGGTGAAGGTTTCCGCTTTGACAAAGGACGCGTCCTCCGGGTTCCATAGCCAGCAGTCATACCAGGTATTTGCGTGGGCACCGCTGAAGTTGTTCAAAATAATTACATCCTTATAACCGTCAAAATTTACATCGGTAACATGCAGACCCATGGTGTCCATCATTATGTTATAAACACCGTTTCCTTCTACCAGATCACGGAAAGTATAGGAAAAGTCCGCCGTGAGAAGAGAAAGGCCGTTTTCATCAAAGACCTCCAGCCCCATAACAGAGCCGTGCACCCATTCATCCGTCCCCGTTGTCATCCCTTTGGCCACAAAACGGTATTCCGGCATGTCTTCGCGCAGGCTGGCGCTGATTTCATACGTTACATCCTTGTACAAACCGCTGCGCAAATCTGCTAATATCCGCTTGTCGCTGCCGTCGGTATTCATAGAGTAGATATTGGCTCCGGTCATGGTATAGAAAATCCGGCCGCCTCCGACAACAAGCCACTCCGCGCTATCTTCGGACAGGAGCTTCCGGTCACTGCCATCCGTATTTATACTGTAGATTTTATTCTCATTTCCATTCTGGTAATAAATCCGGTTATCCGCCACATTGATGCTTAACCCGTAGTCATCGGTCAGTTTATGCCTGTCGCTGCCATCGGCTCTGACGGCATAAAGCTTGGTATCGTCGTCCTCATTGTTATAATAAATCCAGCCGTCTGCCACCGTCATACGGTAAGGACTGTCCTCCGTCAGCTTAATTCTGCCGCTTCCATCCGTTTTTACACTGTAGATTCCCTTACTGCCGTTAAAATCACCGTAATAATAAATCCGGTCATCCACCACCACATTCCTGTATGAGGAACTGCCGTCATCCACCTTTCTCCTGTCACTGCCATCAGTGTTCATGCTGTAAAGCGCAGAAGCCTCATCCCAAACACTGTAATATATCCTGTCACCGACGACATTAACATTCATGGAATCATCGTCGTTTAACTTTTGCTCCCCGCTGCCGTCGGTATTCATGGCATAGAGCTCCCCGCCCTGCCCATTCCGGTAATAAATCCGGTCTCCGGATACATAGAACCATGACGTCCAATCATCGTTAAGCTTGCGGTTATCACTGCCGTCGATATTCATACTATAAAGTGTTATATTATCATAGTTGTTAATATAATATAGCCTGCCGCCGGAAAGCGCGCAATCCCCGCGGTTGTTTACAACCTCCGGAATGACTTCCGGGGCGCTTGTGGGTGCGGTATCCGGTTCCGACACTACAGGGACCGCAGACAATCCGACATCCCCCGCAGTATCTCCTGCTTCATTTTCCGGGACATTCGCTTTTGCCTCTTCAACCTTCCCGCTTCGGGTCCCGCAGCCGCCGAAACTAAGAATCAATATAAGAACAGTAAATATAATCAAACTTTTTTTCATGTCGTCTCCTTTTGTTTTGTCTGAGAATTATGTAAAATGAATGGTTACGCCTGGAAGGGCTTTGAACTGCCCATTGCATTTCTTACCGGCGTATACCCAAATCCTTCCTCTTAAGCCCGTTGGCTTTTGCCGTCTTCCTCCAGCCCCATTCTCCGGCCAGCTTATACATGATCCGTGGAAATCCCGGCTGTGTATACAGCTCCGGCAACCCAAGTGCTGATGACGCTGATGATGAACCAGCCCCCTCGGAGCTGCCTCCGGCCAGGATGTTCCCTGCCAGCATCTCCAGAACCACTGATATATTCTTCTTCGGGCCTTGTCCATGGGGTATGCCGCGAATTGCTGCAAGCATCCCGCCGCAGCCTATCCCCACACCCTGCCCCCAGGTCAGTCCGGCTTTTGTACACCAGTTTTTAAGAATTTGCAGCGCATTTTTATTTTGATGCCCTTCGTAGAAACCGCAGTTTACGATGGCATAGACCCTGAGACCGGGCTTTCGTCCCCGGGCCGGCTCCTCCCATTGGGAGAGGCAGCGGAGCAAATGGGCCGGAATTCCATCCACATAGATAGGAAAGGCAAATACAACCGCATCCTGCTGCAACAGGGCTTCCAGCTCCTTCAACCGGGGTGTTCGGATGGAATATTCTGATATTATGCTGTCCTTTAATAAAGGCTTCAGTTCCTCCAGAAGACATCCGGAAGCGCTGTCCTTTGCCTTGGGGCTTGCGTTGATCAATGCTATTTTTAACATATACAGCCCTCCATTAATTCCTTTTTTGTTAAAAACTTCAGCTCCTTCAGACTGCAATCCAGGTTAAGACAGACTGCTTCCAGATACTGAGCCGCCGTATTCTTCTCCTGCTGTGTAAGCTCCTCCCCGTAGAAGAAAACCTTGAGCTGTATCACATTATTATATCTTCGCTTATGGTGCATTTCCCTATTCCTGATTTTAAAATAAGGGTGGATATAGGAAATGCTCCGGTCAAATACATTCTTGACAAAGGGGCTGAAGCTCCCGTAGCAGCATTTGCTTATGACAATCAGCTCCGTGGTCTTCCCCAGCAATTCGCCCATATTCTCATAGCCATCCTTAATAACACACTGTCCCGGTGTCTTAATCCAGCATCCGAAACACCCGGTACAGCTGCGGATCGTTCCGTTGTCCGATATTCTGCCGGAATCTGGCACGCCAGCCAAAACCTGCTGCGCCTCTTCCTGCTCCAAATCATGTATAATCATTGGCATCCTCCCCCTTATTATTGGCTTTGCTGCGTTTTATAGCTTCTCTTTATTGCTGATCTTACTCCATTGCAATTTCAACCTCTTCCACTCCATGTTTCTTCAAATGCTTCCTCAGATTATCCTGCATCAGAGCCTGAATATCTTCCCCGCCCGGGTAATCCTCAAGAATTGTATCCGCAAGCTCCTCGATCTTCTTTCCGGATACGGGCATCGTGCAATATTCCTCGATAGAGGGAACAAATCCCGCACCATCCTCCGCCTGCCGGTATTCCTCCAGGATATAATCGCCGTTATCGTCTTTGCGATAGGTAATTGCTGCCGGAATAATGCTGCCGTACTCTCCCTCCGATATCTCATTGCCAAAAAGCTTATATTTTTTCTGATAGGTTGTTGCAAAGACTTTGAGCCGGTCTTCCTCCTCATAGCTCCCATAAATTTTTGGAGCGACCACCAGAAATCCGCCTCCCCTGGCATCCCGGCCCATCCTTTGCAGAACGCTTTCATCACAGGACATCTCCATGTCCCGGCTCATAAGGGCAAAGGACAGCCACATAAGCGGATTAAACCAATGGAGAAGGAGAGCGAAAAAAGCAAGAGGCTTGATGAGATAATCCCTCCGGCGGATGTGCGTGCGCTCATGCTCCAGTATATAGGAAAGATCGGGTTCTTCCACACCTAGGGGTACGTATATTTTCGGATGAAGGAAGCCGCAGACTAACGCGGTTCCGATCCGGTCCGACTCGTAAATATTATCATTCACCAGAGTAGCTGTCAGAAGCCGTCTCTTTATTTTTATATATAAAATGATACTGACAGAAAACAGTACCGCTATCCCTGTAAGCCATATAATACTTAAAACATCCATCCATATCTGTATGAAATTTGCCTTTGCCGTTCGTATAGACCGGAGCAGGGATGCACCTATCCCCGCCGCGCTGTCCAGGTTGCTGATATCCGAGCCTCTGACATCTGCACTGCTGAGATCTGATCCACTGCTATTGGAATCGCCGACGTTTGAGCCATTGATATCTGAACCACTGCCATCGGAACCGCCAATATCTGAGCCGTTAATACCCGAACCATTGATATCATTTTGCTTTATAGGTGCCTGCACCGCCCCGATATCATGCGATATATATTCTAATACACCCATGCTATTCTGGGATTTCACATTCAATAATCCCAGGAAGCTGAAGGAGGTACTGAAGGAAAAGGGGCAGATCAGACGGAACAGCAGCACCGCCCATATGGCATAGGAAAAAATCTTCGGGGCCTTCTTCAGAAGTATCCGAACAAGAATAATCCCGGCAGCCACATAGGAGGCTGTGATACTCATGTTGAGTACCGTGGTAAACAGCTCTTGACGACTGCTCATTTCATCGCCTCCGGGGTAATCCGCTTCAGCTCCTCGGCTTCCTGCCGGCTGATCTTACGCCCGCCGAGAAAAGCAGTTAGAAACTTGGGGAGGGAGCCGTCAAAGGACTTTTCCACGACGGCATTGCTCTCGTACTTTTGCACATGCTCCCGTTTGACCAGTGAGGTTACAACCGCGTCCTGATTCTGCAATATCCCGCGGTCACAGAGCTTTTTTAACACAGTGTAGGTGGTGGATTTCTTCCATCCCAGCTGATCCGCACAAAGTCTCACAAGCTCGGTTGAATTAATGGGTTCGTTATCCCAGATAAGACTTGTAAATTTATACTCTGCATCATATAACTTATAGTTTTCCATATACCGTGACCTCCTTCGGTCTATTCCAATAAACCATGCGTTGAGTTTATCACAATAGACCTGGCCTGTCAAGGTCCCTATTTCTTTTAGTAGTATAACATATCTGGCTGAAAATTACAGGTATTTTATTTTGATTTGTTAAAAATATAACCCATGGCGGCAGCTCTGAAACAATCCATCAAAGCCACTGTCATGGGCTATACTCTCTCTATTTTACATTCATCCTGTATTTCTTACGTTTGTATATTTCTTTTGCCTTTATCATTCATCTTTGTATTTCATCTTTATATTTCACTTATTTGTACACTACATTATAGTATTTATATTCTTCGGAACTTCTGATACCGGTTCTCCAGCAGCTCTTCCAGCTTCATGCCCCGGAGCTGTGCCAGCTCCGCCTCAAGAACCGACCGGATGCTGTCCGCCATCTGTGCATAATCGTTATGGGCTCCTCCCTGGGGCTCCGGTATAATGCCGTCAATGACCTGATACCGGTATAAATCCTGAGCAGTGAGCTTCATATCCTTTGCCGCCTGTTCGGCCTTGGAGGAATCCTTATACAGAATACTGGCAAATCCTTCGGGTGACAGAATTGCATAAATGGAATGTTCCAGCATATACACCTTGTCGGCAACTCCCAGGGCCAACGCTCCGCCGCTTCCCCCTTCTGAAATCACCACCGACAGGATGGGTGTCTTCAGCAGCATCATCTGTGCCAGATTCTCCGCAATGGCTTCTCCCTGCCCGCGTTCCTCCGCTCCCAATCCGCAGAAGGCTCCCGGCGTGTCAATAAAACAGATAATAGGACGGCCGAATTTCTCCGCCTGCTTCATGAGCCGGAGCGCCTTTCGGTAACCCTCCGGATGAGGCATGGAGAAATTACGGGTGATATTCTCCTTTGTATTTCTTCCCTTTTGCTGCGCTATTACCGTAACCGGGGTATCGCCAAGAAGCGCAATGCCTCCCACGATTGCCCGGTCCTCTCCGTAATAGCGGTCTCCGTGCATCTCCATAAATCCGTCAAAGATGCGTTCTATATAATCCAGGCTTGTGGGGCGTACCGGCATCCTGGCCAATTTCACCGTCTCCCAAGGTGTAATACCCATAGTCTCTCCTTCCTGCTATCTCAGATGCATTCTCAGGATAGCTCCCAGGGTGCTCCGCAGCTGGTCCCTGGGAACAATCTGATCCACAAAGCCATGCTCCAGCAAAAATTCTGCTCTCTGAAAGCCCTCGGGAAGCTTCTGTCCAATGGTCTGTTCAATCACCCGCGGTCCGGCAAATCCAATCAAAGCCCCAGGCTCCGCCAGAATGATATCCCCCAGCATGGCAAAGCTGGCCGTCACGCCGCCGGTGGTGGGATCTGTGAGAACCACTATATAGAGCAGCCCCGCTTCATTATGCCTTGCCGCCGCCGCGCTGACCTTCGCCATCTGCATCAGGGAGAATATCCCCTCCTGCATTCTGGCCCCGCCGGAGGCAGTAAACACAATAACCGGCTGCTGTTCCTTTGTTGCCCGTTCAAATAAACGGGTCAGCTTTTCTCCGATGGTAGTTCCCATGCTTCCCATGAAGAAATAAGGGTCCATCACCCCCAGCATAATCGGGTTTCCTTCTATTTTACCCAGTCCCGTCACCACGCCGTCTGCCTGGCCGGTCTGGGACCGGGTCTTCTCCAGCTTATCCCGGTAGCCGGGAAAGTCCAGAGGGTCCGTACTGATCATTTCAGGGTCAAATTCCTGAAATTCCCCTTCATCTACAACAAGTGCAATACGTTCTTTGGCGCGCAGCTTAAAGTTATAGCCGCATTCATCACAGCAATTATAATTCTTTAACAGCAGCTTTGTATAAATGACCTTTCCGCAGCCCGGACATTTTATCATGATACCCTGGGGGACATTGGGGCGCTCGTCTTCCGCCTGAATGCCTTCTATATCCTGGGGTTTGGCCCGGTATATCTTCGAGGTTGCATATTGCTTTGCCTTAAATGGATTCCTGTTCATAGATTATTTTCCCTCAATGAGTCCCGTGTGATAATGACCGGAGACGATTTCTTCCCTTTCCAAAAGCCCGTACTGATAGTCCACATTGGTCTGAATTCCGTCAATAACCAGCTCGGAAAGGGCACGCTTCATTCTCTGAAGAGCTTCTTCCCTGTCCCTGCCGTATGCAATCACCTTGGCCAGCATAGAATCATAGCAGGAGGGCACCGTATAACCGGAGTAAAGGGCGCTGTCCACCCGCACGCCGAAGCCGCCGGGAAACAGCACATTCTCCACCCGTCCCGGGCAGGGCATAAAATTCTTAGCCGGGTCCTCCGCATTGATTCTGCATTCAATGGCATGGCCCCGGAATTCGATATTTTCCTGGCGGTAGGGCATCTCCTGGCTACAGGCAATCAGAAGCTGAGCCTTAATCATGTCAATTCCGGTAACCATCTCCGTCACCGGATGCTCTACCTGTATGCGGGTGTTCATTTCCATGAAATAATAATTTCCCTGGTTATCCAGCAGGAATTCTATGGTTCCCGCGTTGACATAACCGGTAGCCTTGGCAGCCCTTACCGCCGCCTCGCCCATCCGTGTCCTCAGCTCCGGGGTCATGATTGCGGAGGGGGATTCCTCTATCATCTTCTGATTTCTTCTCTGGACGGAACAATCCCTCTCCCCCAGGTGAACCACATTTCCATGGCTGTCCGCCAGTATCTGAAATTCTATGTGCTTCGGATGAATAATCAGCTTCTCGATATACACCTGATCGTCTCCGAAGGAAGCCTTTGCCTCTGCTTTCGCCGAGGTATATGCCTTCTCCAGGTCCTCCGGGGCAAATACGGCTCTCATCCCCTTGCCCCCGCCGCCGGCCGAAGCCTTAATCATCACCGGATAGCCAATCTGCTCCGCCAGACGGAGGGCATCCTCTGTGGATGCCACCTCTCCCTCCGAGCCGGGAACCACGGGTACGCCCGCCTTTTGCATGGTCTCCCTCGCCCTTGACTTGTTGCCAAGAAGATCGATGGTATCCGCCTTAGGGCCGATGAAGGTTATATTGCAATCCTCGCACATTCTGGCAAAGGAGCTGTTTTCCGATAAAAAGCCAAAGCCCGGATGAATCGCGGTGGCGCCGGTCAGCACCGTTGCACTGATGATATTCTGCATATTGAGGTAGCTGTCCTTGGACTTTGCGGGGCCGATGCATACCGCCTCATCCGCCAGCATGACATGGAGGGCCTCCCGGTCCGCCTCGGAATAGACCGCCACCGTTTCGATGCCCATCTCCTTGCAGGCCCGGATGATTCTGACTGCGATCTCACCCCTGTTTGCTATTAAAATCTTCTTAAACATCCCGCTTCTCCTTATTCCCCGATGGCAAAGGTCAGAACGGCTTCCACAGCCACCTTGCCGTCCACATAGGCTGTCGCATTTCCCACACCGAAGCTGCCCTTGCTTTTCGTGATCTCAACCTCCAGGGTCAGCACATCGCCGGGCACTACCTGGCGTTTGAATTTTACCCGGTCCATTCCTCCGAAGTATACCAGCCTGCCTTCATTTCCCGGAACCGTAAGCATACAGATGGCTCCTGCCTGAGCTAAGGATTCCAGAATCAGCACTCCGGGCATCACCGCCTTCCCGGGGAAATGCCCCTGGAAAAAGGGCTCGTTCATTGTGACGCATTTTCTGGCTACCGCACGTTTTCCCGGCTCCAGCTCCTCCACACGGTCCAGCAATAAAATGGGAGGGCGATGGGGCAGGATTTTTTGTATCTCATCAATATTTAACATAATTCCTCCATCCAACCTGATTACAGCAGCTTATTTTATCAGAAACAGGGTCTGCCCGAATTCCACCATCTCTTCGTTATCCGCCAGAACGCTGACAATCTCGCCGTCATATTCACTTTCTATTTCATTCAGCAGCTTCATGGCTTCTATAATGCAGAGGGTCTGCCCCTTCTTAACCATGTCTCCCACCTTCACAAAGGGGGGCTTATCCGGGGAGGGCTGGGCATAGAAGGTCCCCACCATGGGCGACACCTGCTTCTTATGGTTTTCCTCTTCCTTCTCTCCCGCTGTTTCCGGCGGTATCGCAGCCGCTTCCCGGGCAATTACGGTATTGCCATAACCGCCCGCCGGCAATGCGGCGGGTGCCGAAGCATAGATTGGCATCGGCGAATTCACACCGGGCGCATAAGGGATATTCTGCCCGGAAGGGATGTTTACCGGCATCGGTAATTTCTCCATGCAAATGCACAATCCCTCTTCCTCTATCTCAAGTTTGGTCAAATCTGTATTGTTCATTTCCTTCATCAGATTGATAATCGACTTATAATCCATTCTAATCCTCCATTCTGTCAAAGCCTGCGAATTTATTTCCCATCAGCGTTTCTACAGCTTTTTAAATACCAGAGTTGCATTGTGGCCGCCGAAGCCCAGAGAATTAGACATCGTATAGGTCAGCTCGGCGTTTCTCCCTGTTCCCGGTACATAATCCAGATCACATTCCTCGTCGGGAATTTTCAGTCCGATGGTCGCAGGAATGAAGCTGTCCTCCATGGCCTTCATGCAGATCACCGCTTCTACCGCTCCCGCTGCTCCCAACAGGTGGCCGATCATGGACTTGGTGGAGCTTACGGGAATCCGGTATGCCTCCTCACCCATAGCCAGCTTGATTGCTGCGGTTTCGATCCGGTCATTGGTGGGCGTGCTGGTGCCGTGGGCATTAATATAGGACACCTGGGCAGGCGTGATTCCGGCCTCTTCCATGGCCAGCTTCATCGCCTTGGCTCCGCCCTCCCCATCCGGCGACGGGGCGGTGATGTGATAAGCATCACAGGTGGAACCGTAACCGGCCACCTCGGCATAGATTTTGGCGCCGCGGCTCTTAGCATGCTCATATTCCTCCAGCACCAGGATACCCGCGCCTTCCCCGATTACAAAGCCGTCCCTTTCCTTATCAAAGGGAATGGACGCTCTCAGCGGATCACTGCTGGTAGAAAGCGCCGTCAGAGCTGCAAAGCCCGCCACTCCCAGGGGAGTGACGGCGCCCTCGGTTCCTCCGGCCAGGATAACATCCGCATAACCGTGTTTTATATTGCGGAATGCCTCTCCTATGCTATGGCTTCCGGTTGCACAGGCCGTCACTACATTGGTGCAGGTGCCTCTTGCGCCGTATTGAATCGCCAGATTGCCTGCTGCCATATTGGTAATTGTCATAGGGATGAACAGGGGATTGATCCGCTTAGGCCCCTTCTCCAGCAGGTTCTTCGTTTCCTTCTCAATCAGTCCGATGCTTCCGATGCCGGAGCCGACTACTACTCCAAAACGGTCTCTGTCAATTCTGTCCAGATCGATTCCCGAGTCCTCTATCGCTTCCTTTGCCGCCGCCACCGCAAATTGAGAAAAGCGGTCCATGCGTCTCGCATCCTTGGCATCCATGTAATTCTTAGGTTCAAAATCCTTCACCTGGGCCGCCAGCTTTGCCTGAAAGCCTTCCGTATCAAAGGTTTTAATAAAATCAATGCCGCATACTCCGGCCCGTATATTCCGGAAAAATTCCTCCACACTATTTCCAATGGGAGTAATGGCACCCATTCCTGTAACAACGACTCTGCGATTCATAGTTCCCTCCATATGGCAGCTTAAGCCGCCTCAAAATCACTTTCGTTCCTATTTCGTAGCCTGCTCCAACACAGTGTTACTGTATCACCGTGCCTTTTGGTTTACCTAAAGTACCGCCATAATGCTGCATTATCGTCTCTTAGTTCACCCAAAGACACTGCCAGGGTACTACATCACAAGCCCGCCATCCACCTGGAGCACCTGGCCCGTAATATAATTTGCCGCCTCGGAAGCCAGGAAGCTGACCGCTTCTGCCACCTCTCCCGCAGCACCATAACGCTTCAACGGAATATTTGCTACGGTAGCTTCCTTGATCTTGTCTGACAGCTTATCCGTCATATCCGTCTCAATAAATCCCGGCGCCACTGCGTTCACCGTGATATTCCGGGATGCCAGCTCCCTGGCTGCCGCCTTCGTCATTCCGATGACACCGGCCTTGGACGCGGCGTAATTTGCCTGCCCCGCGTTGCCCGTAAGCCCAACCACGGAGGATATATTGATAATCTTCCCGCTTTTCTGCTTCAGCATAACGGTAGCCGCATGCTTTGTGCATAAAAAGCTGCCTTTTAAGTTAATATCTATCACACTGTCAAAATCCTGTTCCGACATGCGCATCAGTAAATTATCCTTGGTAATACCGGCATTGTTCACCAGGATATCCACTCTTCCGTACTGCCTCACTGCCTCTTCCATCAGCTTCCTGGCTTCCGAATCCTTACTGACATCCGCCTGCACCGCGATTGCCTCACCGCCTGCATTTCTTATGGTATCCAGCAGCTCCTCCACCTGGGCGGCACTGCTGCGGTAATTTACTACCACCTTGGAGCCGTATCCGGCAAATTGCAGAGCGATGGCTCTCCCAATTCCCCTTCCCGCTCCGGTTATTACAGCAACCTTTCCTTTCAGCATTCTATCTGCTTCCTTTCTATCTTCCTGCCTGCAATGCCCCGGCAGTGCGTTCCAGGGATGCGATGTCCTCCACATTGTAGATCGCAAGCCCCCTGTCAATCTTCTTCACAAATCCGGATAAGGTTTTACCCGGCCCGATTTCCACAAACTCCGTTACCCCGTCGGCAATCATCCTGCGGATGCTCTGCTCCCAGAGCACGCTGCTCATCACCTGACGGTAAAGCAAATCCTTCACCTGGTTGGTATCACTGATATAGTCTGCGGTTACATTACAGATAACCGGTACATCCAGCTCTCCAAGAACCATGGGTTCCAGCTCCTGCTTCAGACGTTCTGCCGCAAGCGCAAGCATGGAGGTATGGAAGGGGGCGCTGACCGCAAGCTCTATCGTTTTCATAGCTCCCTTTTCCTTCGCCAGCCGGGCCGCTTCCTCTACCGCCCGGTTCTCGCCTCCGATGACAATCTGCCCCGGACAATTATAATTTGCAGGCTGTACCGTTCCAAAAGCGGAAGCCTCATTACAGGCTTCTCTTACCTTCTCCCCGGACAGGTTTAATATGGCGCACATCTTGCCGATTCCCGCAGGAACCGCTTCCTGCATAAAACGTCCCCGCTTCCTTACCAGCTCTGCCGCCTGGGACAGGGTGAACACACCGCTGGCCGTCAGAGCAGAATATTCTCCAAGACTTAATCCGGCAACCAGGTCCGGCACAATTCCCAGCTCCCCTGCCGCCCGAAAAGCCGCCACGGACATGGTTACAATGGCAGGCTGTGTATTCTCCGTAAGATCCAGTTCCTCTTTCCTTCCTTCAAACACCAGCTTTGCTATATCATAACCCAGGCTGTCTCCTGCTTCCTCGAAGGCCTGCCTGCAGACCGGGTATGCCCCGTAGAGCTCTTTTCCCATGCCGACGTACTGCGCTCCCTGACCGGCAAATAAAAATGCTGTCTTTCCCATCTCTCTCTCCGTTTCAGCTCTTACTTTACTTCCACCACTCAAAGCCCAGCAGCTCCTGTGCCTCTGCAAACATTTCTGTAATGATATCCTTACAGCTCTGTTCCTTATTCACAAGAGCGGCAATCTGGCCTGCCATGACGCTGCCGTATTCCATATCTCCCTGCACCACCGCCTTAGCCAGAGCTCCTGTTCCAAGCTGCTCCAGCTCCTGTGCCGTGGCACCGGCAGCCTCCAGCTCCGCAAATCTGCGGCTCAGCTTATTCTTCAGTATTCTGACCGGATGTCCGGTGGGCCGTCCGGTAACCGCGGTATCAATATCCTTCGCCCCCAGAATCTTCTTCTTATAATTAGGATGGACCGTACACTCATAAGCCGTCAGAAAGCGGGTTCCTACCTGCACTGCCTCCGCTCCCAGCATAAAGGCGGCTGCGATTCCTCTTCCGTCGGCAATTCCTCCGGCAGCAATGACCGGAACCTCTACCGCATCCGCCACCTGGGGTACCAAAACCATGGTCGTAAGCTCCCCTACATGACCGCCGGCCTCCGTACCTTCTACGATCACCGCATCCGCTCCGCTGCGCACCATGCGTTTTGCTATGGCAACGGAGGGAACTACAGGGATCACCTTGATATCATGTGATTTCCACATCTCCATGTACTTGCCGGGGGCTCCCGCTCCGGTGGTAACTACCTTAACGCCTTCTTCGCATACCATTCTCGCCATGTCATCCGCAAATTCGCTCAGCAGCATGATATTCACGCCGAAGGGCTTCTTCGTCAGTTCTTTTGCTTTTCTGACCTCCGCCCGGATCACCTCTGCCGGTGCCGTGCCTCCGGCTATAATGCCCAGGCCCCCGGCTTCCGACACCGCGGATGCAAGTGAGGCATCGGATATTCTGGCCATTGCACCTTGAAAAATCGGGTATTCTATATTCAGTAAATCGCAAACTCCAGACTGTAACCTCATTATTTAACCTCCATGACGGCATCTGCCATCTCACGCTTAAAGGAACCCGAAGCAGTTATTCTGCCCCGCTTCTGTTGGTAAGATATTTCTCAATATCTCCGATGGTTGCGATATTCTCCGTATCCTCAGTAGGAATCTCAATGCCGAACTCCTCCTCAAGAGACATAATAATCTGGAATAAATCCAGAGAATCCGCATTCAGATCCTCCTTCAGGGAAGTCTCTGATGTAAGCTCGGTTACATCCACTCCTAATTGCTCTGCTACTACCTCTTTAATTTTGTTAAAATCCATGATCTTATTCATCCTCCTGACTGACGGAGGACTTCCTCCTTTTCATTTTCATATTTTTATTTTTGTTTTGGAAAGGAATGCTTTATCAGCTCCATTCCACTAACAGAGCTCCGCTGGTCATTCCTCCGCCAAAGCCTACTAACAATATCTTATCTCCGCTTTCCAGCAGCCCCTTGCGTGCCATTTCATCCAATGCTATCCCGATGGACGCGGCAGAGGTATTGCCATAGCGGTCCAGATTCCGGTAGAACTTCCCGTCCGGTATGCCGCTGGATCTGGCTGCCTGTTCAATAATACGGTTATTGGCCTGATGAGTTATGATATATTTGATCTCCTCCTCCGGTACCTGGGTCCGGGACAGCACGGTACGGATATGCTCCGTGATGCTTCTGACCGCAAATTTAAAGACCTCCTGCCCCTTCATGGTTATTACCTGAGGCGGTGTGTCCGCCTGCTCCAGCCCCGGCTTCTTCAGCGGCAGGGCAGGAAGCCTGAGATAATCCTGCTTGCTCCCGTCGCTCAGGAGATGGATACCGGAGATCCCTCCGCCGGTATCGGAGGCCTGCAGCACCACTGCCCCCGCCCCGTCTCCAAATAGAACGCAGGTAGAACGGTCCGTAAAATCCAATGTCTTTGACAGGGTTTCTGCCCCGATCACCAGAATATTACCAAACATACCGCTTTCAATAAAGGATGCCCCGCAAGCCATCCCATAGACCAGTCCGCTGCAGGCCGCCGACAGGTCAAAGGCGGCTGCCCTCCCTGCCCCCAGGCCTTCCTGAACCATACAGGCCACGGAAGGCATAAAGGAATCCGGTGTTATGGTAGCACAGATAATCAGATCCAGCTGTCCGGCGTCCAATCCGGCATTCTGTAATGCCCTTTTCGCCGCCTCACAGGCCAGATCCGAGGTGTTCTCCCCGGTGGATATCCTCCGCTCTCTGATTCCTGTCCGTGATGCAATCCATTCGTCACTGGTCTCCACCAGCAATGCCATATCATCGTTGGTTACTCTGTTCTCCGGAACATAGCTGCCTGTACCGGCAATCACCGCACGCTTCATTCTAAATCCTCCTTAGAGCAATCCATAACCCGCTGCCCCCTTCCAGATCATTTATCATAATAATCTTTCTCTATGCTTTGGCGCGGTAGATATCCTTCAAATGCCGGTTCAGCTTATTCAAGGCTGTCAGCAGCACTTCCTCTTCCTCTTGGGTAAAATCAGACATAATTGCCTTCACCATGTCAATATGAAACTTCTCATGAATCCGGTATGCCAGCTTCCCCCTTTTAGTCAGGCTCACATTCACAATTCTCCGGTCAGAGGCACTTCGATTGCGCTCCACATACCCCTTTCGGATCAGCTTATCCACCGCAGTGGTCAGGGTACCCATGGTGATCTCCAGCTCCAGGGCAATCTCCGACATGGTTTTCGAGCCATACATTCCCACCGCTTCAATGGTGTGAATTTCTGTAATTGATAAATCGCTGAAGGCTCCCTGCCGGATGGAATATTCCTCGATATGGATTATGTCGTCATAAACCTCCACCAGCGTCTTATTGATTTCCATCAGTTTCTCATTCATGTGCCCTTCTCCTTAACCCGGCATATTTCCCAGACCCAGCCGCTTTCGGCCCTTTGACAAAGTCCGTCCGATCTGCTGACCCATGCCCCTTTGCAAAATACTTTGTGATGCAAATATTTTGATAATCAAAATATAAATGAAAAACGACTTTTTGTCAAGAAATTTTTTAGCAAAAGAACAGCCCTGTCCAGGCAAACGCTGTACTGCGTCGCCGGATAGGGCTTATCTCTTTCCTTCTCTATAATTCAAATAGCAGCTCCCCATATGTAGGAACCGGCCACAAATCCTTCTCAACCAGTACTTCCAGTGCATCAATGGGTGCTCTCAGCTCTTCCATAGCTGGAAATACATTGTTCCGGATAAATATCGCCTGTGCATCCACACCTGAAAGTGTATGGGCTTCCGCCGTTACCTGTTCCAGCTTCTTCACTGCCGCCTGGGCCTGGACCAGCAATCCAGATATATCCTTCAGCAACTCGGTCTGAACCGAAACATCCGCCTCCGCCGCTGCAGAACGGATAGAATTGATAGCATCTGCCAGCTTACGGGTATAGGTAATCACCGCCGGAATATATTTCACCCTGGCCATGGAGATCATGGTCTTTGCCTCGATCGTAATAGCCTTCCCATAGGAACCGTATAAAACCTCCGCACGGGAATGGAGCTCCGTCTCTGAGAACACATGATGCTTTTCAAATAACCGGAACGTTTTCTCTGTCACCAGGGCAGGAATTGCTTCCACCATGGATTTGATATTGGGAAGACCTCTTCTTTCAGCCTCCTCCACCCAGGCCGGGGCATATCCGTTCCCATTGAAGATAATTCTCTGATGCTCCGTTAAGGTCTTCTTAATCAGATCATGAACTGCAATATCAAAATTCTCGGCCTTCTCCAGCTCATCCGCCATATCTCCCAGCACATCCGCTACGATGGTATTCAATACGGTATTCGCCATACCTACGGACATGGAGGACGCCACCATACGGAATTCAAATTTATTGCCGGTAAAGGCAAAGGGTGAGGTGCGGTTGCGGTCCGTTGCATCCTTCTTCAATTCAGGAATTGCATGTGCCCCCACGTTCAGTCTGCCGCCGTCCTTGCTGCTCCGGGCTTCTCCCGTTTCAATCAGCTGGGCGATCACGTCCTCCAACTGGGTTCCCAGGAACACGGAAATAATAGCGGGAGGCGCTTCATGGGCTCCCAGTCTGTGGTCATTGCCGGGGTTCGATGCGGATACCCGAAGCAGATCCGCATGTAAATCCACTGCCTTCAGCACCGCGGAGAGCATTAGCAGGAACTGTATGTTATCGTGAGGTGTCTTGCCCGGGTCCAGGAGGTTCTTGCCGGTATCCGTAACCATGGACCAGTTATTATGCTTGCCGGAGCCGTTCACACCGGCAAAGGGCTTCTCATGAAGCAGGCAGGCCAGACCATGGCGGTTCGCCACCTTCTTCATACACTCCATAATCAACTGATTATGATCCGTCGCGATATTAGCAGTAGCATAGATCGGAGCCAGCTCATGCTGTGCCGGAGCCGTCTCATTGTGCTGGGTCTTGGCCGTAACCCCCATCTTCCACAGCTCAATGTTCAGCTCCTTCATGTAGGAAGCCACTCTTTCCTTGATACTGCAGAAATAATGATCGTCTAATTCCTGGCCCTTCGGGGCCATTGCACCGAACAGAGTCCGCCCGGTGAAGATCAGATCATCCCTCATCAAATATTTCATCTTATCCACCAGAAAATATTCCTGCTCCGGCCCCACCGACGGAGTGACCTTCCTCACATTGTCATGACCGAACAGCTTCAGGATACGTACCGCCTGGACGCTCAGGGCTTCCATGGAGCGCAGCAGCGGTGTCTTAACATCCAGCGCCTCTCCCGTATAGGAGCAGAAAGCAGTAGGAATACAGAGAGTAACTCCCGCTGCATCCTCTCTTAAAAAAGCCGGGGAGGTGCAATCCCATGCCGTATAGCCTCTGGCCTCAAAGGTTGCCCTTAAACCTCCGGAAGGAAAGGAGGAAGCATCCGGCTCTCCTTTAATCAGTTCTTTGCCGGAGAATTCCATAATAATCTTGCCGTCCTGGGTGGGACTGATAAAGGAATCGTGTTTCTCCGCGGTAATCCCGGTGAGCGGCTGGAACCAGTGAGTATAATGCGTCGCCCCCCTCTCAATTGCCCAATCCTTCATCGCATTGGCCACCACCTCCGCTATATTGGGGTCAAGATCCTCATCATTCTCGATGGTTTTCCTCAACGCCGCATAAGTTTTCTTCGGCAGGCGCTCCACCATCGTCGCTTCATTAAACACATCTGTTCCAAAAATCTCCGTCAATTTCTCCGACATACCCTATTCTCTCCTCTCGTGGAGACAAAAAAATGCCCTCAAAAACAACGACAAGTGGTAACCCACTTGTCTTATGTTAAATGAGAACACCCTCGTTCCAACTTAATTATATATAGTATATACCACATTCTAGCCGAAATGAAAAGTATTTATTTTTAACTTTTTAAAGTTTATTGTAAATGACGGAAAGTATTCCGCAATACGAAACCAAATATACGAAATGAATAAAGGTGCCTGACACCGAATCAAGGTGCCTGACACCCATACTATATCTATTCCAGATACCATTCATCTTTCGAGGGAGTCTCGTCCTCCGAAAGCTCCTCCGGCTTAGGCATGTACTTTTTCAACACACGTTCCATCAGCAGGGAATTCAAAAAGGTTACGGCAGCAGGTATAACAAAGATCAGAATCGGAATCAGGAAAACTCCCAAGATTCCGGCAGCCGTAATAACGATCATCACTACCGTGGAGGGAAGGTGCCGGATGGACATGAATGCTCCCGCCTTCACCAACTGCTTCACCGTCATGTCGAACCTTGACAGCACAGGAAATACATAGACTGCAAAGGCAACCAACAGGAAGGTAATTGCTACAAAAATGCCGAATAAAATGGATCCAGCAGTACCGGTGCTCATATTGGCGTATCCCCAGATCAGATCGAAGCCTAAGATCACAAAGGCGATGGTAAGTACAACACCTATGATCGCGGCCCGTTTAAAATTCAGCTTAAAGGATTTGAAGAACTCCCGCGTCAGATATCCGCGTTCTCTCCGGATTACCTTGACTGTCGTATAATACAATGCCGTATTAGCCGGCCCGATGGTGATCAGCGGAATACACACCAGAGCCCACACAAGGCTCAAAAATATAACATCACATATCTTCGCCAACGCGGTAAAGAAAGGATTGTCCATATTAAAAAGATTACCCATTACCAACACCTGTACCTTTCACTTTTTTAAGCGTAATAATTCCTTTCTATTTTAGCACAATTGCGGTTATTAAGAAAGTAAAATAATTATAAATATCAGGACAACCGGTGTAAGAACAGACCGCTGCGCAGCTTCGGCTCAAACCAGGTGGATTTGGGCGGCATCAGCTTGCCCGCATCGGACACCTCAAAAAGCTCCTCGATGGAAGTGGGGTACAGGGAGAATGCCACCGTCATATCCTCTGCCACACGGCGTTCCAGCTCCTTCAATCCCCGGATTCCGCCGATAAAGTCAATTCGCTTATCCACCCTCGGATCCTCGATTCCAAGAACCGGCTGAAGGAGGTAATCCTGGAGCAGGGACACATCCAGGGAGGCAACCGGATCCTGAATCGCCGTCAAATGCTCTTTTGCCGTCAGACGATACCAGCCATCCTCCAGATACATTCCAAACTCAGCCTTTTTCTCCGGGGCAAAGGGAACCGCCCCCAGATATTCCGCCTCAAAATTCTCTCCTGCTCTGCCAAGGAACTCCTCCCTGGACAGCCCCGCCAGATCCTTCACCGCACGGTAATAGGGCAGTATCATCAGCTGGTCATGGGGAAAGAGCACGGACAGAAAATAATTGAATTCCTCTTCTCCCGTATAACCGGGGTTCTCCTCTCTTCTCTTCAAGCCGACCTTAACGGCAGACGCGGCACGATGGTGACCGTCCGCAATGTAGATGCTGCCCATCTCCGAAAAGGCTTCCCTGACGGCATGAATCTCCTGCTCACCGTCCAGGCGCCATACATTATGGCTTATTCCATCCGCCGATACAAAGCAGTACAGCGGCTCCTGCTGTTTCGCCTTCTCCACAATGCGGTTGATTACCTGATGGGCGCGATAGGCAAGGAAGATGGGCCCTGTCTGCATATTGCAGGTGTCAACATGACGGATCCGGTCAAGCTCCTTATCCGCCCTTGTGTTCTCATGCTTCTTAATTACATTGGACAAATAATCCTCAATAGAGGCACAGGCCGCCAGGCCCGTCTGGGAGCGGCCGTTCATGATCAGCTCATAGATATAATAGCATTCCTTCTCCTCCTGCTTGAAAATCCCATCCTCCAGCATTTGATTCAAAATCTCCCTGGCCTTTTCATAGACCCTGGCGTCATAGATATCCACCTCATCCGGAAAATTAGTCTCCGGCCGGTCAACCCGAAGAAAGGACAAGGGCTCCCGGATAATTTCCTGCTTTGCTTCACTGCGGTTATAGACATCATAGGGCAGGGCTGCTACCCGGTGGGCCACCTTTTCCTCCGGCCTTATACATAGAAACGGTTTTATTACTGCCATATTCAACTCCCCCATCTTTCAGTTTTCTTATATACACTCAGACTGCTATCATCCCTGAGCTACACTTCCTCCACAATTTCCTTCAGCTTCCTGCTGAGGCCATGTACCTCGGATACAGAAGCATTGATATAATCGATCTTGGTGTTCTCATCCTCTATGATGGACAATATCTCCTGAGTGGAAGCCGCGTTCTCCTCCGAGATGCTTGCCACATTGGTAACCTGCTCCTGTACGGAGATAAAGTTATTGGCGGCAACCGCAATTTCATTCATGCTCTTGGATAGATCCGTATTGGTTTCCTGATAGGAAGCCAGAATATCCGCCAAATAAGCGGAAACCTCGCTGATAATCCGGATCCCTTCATGGGCTGCCGCCTTTCCTTTCTCGGACATCCGGGAGGCCGCCTGCGATTTCTCAAATATCATGGCTGTAACTTCATTAATATCCTCTACAATCTTCCTGCTCTGCTGCGATAGAGTACGAATGCTGTCCGCTACAACGGCAAAGCCCTTGCCCTGCTCTCCTGCCCTGGCCGATTCAATGGACGCGTTAAGGGCCAGCAGGTTTGTCTGTTCCGCAATGGTTTTGATGCTAACCAGAAGCTGGTTGATCTGCTCCAGGCTGATTTCCAGATCACTCACCGTAGTAACCGTGTTCTCGATGGCTGAATTTACCGTATCCATACGGTCGGTCACCTCATTCATCTTGATCCAGCCGTCTTCCACCATTACGCTCATCCGATTCGATTTCTCAACAACGCCTCTGGAAATGTCGATGGTCTGGTTCACAACCTCCAGGGAGTGACTCATGGTCTCGTTGATACGGTATACACTGGTGGCTTCCTCCTGGATCGCCATAGCCATCTGCTGTACGGAATCCAGAATTCCCTTGCTTGCAGAATGAATCCCTTCCAGCTGGGTATCCACCTCTCCGATGTTGTGATCCAGAGTATTGGTTCCCTCCTCCACCATCTTCAAAGTAGTTTCCAGCTTTTGAAGCAGCTTCTGCGCCTGCGCTCCCTGATCCTCTGCCACCTGTATCAGATCATTTCCCCATTTTGTCAGAAAATACAGTAATACATGAAGTCCTACCATCAGGGTAAAGACCTTCAGAAAGCCGCTTAATTCATGCTCCGTCCCCATTAATCCCTTCGGAGTAATAATGTAAATAACCACCATTCCAATATCTACGATGACGGCATAGATGAGAATCAGGTTTTTACGGAAATAAAGAGTTATCATTGCCGTCGTAATAATAAGCATATAGTGCTTGTTCATTGTAAATATATCCAGTATGAACAGCGCAAGCACCACAATTGCCGGTAAAAGCGCATAAATTAAGGCCTTGATATTCTGATTTATTTTAAGGAAATAATTGATTACCGCCACGGCAACCACAAAAGCTCCGGCAGCAAGGGGTGCGATGCTTTCGGCCAATCCTCGATTCATCACCACCTGGGAACAGATCAGAAGTACAATTGATATTGTTACCAGCACATTGATCCTATCCACTCTTTTCAAGTTGTAAGCATTCTGTTTCTCCATCGTATTCTCCATTCTAACAAATATGCAGTGTAAATGATACTCCTCTATAAATCCAACTGCATTTATACCGGTATTCTTTTGTAACAGTTCAGACAGGGGCAGGGAGGAGGACAAGGGGTTCCCGTAATGCACTGTATGGAAGAGATATGATTGGATTTGTACGGCACAGACGAACATGTATGTACGGTGGTGCCGTACAAATCCAGTCATGTGTCTTCCATCCTGTGTGTGAGGGAACCCCTTGTCCTCCTCCCTGCCCCTGTCTGAACTGTTGCATTCTTTTGTCTGCGGTAAAACGCCAACCGGGACATGAGCAATATGTAAATAATCCCATATTGCCCATGTCCCATCAAAACGGCATATGATATACCATTCCTTTATTTATTTTATAACACGAACCTTAAGCACTCCGTTGATCTTTGACAGCTTCTCTGCAACCTCGCTGTTATCGGAGGATTCTACATCCAGCACCGTATAGGCATAATCGCCGCGGCTCTTATTCATCATATCGGTAATATTGATGTTCATCGCTGAGAAAGCACCGGTAAACTGAGTCAGCATGTTTGGTATATTCCTGTGGCAGATGGCAACGCGGCCTGCGGTAGTGCAGATGCCTGCATCGCAGTTGGGGTAATTCACAGAGTTCTTGATATTACCGTTCTCCATGAAGTCCTTAAGCTGCTTCACAGCCATTACAGCACAATTATCCTCCGATTCCTCGGTAGAAGCGCCCAGATGAGGAATTGCAATTACTCCTTCCATTCCGGCGGTCTTCTCATTGGGGAAGTCGGTCACGTACCGGGCTACCTTTCCGGATTTCAAGGCGGTCTCCACATCCGCGTCATTTACCAGAAGATCTCTGGCAAAGTTAAGGAGGATCACCCCATCCTTCATCTTGCTGATGGAATCCGTGTTAATCATCTGCTTTGTATTCACGCTGGGATCCGTATCCTCGATCAACGGTGTGTGAACCGTGATGTAATCACATTCTCTGTAAATATCGTCCCTGGATTTCACATGAACAACTTCCCTGGAGAGATTCCATGCACTGTCAACGGAAATAAACGGGTCATAACCATATACCTTCATCCCAAGACGGTTGGCGGCATTGGCTACCAGGACACCGATCGCTCCAAGGCCGATTACGCCCAGCTTCTTTCCCTGGATTTCCTTTCCTGCGAACTTCGCCTTCTCCTTCTCAACCAGCTTGGCAACCCCAGGCTCCCCCTTCACTGACTGAATCCAGTTCACCCCGCCGATAATGTCACGGGAAGCCAGCATAAGACCCGCGATTACAAGCTCCTTTACTCCGTTGGCATTGGCTCCCGGAGTGTTGAATACCACGATACCCTCCTCGGCACATTTATCCAGGGGGATATTATTTACTCCGGCACCCGCCCTGGCAATCGCCTTCAGATTATCGCCAAACTCCATCTCGTGCATTGACGCGCTGCGAACCAGAATCATATCCGCGTCGTTTCTGTCCTCTACCTTTTCATATTGCTCTGTAAATATATTCAGGCCTATCTCGGCAATAGGATTAAGACAATTATACTTCATATCCTGCTCTCCAATCCGCACCGGCCCGGGCCGGCACCCTATATTCTATTCTGATGTGGGACTGATCTGATTAAGCATCCGCGGCCTGCGTCCGCACATTCACGCCGCGTTTATCATAATGGTTATGCCTGGGTATTCTCCGCCTCGAACTGCTTCATAAACTCAACCAGCTTCTCCACACCCTCGATGGGCATTGCATTGTAGATGCTGGCCCTCATTCCGCCCACGGTTCTGTGGCCCTTGAGATTCTCAAAGCCCGCCGCCTTCGCTTCCTTGACAAACTTGGCATCCAGCTCCTCATTGCCGGTAACAAAGGGCACATTCATCAGAGAACGGTCTTCCTTCACCACCGTACCCTTGAACATACTGCTCTGATCCAGGAAATCGTAGAGTATCGCCGCCTTCTTCTCGTTATACTCCTTCATGGCTTCCAGGCCGCCCCTGTTCTTAATCCACTTGAATACCTTCCCGCAGATATAGATACCATAAGCCGGAGGGGTATTATATAAGGATTTCTCTTCGGCATGAATCTTGTATTTCATCATGGTGGGAGTGCCGGGCAGGGTATCCTCCGTAATCAGATCCTCGCGTATGATCACAATAACCACACCCGCGGGGCCGATATTCTTCTGTACACCGCCGTAGATCACGCCGTACTTGGTAACATCCACCGGCTCGGATAAGAAGCAGGAGGATACATCCGCTACCAGGGTCTTGCCCTTGGTGTTGGGAAGCTTCTTAAATTTGGTGCCGTAGATGGTATTATTCTCACATATGTACACATAGTCCGCATTCTCAGAAATCGGAAGATCGGAGCAATCCGGAATATAGGAAAAGGTCTTATCTGCCGAGGAGGCAATGGCATTGGCCTGCCCGTAGATTTTTGCTTCCTGGTATGCTTTCTTCGCCCACTGTCCGGTAACAATATAGTCTGCCACCTTGTTCTTCATCAGGTTCATGGGTATCATGGCAAACTGTAAGGATGCCCCGCCCTGCAGGAAAAGTACTTTATAATTATCCGGAATGTTCATCAGTTCTCTCAAATCCTTCTCAGCTTCCTGGATAATTGCCTCATAAGCCTTTGATCTGTGGCTCATCTCCATTACCGACATTCCCGAGCCCCTGTAATCCAGCATCTCTTCCGCTGCTTCCTTGAGCACTTCTACCGGCAGCATAGCCGGCCCTGCTGAAAAATTATAAATTCTTCCCACTCTTTCATCCTCCTTAAAGCTTACATTTATTTTTTGATTTGAGCTACTTTAGATCCGAAACAGATTTCGATAGTTTACAGCTTTAGCTTAATAAAGTATTAAGCTTATTATAAAACCCTGTTATTTTTTTGTCAATTGTTTTATGGTAATAATAAATATTAGGCCACCTAATAAAGTCAGAGGGGCGCCGTTCCTGCGCCGTTCATCCTGGTTGCAGGAACATGCGCCCCTCACTTTCCCTCTAACAAACCATCTCTATTTCCGGTCCTTCAGATCCTCATCCGTAAATACATCCTCAATCGCCGCCCCCGGCGCTACCATGGGCCATACCTTATCATCACTGTTGATGATACACTCCACCAGCACCGGCTCATTCAGCTCCAGCACTTCCTTCAGAACAGTCTCAACCTCTTCCTTCTTCGTGATCCGGTAGGCCTTGGCTCCCATGGCTTCCGCCAGCTTGACAAAATCCACCTTGTCACTGAGATTCGTATTGGAATATCTCTGACCGTAGAACAGATCCTGCCATTGACGCACCATTCCCAATACCTTATTATTAAGTACAACCTGAATAATCGGTATATCATAACGGGTTGCCGTAGCCAGCTCGTTCATATTCATGCGGAAGCAGCCGTCTCCTGCAATATTGATTACCTTTTTATCCGGCACTCCCGCCTTGGCTCCGATGCTGGCTCCCAGACCATAGCCCATGGTTCCCAGACCGCCGGACGTGAGGAAGGTTCTGAGGCGTGTAAATTTGAAGTACTGCGCCGCCCACATCTGGTGCTGGCCTACCTCCGTGGCAATGACCGCATCGCCCCCAGTCAGCTCATATAATTTTTCCACAACATAGGGTCCGGTCAGGCCCTGGGGATTATACTTTAACGGGAACTTCTTCTGCAGCTCTGCGATATGCTCCAGCCATTCCTTATGATTCTGCTGCGTCAGCCTGGCGTTCAGAATCCGGAGCACCTCTCTGATGTCACCCACAACACTATGATAGGCAGGAACATTTTTATTAATCTCCGCGGGGTCAATATCAATATGCAGGATTTTAGCATTCTTAGCAAACCGTTTGGCATTGCCCGTCACCCGGTCTGAGAACCTGGCCCCGATAGCAATCAGCAGATCACATTCTGTCACGCCCAGATTGGCGGTTTTCGTTCCGTGCATGCCGATCATGCCCGTATAGCGGGAAGCCGTGCCGTCGAAGGCACCCTTTCCCATGAGAGTATCCGTAACAGGTGCATCCACCTTATCCACGAATTCCTTCACCTCATCATAGGCTTCGGAAATTACCGCTCCGCCTCCTACAAAGACAAAGGGCTTTTTGGAGCTTTGGATCATCTCCAGGGCATTGGCCAGATCCTCTTCCGTAATCTCATCCGTCTTCCTGAGAACCGGCTCCGGATCCTTCCTGTTGTATTCCGCCTTCTCCGAGGTTACATCCTTGGTGATGTCCACCAGCACCGGGCCGGGTCTTCCGGTTTTCGCAATCGTAAATGCCTTGCGGATGGTGTCCGCCAGATTGGCAACATCCTTTACAATATAATTATGCTTTGTGATGGGCATGGTAATACCGGCAATATCAATTTCCTGGAAAGAATCCCTTCCCAGAAGGTTGACGGCCACATTAGCCGTAATTGCAACCATCGGTATACTGTCCATATAGGCCGTTGCAATTCCTGTGACCAGATTCGTCGAACCGGGCCCGGAGGTGGCAAAACAGACGCCGACCTTACCGGTGGCTCTCGCATAACCGTCCGCCGCATGGGCGGCTCCCTGTTCATGAGAGGTAAGAATATGCCTGACTTCATGGCTATGCTTATATAATTCATCGTAAATATTTAATATCGTACCGCCGGGATATCCGAACACGGTATCAACACCCTGTTCCTTCAAACATTCGATAACGATTTGTGCACCTGTTAATTCCATAGCTTCCTCCGTTCCGCCAGCCGGCGGCAATGAAGCGAAGCCGCCTTCGGCAATTCAATTATTATATACTACTCAATGTTTTTTCGCCGCACCATTCTTCCCCGGTATCTCAAGAATCGCTCCGCGATTGCCGCTGGTTACCATCTCCACATAACGGGCGAGATATCCTGTTGTTATCTTAGGCTCCCTCGGCTGCCATGCGGCTCTTCTTGCCTCCAGCTCTTCCTCCGATATTCTGAAGTTCAGGGAGTTGGCATTAATATCAATGTCAATGATATCCCCCTCTTCCACAAGGGCAATATTGCCTCCTACCGCTGCTTCCGGAGATACATGCCCAATGCAGGCTCCTCTGGATGCGCCGGAAAAACGACCGTCCGTAATCAATGCCACGCTGGAACCCAGGCCCATGCCCATGATTGCACTGGTAGGATTGAGCATCTCCCGCATACCCGGTCCGCCCTTGGGACCCTCGTAGCGGATGACCACCACATCTTTGGCAACGATTTTTCCTCCCTTGATGGCATCAATGGCATCCTCTTCACAATCAAATACTCTGGCCGGACCGCTATGCTTTAACATCTCCGGAGCAACCGCCGAACGCTTTACCACGCCGGAATCCGGAGCCAGATTTCCCTTCAGAACTGCAATTCCGCCGACCTCGCTGTAAGGATTATCAATGGGGCGGATCACCTCCGGGTCAAGGTTTTTGCAGGATGCTATGTTCTCTCCCACCGTCCTGCCTGTTACGGTAATCAGTTCGGTATAAAGGAGTCCCTTCTTATTTAATTCATTCATTACCGCATAGACACCGCCGGCCTCATTCAGGTCTTCCATATAGGTATGGCCCGCCGGAGCCAGGTGACACAGATTTGGTGTTCTGGCGCTCACCTCATTGGCTATGTCAATGTTCAGTTCAAAGCCGGCTTCATGAGCAATTGCCGGCAGATGCAGCATGGTGTTGGTAGAGCAGCCAAGAGCCATATCAACCGTCAGCGCATTCATGAATGCCTTCTCCGTCATAATATCCCTGGGCTTAATGTCCTTCTCCAGCAATTCCATAATCTTCATGCCCGCATGTTTTGCCAGGCGGATTCGCTCAGAGTACACGGCGGGGATCGTTCCGTTCCCCTTCAGTCCCATTCCGATTACTTCCGTAAGGCAGTTCATGGAATTGGCGGTATACATGCCGGAACAGGAACCGCAGGTGGCACATGCCTTGTTCTCATACTCCTCCACCTCTTCCTCCGTCATGGTTCCTGCACTGTATGCGCCCACCGCTTCAAACAGGGAGGAAAGGCTGGTCTTGTTTCCCTTCACCCGGCCCGCCAGCATGGGACCGCCGCTGACAAATATGGTGGGGATATTCACTCTGGCTGCCGCCATCAAAAGTCCGGGGACATTCTTATCACAATTTGGCACCATAACCAGGGCGTCAAATTGATGGGCCATTGCCATCGCTTCGGTGGAATCGGCAATCAGATCCCTGGTTACCAGGGAATATTTCATTCCCTGGTGCCCCATGGCGATACCGTCACATACAGCGATTGCAGGGAATACAATCGGTGTTCCTCCGGCCATTGCCACGCCGAGCCGGACGGCGTCTACGATTTTATCCAGGTTCATATGACCGGGAACAATTTCATTATAAGAGCTCACGATACCGATCAGCGGCTTTCTCAGCTCCTCCCTGGTCATGCCCAGGGCATTAAACAATGACCGGTGGGGTGCCTGTGCCATTCCTGTTTTCACTGCGTCACTTCTCATCCTCATTACCACCTTTTCTTAATTAAAATTATATCTCACTTCGTGACCATTACGTGATTCATTTCCTTCGGCACGGAGCAGCTGTTTTGTTCATATTTATAAAAGTCTGTTAAAATTCTCGCGAAGTATTGTTTTCACGGTACTTCGGGGTAATACTGTATATATTAAAGGATTTCTTTTGAAAAATCAATGTCAAAATTCAAATAATTGTGGATTTTTTTCCACAAAGATTTATAAATATTCTCTCAATTTATGGCTTCCATTCCTCCGGCGAATATCAGGTTATAATAAGTAAAATTATGGGAATAATTTTAAAGAAATATTCTTACCATAATTTTGGCTTACCGAGATTCTGTGTTATGTAAAGTCTATGTAAAATTCACGTAAAATTTATCTTTTTTGATAACAGCAACGGCAAATTTCAAGCGAATTTTATGACATTTTAATGTAAATTATGATTGCTTATGTCATTTATTCGTGTTAAGATTTTTATGATTGTTATTGCGTACATTATGCTTTAAATCAAATCAAGTTACAGGAGGCTCTATTATGACAATAACTTTAGCTGAGTTTTTAAAGCAGCTGACATCCAATCCGGCCCTGTTTATCACCGTAATCCTTACTCTGGGAGTAATTCTGGTGAATGGCTGGACCGATGCACCGAATGCGATTGCGACCTGTGTATCGACAAGATCCATAAGTCCAAAAAGCGCCATAATCATGGCGGCTGTGTTTAACTTTCTCGGCGTATTTGTAATGACTCTGCTTAGCAATGCCGTAGCCATGACAATCTATAACATGGTTGATTTCGGCAATAACCCCAAGAATGCATTGATTGCTTTGTGCGCTGCGCTCTTTGCCATTGTGGTATGGGCGACTGCCGCCTGGGCTTTTGGTATTCCCACCAGTGAATCCCACGCTTTGATTGCAGGTATTTCAGGCGCTGCCATCGCAATTCAGGGCGGGCAGGGTATTAACGGAAGTGAATGGATCAAAGTAATCTACGGCCTGTTCATGTCCTCCATCCTTGGTTTTGGAATAGGCTATCTCGTGACTAAGCTGATCTCTTTTATCTGTAAGGGTATGGACCGCAGAAAGACAAATTCCTTTTTCTCTAAGGCTCAGGTCGCCGGTGGCGCTGCCATGGCTTTTATGCATGGAGCTCAGGACGGCCAGAAGTTCATGGGCGTATTCCTTCTGGGTGTGTTTCTTGCCAAGGGACAGGCTGATATTACGGAATTCAGTATTCCCATCTGGCTCATGGTGCTGTGTTCGGTCGTTATGGCTCTGGGTACTTCCATCGGCGGCTATAAGATCATTAAAACGGTGGGTATGGGTATGGTTAAGCTTGTTACATACCAGGGCTTTTCCGCTGACATTGCTGCCGCAGCCAGCCTCTTTACCGCTTCCGCGCTGGGTGTTCCCGTAAGTACCACCCATACCAAGACCACCGCAATTATGGGTGTCGGCGCTGCCAAGAGACTTTCCAGCGTCAATTGGGGAATCGTTAAGGAAATGACTGCCGCCTGGGTTTTAACCTTCCCGGGATGCGGATTGCTGGGATATCTGATGGCTTATCTGTTTATGAAAATATTTTAAATTAAATATTAAATAAGGAAGGAAATATATCAGCATGAAAAGAAAACATGAATATAATTATTTTGATGCCTTTGCCGGTCTCTCCAAATATTCCTATAAATTAGCCGAGAGCCTGCATTCCACATTATCCAATTTTGATCCCGCAAAATTTCCCGATCAGGTAAAAGCTGCCCATGAGATCGAGCACGGCGCCGACTTGGCAAAGCATGAGATCATGCACCATTTGGTGAAGGAATTTCTTCCGCCCATCGAGCGGGAGGATATCACCACCCTCACCCAGGAAATTGATGATGTGACCGACTCCGTTGAGGATGTGTTAATCTATGTTGATATGTTTAACATCCAGTCCATCCGTCCTGAGATTCTAAAGTTTACAAAGCTGATTGTTGACTGCTGCAAGGCCATGGATGAAGCCCTGGAGGAATTCAAGAACTTTAAGAGCCCTAAGAAGCTTCATGAGAAAACAATTGAAATCAACCGTCTGGAGGAAGACGCTGACGCTTTATATGTTGACTCTATGCGCAAGTTGTTCCAGACCTCCAAGGACCCCATTGAATTAATGTGCTGGACCGAGATATTTCACCGTATGGAGCGCTGCTGCGATAACTGCGAGGATGTGGCAGATGTGCTGGAGAGCATTGTGATGAAGAACTCCTAATCGGAGCCAGACTGATCAAAACAGGGAAGGACATAGTTCGATATGAATATCGAGAAACAAAAAGCATTTATCATACATGTCATTTATATTATTTTTCTCCTTGGAATTGTATATGTAGGGATTAAATACCTGCTGCCTTTATTGATGCCCTTTGTCATCGGTGTCATTCTTGCGCTGATTTTCCGCAAGCCCATTGATATGCTTAATAAGAAATTCCGCGTCAACCGCATCCTGATGTCCATTCTTATTCTGATTATTTTTTACGGGGTGCTGGGCGTTGTGGCCAGCATGATAGGCTTTAAGGCTTTCGGCTTCCTGAGCAATTTGTTTTACAGCCTTCCCTCCCTGTATGAAACCACGGTTCTTCCTGCGATACAACAGGCAACCGATGAAATAATCAGACGTTTTCCCGACATTGAGTTTTATCTCGAGGATATCTTAAATAATATCAGCAATTCCATTATTCAATTTTTAACCAATGCTTCTTCGGCTGTGGTAGGCTTCATTGCACGCTTTGCGGCTTCCCTGCCGAACCTGTTGATTAATCTTATCTTTACTATTGTTTCTTCCTTCTTCTTTACTATTGATTATCACAGAATTACCCGCTTCCTCATTCTCCAGATCAAGCCGGAGCGCAGGGAGATGATTCTCAAACTCAAGGACAACGGCATCGGAACCATCGGGAAATTTATACGTGCTTATGCTACCATCATCAGCATTACCTTCCTGGAGCTGTCCATCGGCTTTTGGATTCTGGGCATTGCGAACCCTTTTCTCTTCGGAGCTCTGGTTGCAATCATTGATGTAATGCCTATTCTGGGAACCGGAGCCGTATTGCTGCCCTGGGCCATTATTTCCCTGATCATCGGCAACACTAAGATCGGTGTCGGAATGCTGCTGCTCTATGTTGTTATCACCGCAGTCCGCCAGGCTATCGAGCCCCGTATTGTCGGACAGCAGATCGGCCTGCATCCCATTATTACCTTGATACTGATGTATGTAGGAGCCCAGCTCATGGGTGTCCTCGGCCTCTTCATTCTTCCCATCATCGCCACCATTATTGTTAAGCTGAATGACGATGGCAGCATACATTTTTTCAAAAAGACATAAATAATTCAGGCTGTTTTCGAAGAGAAGATCTTCTCCTCCAAAAACAGCCCTTTGTTATACATTGCCTGCAATGTATATTCTAATACATCTTATCTTTTCTCGTAAAGGTAGTACAATCGGTCTGGTCCGAATCCTTGGCATTCCTGGGTTCCACTTGAATCTTCTCTGCCGCGCAGTGGTCTCCGTTCATATGATATTCACAGGTATTTACAACGCATTTTATCCCTTCATTCGGTTTATCCATTTTTCTGACTGCCATAGTTTTCCTCCAACTTTCTAACGTATTTTATTTATTGCGGTATTAGTGTTTGCAGGAAAAATACAAATCATTCACCAAAATACTTTTATATCATTGGATGTTTTTTCTTTTTATATTGTTTACCAGGGAAATTGCATTGCTATTCCTTCCGCCATCATATCAGCCATCTCAAGGGCCTGCATCTCAATTTCATCATATCCGTTAATGCTTTCCTCATAATTTCCGGCCAGCATATTCTCTATATCGGATCTTAGTAATTCCAGGTGCTCATACAGCATCGCACTCCAGTCCTCTTCGCTCCAGTAGGGATTCATGCCGGCAAGAAGTCTCGCAATCTGATCCGCATTCTCATGCCATCTGCGGTCCGCATCCGCCACTGCGCCGTTATCTCCCGCCATTGCTGCCTGTACCAGCTCTCCGGCAATTCTGATATGCTCCGTAAAAAGCCTTTCAAATTCCTCTGCTGCCTCATCCCCATAGAAAGCAGCCAGGGCATTGGCAAAATCCACAGCATTCCGCAGAAGCCGCTGCAAGGTCTGTTCCGCATCGGGAAGCTGATGGATTGCCGCCATGAAGGTCATTCTCGTCCACTCCACATGCTGTTCCCAAAGCAGACGGAAATAATTCACCATATCCATCATATTTCCTTCCGCCTCATGATTCAGCCCATCTCTCTCCTGCCAGTCCGGGTCATTCATTCCATTGCGGCTGTCCATGCTGTCACGGTTATTTACATTATTACGGTTATCCATACTATTTCGGTCATTTATTCCGTTACGGTTATTCATGCTGTTGCTGTCGTTTACTCCACTACGGTTATTTACGCTGCCACGGTCATTTACCACATTACGATTATCCACACTGTTTCGGTCATTTACGTCATTACGGTTATCCACACTGTTTCGGTTATTTACGCTGTTTCGGTTATTTACGCTGTTTCGGTCATTTACTCCATTACGGTTATCCATGTTGTCCCGAGTATTCGTCCTGCTTCCATCATTCCTTCCGTCCTGACCGTTCCCTACGCCGGTATTTGCCGACGTTCCCGGAGCAACCGGATAAGCAGGATAGTTCTGGTAGCCGGGCCGTATTGTAATAACCTGCCCAATCATCAGATTACGGGGATCGATTCCGGGATTCAGATCCATGATCGAATCCACCGTGGTATTAAATATCTGGGCAAGCATCCACACCGTATCATATGGCCTGATTGTATATCTTATTGTACCATCCATGTCAGTACCATCACCTATAAGAAGTTCTATTTCAAAATATGATGCCAGCCTGGTCAATGTTCCGAAAGCAGGTCACATTCCTAATTCATCCATTTTATTCCTTTCTTCAACCGCCTATAACGGCCTAAAAAAGGTCTCCCAGGTAATATTCTTACCCGGCAGACCTTTCTGTTCTTATTTCTACATTCTATATCAAAATCCGATTATAGCTTACTTATTATTAATGTAATTGATCAGACCTTCCGCCTTAATAATCTTTTGCATGAATTCAGGAAATGCCTGACCCTGATACCGGGTTCCCTTTGTCCGGTCATAGATCATACCGCTGTCAAAATCAACCTCTACCTGGTCACCGGCCTCAATTTCCTTTGCAGCCTCAGGGCACTCTATGATGGGCAGACCGATATTGATGGCATTGCGGTAGAATATTCTTGCAAAGGTCTCGGCAATAACACAGCTGATTCCCGCAGCCTTTATGGCAATGGGTGCATGCTCCCTGGAGGAGCCGCAGCCGAAATTCTTGCTGGCGACCATAATATCTCCGGCTTTTACACGGTTTACAAAGTCCTTATCAATATCGATCATGCATTTTGCGGCAAGCTCCTTCGGATCGGAGGAATTCAGATACCGTGCAGGAATGATTACATCGGTATCAACATTATCGCCATATTTGTGTACTGTTCCAATCGCTTTCATTTTTGTCCCTCCATCCAATTATAATCCAAGCTCGGCAGGACCGGAGATCTTGCCGGTAACCGCACTGGCTGCCGCTACTGCCGGGCTTGCCAGATACACCTCGGAATCCACATGTCCCATACGCCCGACAAAGTTACGGTTCGTAGTGGCAACCGCCCGCTCGCCCGCTGCCAGTATTCCCATATGTCCGCCCAGGCAGGGTCCGCAGGTGGGTGTGCTGACTACCGCCCCGGCTTTGATAAAGGTAGCAAGCAGCCCTTCTTCCATCGCCTGAAGATAGATAGCCTGGGTTGCGGGGAAGATGATAACACGCATCCCGCGTGCAACCTTCCTGCCCTCCAAAACCTTAGCGGCAATCCGGAGATCATCAATCCGTCCGTTGGTGCAGGAGCCGATCACTACCTGGTCAACCTTCACCTCACCCACTTCATCAATGGTGCGTGTATTCTCAGGAAGATGGGGAAATGCAACCGTGGGCCTGAGGGATGAGAGATCAATCTCATACACCTCATCGTACTCGGCATTCTCATCCGCCTCATATATCTTATATTCTTTCTTGGAATGCTCCTTCATATACTCTATAGCCAGCTCATCCACAGGGAAGATACCGTTCTTTGCCCCGGCTTCAATGGCCATGTTCGCCATGGTGAAGCGGTCATCCATGGTAAGATTCTTTATTCCGTCTCCCACAAATTCCATGGACCTGTACAACGCCCCGTCCACACCGATTTTGCCGATAATATGAAGAATAACATCCTTTCCGCTGACCCAGGGAGCAGGCTTTCCCGTCAAAACAAATTTCATTGCGGAAGGAACCTTGAACCAGGCTTTGCCCGTCGCCATCCCAGCCGCCATATCCGTACTGCCGACGCCGGTGGAGAAGGCTCCGAGGGCTCCATAGGTACAGGTATGGGAGTCCGCTCCGATTACTGCGTCTCCGGCAACTACCAGTCCCTTCTCCGGAAGCAGGGCATGTTCAATTCCCATCTCACCGATTTCAAAGTAATTGGTAATATCCTGATCCATTGCAAATTCACGCATACATTTACAGTGCTCTGCTGATTTAATATCCTTATTGGGAGTAAAATGATCCGGAACAAGAGCAATCTTATCCTTATCAAATACCTTCTTATTCTTCATCTTCTCCATCTCACGGATGGCTACCGGCGTAGTAACGTCATTACCCAGAACCAGATCCAGATCCGCCTCGATCAACTGTCCTGCCGTCACCTGTTCCAGTCCCGCATGAGCAGCCAGTATCTTCTGCGTCATTGTCATGCCTTTGTTACAAGGTTCACTCATCGTTATATCCTCCTTCACTATCATCCTTATGTCCATGCCCTTTCCCCCGCAAATCGCCATGAAAGGGCTGGCATGAACCCGGTACCCCTTCCTTTATCTGTCCCATTTCTTCCAAACTTAAATCTCAGCAGCAATCAGGTCTCCCATTTCCTTCGTTCCCACCAGAGTCATTCCCTCCGACATGATATCTATGGTGCGGTACCCCTTCCTGAGAACCTCTTTCACCGCTGCTTCCACACGGTCCGCCTCCTTCTCCAGATCAAAGGAGTAGCGAAGCATCATGGCTGCAGATAATATGGTGGCAATGGGATTCGCCTTATTCTGCCCCGCAATATCCGGCGCCGATCCGTGACTCGGCTCGTACAGCCCCAGCCTGGTATCCCCAAGGCTGGCGGAGGCCAGCATACCGATGGAACCGGTGATCATACTGGCTTCATCGGAAAGAATGTCGCCGAACATATTCTCTGTCAGGATAACGTCAAACTGCCCCGGGTTTTTCACCAGCTGCATGGCGCAATTGTCCACCAGCATATCCGTGAGCTCCACCCCGGGATATTCCTTCGCCACCTCTTTGGTTACCTGCCTCCACAGTCTGGAGGAATCAAGGACATTGGCTTTATCCACGCTGCAAACCCTCCTGCTGCGCTTCATTGCTATCTCAAAGGCCCATTTTGCAATTCTTCTGATCTCATTTTCATCGTACACCAGGGTATCCGTCGCCTTACGAATCCCGTTCTCCTCCCGGGTATGACGTTCTCCAAAGTAAAGTCCTCCCGTCAGCTCCCTCATTACTACGAAATCAAAGCCCTTTCCTATTATCTCATCCTTCAGCGGACAGGCCCCCTTCAGCTCGTCATAAAGCACTGCCGGACGGATATTGGCAAACAGATTCAATCCCTTACGGATGGCCAGCAGCCCTGCTTCTGGCCGAAGGTGGGGAGGAATGCTATACCAGTTCGACTGCCCTACATTGCCGCCCACTGCGCCCAGAAGTACGCTGTCGCTTTTCTTTGCTGTCTCCAGGGCCTCCTCCGTCAGGGGAACCCCTGTTGCATCAATGGAGACTCCGCCCATCAGTACCTCCGTGTAAGCAAAGGCATGGCCGAACGCTTCACCGACCCGGTCCAGCACCTTCTTTGCTTCCGTAATAATCTCCGGCCCAATTCCATCACCGGGAATGACTGCGATATTATATTGCATCTCAACCTCCGTCTGCCGCTCTGGGTTACCGTACAGTCTGTGGATGCGGTGGGAGAGCTGCTCCCATAATGCACTGTATGGAATACATGTGATTGGATTTGTATGGCACAGACGAACATACTTGTACGGATGTGACATACAAATTCAGTCATGTGTCTTCCATCCTGTGTGTGAGGGAGCAGCTCTCCCACCGCATCCACAGACTGTACGGTAACCCACCGCAGCATGTGTTATCATAAATTTTCTATTGCCATTTTATCATGGTGTCTGGTATAATCATAATACATATTATTAATATCAGTTATAACCAATCGTTATATCATCAAAGGAGTGTTTGCAATGGAGCAAAATCTGTCCTTATATTATATCTTCAATTGTGTATCGGAAGCCGGGAATATCTCCAAGGCTGCAAAGCAGCTCTATATCAGCCAGCCGGCAGTCAGCAAATCCATCCAGAGCCTGGAGGATAATCTGGGTGTAACCCTGTTCGTACGCAGTTCCCGCGGTGTCAGGCTGACCGAAGAGGGGCAGCTTCTGTATGAATATACCAGAAGCGCCTTCGATATACTGAAGCAGGGAGAAACAAGCCTGAGACATGTTCATGATCTGGGGATCGGACAGCTGCGGATCGGTGCCAGCACCACCCTGTGCAAGCATCTTCTCCTTCCCTACTTGAACGGCTTTGTGAGAGAATATCCCCACATTAAGATCAATATTCATAACCAATCCTCCTCCCATACCATGAAGCTGCTGGAGAACGGTACTCTGGATGTGGGCCTCGTAGCCAATCCGGGCAATGACGCTTTTCTCTTCTACTCCCTTGGGCCTATTGAAGATATCTTTGTTGCTACCAAAAGCTATCTGGATAATCTGCTGCTTCGTGAAAACAGTGAGGACATCTTCTCCTGTGCCAATATTATGCTGCTGGACGGCGGAAATATCTCCAGAAAGCATATGGACGACTATTTCAAGTCGAATCATATTGAGCCGAAGCAGATACTGGAGGTCAGCACTATGGATCTCCTCATTGAATTTGCCAAAACCAGCCTGGGTGTTGCCTGCGTAATCAAGGAATTTGTTCAAAAGGAGCTGGAGGACGGCACTTTAATCCAGATCCCTCTAAGAATTCCTGTCAGCAAAAGAGAGGTCGGTTTTTCCTATCCCAGGAATGCCTTCCTCTCTGATTCAATGCTTAAATTTATAGATTATATCTCTGACGGTGTCCCTCCGGAATCACCTTCCAGCGTGCCCTCCTGATTCGGCTTTACCGTTGGTACCGGCGTATGAGTAGGAGGAGTGAGATATTCCGGCCGTTCTGTTACCAGATAATCGGCACTGACATAGCAAACCTCATCGTTATAAAGAAAGCTTGCCCAGCCATCCGCAATATCAACCACCCGGATGCGTTCCGTATGTACAAGAAATCCTACAATATCACTATCCTTGGAGGGCGCTGACCGGACATTCAATATTGCACCGTATGCTTTCAGCTTTACATACATTACCGTTGTCTGCCCAACATGAACCGTCGGGGGAGTGGGGGTTGCCTGGGTGTCATCTCCCGGAGCCTCCTCTGTCCCACTATCTTCCGGCGTTTCTTCTGATCCGGGCTCTTCCCCGGCTGTCGTATTCTCAGAATCAGTCACTTCGCCGCCGTTCTTTGGTATCGGTGTCGGAATAAAATCCGGCATCTCATCTTCCTTGTTGCTGCAGCCTGCCGCCATCATTACCGCTGCTGTCAATATAATAAATAGTATACTCTTTTTCATAGTCCACACTCCAACTGTTATCCATAAAATTTCTGCAGCCGATATGAGACCGCAGAGATAGTTCTGCTTGTGTACCCTCTATTATCATAGCATATTTGGCCCATTTTACAATCCTTATTTGCAAATAAAACCATATATTTGTACCAGATCTGACAATAATACCCCGGCTCTTTTAGCATTTTACGGATTTCGTATATGCTCCAAAGGCATTCGGAATACTGTATACCTCGTTGATCTCCGTCCGGTCCGCCCATATTATGGCATTCTCCCGGGTGTAGGCTTGGGGCAGCTCCTTCAGCAGGACATGATAGCCTGTCATATCCCATTCTACATGGGAGAAAATATGCTTTGCCTCCCCCATGCTGCCGATCTGCTCCGCATCCATTCCCTGGACGCTCAGATAATTCCTTACTTCCTCCCGGTTCATCCGCCGGGTAATTCCCGGCAGCTCCCACAGGCCGGCCAGTAGGCCCTTGGCAAGACGTTTTCGGATTGCATAACGGTCCTGATACTCCAGAAGGAGGATAGTTCGTTCCTCCCTGCGCCTCTCCTTCTTCTCCGGCTTTACCGGCAGCTGCATTTGGATGCCCTCGTGAAAGGCTCTGCACAAGTGCATTACAGGACAGGAATCGCAAAGCGGCTTTCCGTTGGGAAGACACACCGTTGCTCCAAGCTCCATCAGGGACTGATTGAAATTACCCGGATTGTCCCGGGGTATGATCTCCTTCATATCCTGCCAGAGCTCCTTCTTTACAGATGCCCTGGTGATATCATCAAAGCTTCCGGCAATCCGCTTCATCACCCGGAGAACATTGCCGTCCACGGCGGGCACCGGGATGCCAAAGGCGATGGAAGCAATGGCTCCCGCCGTATATTCCCCTACCCCCGGCAGAGCTAGCAGCTTCTCATAGCCGGCCGGCATCTCACCTCCATGCTCCTCCATTACCATAACCGCCGCTTTCTTCATATTCCTGACTCTATTGTAATAGCCCAGCCCCTCCCACAGCTTAAGCAGCCTGTCTTCGTCCGCATCCGCAAGTGCTTCGATCCCCGGCAATGCAGTAATAAACCGGTCAAAATATCCTTTTACCGCTTCCACCCTGGTCTGTTGGAGCATAATCTCAGACACCCAGACATAATACGGCCTGGGATTCTCCCTCCAGGCCAGAACTCTCGCATTATATTCAAACCAATGCAGCAGATAGGGGACAATTTCGCTATAGTCATATCTCATCATGTTCCTCCTTCATCATTTCAGAACCTTCGGAGTATAATCCTCCTTCCGTCTCAAGTATCTGCCACCTACTCATTTTAACCTATTTACTCCGTTGCATCAATTACTTTGATTCGTTAAATAATTCCTCTCATGACAAAGGGTTCGTCACAGTACAGATGCCCCCGCTTCTTTATCGATCAAAGCACTGGCCGTCGCATAGACCACCCGCAGCTCATGAGAATTACATAAAAGCAGCTTCCGCTGAAGCTTATTCAACATATCCATGTTCTTTTCTTCTGCAGGAAAGAATGCGTCATCAACCGAGAAGTTAAGTACAACCGCTATGCTGTGAAGAAGCTCCAGAGATGGCATTCTGCTTCCGGCTTCCAGCTGCTTGATATGGATAGGTGTCACCTCAAGTATCTCTGCCAGCTTTTCCTGGGTCAGCTTGTTTTCCAGTCGGGCATTTCGTATGGCAGCTCCAAATTCTCTTCGATTTATCATGATATACTATCCGCCTCCTTTTTAGTAATCTTAAAGAATACGATTGTACTTGAAAACTATCTTAAAGAATATTAAAATGTATTCATATAGAATACCTGTGCGGAGGATAATTTATACCTTGTTTCATATAGGCATTTAGTCACACTGTATTACCTGCCTCACACGAAAGAGAATGTCGCATATTACAAAAGGAAGCAAAGAATATGGAATTTGATTGCATAACACAAGCTGCCGCATCCCTTGGGATACTGCAGAAGCATTACGCTGTTACCCGTATCTGGGATCCCGAACATCGAAAAATATTGTATGATAGCGAGAACACAATCTCCTACGCAGATGTTCCCGCCCCAATCATAGGGCTTCACGAGGCATCTCTCTGCATCAGTGATAAAGAGGGTCTTCTGGAAATCATTACAAGCATACCGATTACGATCGGAGGCCGAACTTGTCTGCTTGAACTGATCCATTTCGGGAACAAAGCTCCTGACAGAGCTTCCCTTGAACACATGTACCGTCTGGCCATCACAGATGCCCTTACAAATCTGTATAACAGAAGATATATTGACGAACAGCTGCCCCTTGATTTGGAGCTTGCCTTCCAAAACAATGAGTCCGTATCCTTCATCTATGCGGATATTGACTATTTCAAACAGGTCAATGACCTTTACGGGCATCTGGCCGGTGATTATATTTTGAAAGAGATCGCCGGTCTGTTTCTGCGCCATGTAAGGGGAAGGGACGGCTGGGTGGCCCGCTATGGGGGTGATGAATTCCTGATCTGCCTTCCTGACCACGGGCGCATCAGCACGAATAAGCTTGCCATCCGCCTGCATCGCGCCGTAGCTGCCATTCATTTCCCCGTCAATGATACCTATGTACAGGTTACGTGCAGCTTCGGTGTTCAGACGATCAACCAAAACAGCGGCATCCATTCCGTCAATGATGTTATCGAAATGATGGATCAGAAACTCTATCTGGCAAAGAGAAAGGGGCGTAACAGAATCTCCACATGACAGGGTTGCCAGGAAATATCGCAGAATTATGCCAGAAGAAGGCCTGGAGCACAGGAACCTCTGTAATATGAGGAAACTCCTACGACCCCAGGCCTTTTTACAACCTGATCTTATAATACTATGGACCCTTTTCTCTTCAAAGTCTCAACCCGCCTGATCCTGTTCCAGGAATTTGTACTGGGACAGATATAATTCACTGTAGCATCCCTTCTTCGCCAACAGCTCCTCATGGGTTCCCATCTCCTGTATCTTCCCCTTATCCACATACAGGATACAGGTGGAATTCTTGATGGTAGACAGCCGATGGGCTATAATGAAGGAGGTACGGTTCGCCAGAAGCCTGCTCAATCCCTCTTGAAGAAGAAGCTCCGTCTCGGTATCAATACTGGAGGTAGCTTCATCCAGAATCAAAATCTTAGGATCCGCCAGCAACGCTCTTGCAAAGCTGATCAGCTGCCTCTGCCCTACCGATAACCGGGTTCCCCGCTCATTAACCGGAGTGTCATAGCCTTTTTCCAGATTGACAATAAAATCATGGGCACGTACGGTCTTTGCCGCTTCAACGACCTGCTCGTCCGTGGCTTCCATATTACCGTAGCGGATATTATCCATAATGGTACCGGAGAAAATAAAGCTGTCCTGAAGCATGACGCCCATCTGCCTGCGCAGGGACTGAATCGTCACCTGGCTGATGTCCTGGCCGTCAATGGTAATCATGCCGGAATCCAGGTTATAAAAACGGCTGATGAGATTGATAATGGTTGTCTTACCAGCTCCCGTAGGCCCTACGATTGCAAAGGAATCTCCCACCTTTGCCCGGAAGTTGATGCCATCCAGTATCTTAATCCCATCCTCATAGCTGAAGACCACATCCTTGAATTCCACTTCACCCCGGATAGGAGGCATGGGAATGGCCCCCGGGCAATCCTTTACGAGAACCGGCTCGTCAATGGTCTCAAAGATTCTCTCCAGATAGGATACCGCCGTCAGAATAGAATTGTAAAAGCTGGCCAGGGTGTTAACCGGAGCCCAGAACCTTCCCACATAGCTGGTGAGGGCAATCAAAGAGCCTACGGTGATCCCCTTCAGACCGTTATCCATCCAGGCGATTCCCAGAACATAGACCGCCACATTGGTCCAGGTTGCGATGTTCTGTATCGCAGGCCAGAGAAGGAAGTTCAGCTTAACCGCCCGCATCCAGGCCGTCCGGTAATCATTGCTCAGATTATTAAAGATCTTAATATTCTCCTGCTCCCGCGTAAAGCTCTGGGTTACCCGTATTCCGTTAATGCTCTCCGCAATATATGCATTGAGATTGGAAGACTTATTGCTGGACTGCTGCCAGGCCACTCTCTGCTTCTTCTTAATAAGGAAGATAAGAATCATCAGGAGCGGCAAGCCGCAGATACAGATTAATGTCAGTCTCACATTGATGTAAAGCATACAGCCTACAATAAAGAACAGGCTGAAAAGCTCGGTGATCGTGTTAACAATACCATTGGACAGCAGGTCACTGAGGCTGTTGACGTAATTCACGACACGAACCTGAATCTTGCCATGGGGCTTGTCATCATAATAGGAAAAAGGCAGCTCCTGCAAATGGCAGAAGATATCACTTCTTATGGTATGGATAATATTCTGTCCCAGTCTGGAGGTGATGGTGGTCTTCATTCTGATAATTGCCGATATGATAAAATAAATCACCAGCAAAATCAAGCTTACCATCACAATGCCGGGGATATTCTTCTCCGGTATGTATACATCCATGATCTGCATCAGAAAGATAGGAGTCATCATGCCCAGCGCCGAGGACAGCGTCAATAAAAATACAGTAAAAATCATATCCCTTCGATAGGGTCTGATATAGGTAGCCAGCCTCTTCAAGTGAGAAAAGTTAAATTCGGTCTGGAGTGTCTCATCGATATCATATTTATTTCTAGCCAACCTTACTGCCCCCTTTCTCCCGCTCATAGCCGCGATACTGGGACTTCCTCTGCTTCAGTGCGTCAAAATCTCCGTACTGGTGATGGAATACCGTATAATAGTAACCCTTCTTCTCCAGAAGCTCATCATGGGTACCGGCTTCGATTATTCTTCCGTCATCCAGTACCAGAATCTGATCCGCATCCTTAATGGAGGAAATACGGTGTGCAATCAGGAAGACCGTATGCTTCCGATTCAGCGAACTCAGCTCCTGCTGAATCTGGGTCTCCGTCTCCATATCCACCGCGGAGGTAGTATCATCCAGAATAATAACGGAGGGATCCTTCAGCAGCGCTCTTGCCAGGGAGATCCTCTGCTTCTGGCCGCCGGAAAGTCCCACACCCCTCTCGCCGACAATGGTATCATAGCCCTCCGGCATCTTTATGATAAAGTCATGGGCATTGGCAACTCTGGCTGCCGCCTCCACCTCTTCAAAGCTGCAGTTGGGTCTGCCGTAGGCAATATTTCCTTCTATGGTATCCGAGAAGAGGAACACATCCTGCATCGCCATGCCGATATTGTCCCGCAGGGAATACAGATCCATGTCCTTCAGATTAATGCCGTCCAGAGTCACCGCTCCCTCCGTTACATCAATGAAACGGCAGAGGATATTCATCAGTGTGGACTTGCCGGAGCCCGTAGCTCCAATGATACCCACCGTCTGACCCGGCTTTACATGGAAATTAATATCCTTAAGGATCACTTCATCATCGGCATTATAGCCTACATGATCAAAGACAATCTCTCCCCGGAAGCGTTTCTTTGCTACGGCATGCTCCGGCTCCCGTATGGCGGGCTCCGCATTGATGGTAGAATAAATCTTCTCTACAGAGGTTACAAATCTCTGATAATCATTGGCCAGCCAGCCGGCCTGACGCAGCGGCTGATTCAGCATCCACAGATAGCCGCTGACCGTTACCAGCTTACCCATTGTCATATAGCCCTTAACCACCATGATGCCTCCCACCAGATACAGAATGATGGACAGCACATTGGCCAGAAATTCAAAAACAGGCACATACTTCTTCCAGATATTGGCTGCCGCTAATTCTGCCGCCCGGTAACCGTCGTTCTCCTTTTGAAATTTCTGAATCTCATAGTCTTCCTTTGCAAAAGCCTTCACCACCCGGTTGCCGCTGATATTTTCCTGGACAAAGGTATTCAGACTGGAGAACTGCTTACGGATATTATGAAACGCCGGCTTCACTACCTTCAGCTGCTTTATCGTAGCCAAAGCCGTGAGGGGAAGTACGACAATCATACAAAGCGCCAGACGCCAGTCCACCACAAAGATCATAATCAGAGCAATGATGAATAACAGAGTGTTCTCATATACGGAATAAATTACAAAGGATACAAAATGCCGGAGCGCCTCCATATCTCCGGTCTGCCGCGACATCAGATCTCCTGTCCGGTTTTTGTTGTAAAAACTGAAATCCTGAGCCAACAGTCTCCGGTATACATGATCCCTCAGGGTATACAGCATCCCCTGGGAAGATGTCTCAAATATAATGAGAAACCAGTACTTTAAGGCAGCTCTTACCAGAGTGGTAACAATCATGATAATCATCATGGCCGGTAAGATACTGCGGTTACCGCCTTCAATGATCTCGTCAACCACAATCCCGGAAATATGGGGATTTACAATAGCGATCACACAGGTGGCGGTAACTAGCACAATTGCGAACATCAGTCTGACGCGGTACCTTTTCAAAAAGGAAAAGAACCACTGCATTGCTGTCATAAAATTTCCTCCTCATTGGCAGTGCCATTTTTGGCATTCGTTAAATACCTGAACCCACCCCATTATAGTACATCCTGCAGTATAAAGAATGGAGATTTTTATTGTTTTAATGTGGTTTATTATATGATTACAATTAATAAGCGATTATGGCTCTTTTTGTCATACTAAAGCCCCACTGGCTTTGGAAAACACTTCCTTCCCCGCAGGCAAGGCGGGCATGCACAGACTACTACTATAACCCGCCGTGTCTGCAAAGGCAATAGCGCATATGATACAAAATACAGACGGAAATACCGTCATGTCCCAACATTTTACCCAAAAGAAAATAATTTTCAAAAAATCCATTTACCTATTCTTAATACTAATGTTATAATAATAATTAATATATCAGAAGCATCAAAAGGTATTATTCTGCTTTTTCGGAGAGACTCAATGTCATCGGAGAAGGGGTTCCAATTCGAGTCTTTTCGTCAGAATGAGAGGTTTTTATATGTGTTGCGAATATGATTTAACCTATAATGATTTTAATCCCACGGTCTTCTATGTTTCCAAGGTTAAGACAGCCGGCAGCGGAAACTACCATGACCATGATTTTACGGAACTGGCTTATATATTATCGGGAAAAGGGAAATATCTAGTAGAGGGAACGGAATATGAGGTTGAGGCCGGTGATCTTCTGATCTGCAATCCCGGTACGTACCATGCCAATCTCTTCTGCGACCCGAAGGAGCCCTATATAAAATTTGTTACCGGCTTTACCGGCTTTCACTTTAAGAATATGGCTCCTAATTCCATCGAACTCCCGGACGGCGGCTGTATCCTGCATACCAGCGCAGCTTTGAAGCATGAGCTTTCGAAGCACTGTTATGCCATGATTGCAGAGAAGGAAAGCAATCGCACCGGAAAATACATCATGTTCAAGACCCATCTGATGCAAATGCTGCTGATGATTATGCGGGAGATCGCTGACGCAGAACGGCCTGAGCAAAAGGGCTGCAATATTGAATCTTACAACAAGAGTTATTCCGTCAACCAGATCATTCATTATTTAAATGAAAATTATGAGCAGAAGATATCATTGGAGCAAATTGCGCATAATATGTATCTGAGTCCCGTCTATATCTCCAAGATCTTTAAGGAGGAGACGGGCGAATCGCCCATTAACTACTTAATTAAAATCCGCCTGGAAAAGGCGAGGGATATTCTGCTGAATGATGACGGCGGAAGCATCAAGAATATTGCCAACCGGGTCGGCTATGAAGATGTATACCATTTCAGCAAGTTGTTTAAGAAATACTACGGTATCTCTCCTCTTTATTATAAGAAGAGTGCCATGTGCAAGAATGCTGCCAACGAATGAGGAGGAGACAGATTTTAATGCGCAGGATATATGCGCAGGAATGGAGATAACTATGAATACCTTTGATGCTATTTTTTCCGGAAAGTCCAACCGGCATTTCAAACAGGAGCCCTTGGACTGGAATATCCTGGCCGACCTGCTTGACTATGCCAACAATCTTCCCATGCTGATCGAAGGCATCGCCATTGAATTTAAGCTGGTAAGCAATATTGAAGCCAAACAGGGCTTCTTCGGCCCCTTCAATGTCAAGGCTCCCTACTATTTATGCATTTCCTCCGAGGAGAAGGAGGATTACATGCTGAATGCCGGTTATCTGCTGCAGCAGGTCAATCTGTATCTGACCTCCAAGGGCATCGGCACCTGTTTTCTGGTGGCCTATCCCGGAAGCGGCTTGAAAGCAACGATGAAATATAAATATGTGCTGGCGCTGGCCTTCGGCAATACCAAGTCCGCTCCGACCCGTGACAGCTTCAAGGCGAAGCGCGTGCCTGAGGATCAGATTGTCGTGTATAAGGAAGAGGTAACCCCGGATATCCGGCAGATCCTTGCTGCTGCCCGCCTCGCCCCCTCCGCTTTCAATAGCCAGCCCTGGCGCTTTGTGGTATACCAGAACCGGATTCATATCTTTGCGAAGAAAAACCCGCTGATCGCCCAGGCTTTGGACTATAACAAGATGATTGATATGGGTGTTATGATGGCCAATCTCCTGCAGGCCGCGGAAGAACTCTGGGTGGATGTCTCCCTGTCCAAATCAGACGCGCTGAAAAGCAAGCCCTTCCAGAATAATGAGTACGTCTGCACCATTACAATTGGTTGAATTATATGAATAATATAAATTATAAAATAAATTTGTAGTTTCACTTACAATTTTATTTTAGGGGTATTGACATTTGTTCCAATCTATAGTATATTATGTCATGTGCTTGTGAAATCCGCAGGTGCAAAACATAATGCGCGAGTGGCTCAGTGGTGGAGTATCGCCTTGCCAAGGCGAGGGTCGCGGGTTCGAATCCCGTCTCGCGCTTCGTTGAAAAGTATCGCTAATCCTTATAAATCAAGGGTTAGCGATTTTTGTTGCTTAAAAACATGTGTGCAGGATGTGTGCAACATCCTTTTACGTACGAGGACTGCTATAATGCCTTTTCCATATAGGCACGATTCAATTAATAATTGACATGCTATATTTTGGAATTTATAATCTATATATCTTAAAGCTTACATAATGGAGGTACATCCATGGGAAATATCAAGATTGGAACATGTGTCAGGGGAAATGAAATTTTAACAGTACTACCGGAAGTGATTAAGTCAGGATTTGAAACAATTGAATTATATTATAATGTCTCTCTTGAGGGTGCTGATTTTGTCGAACTATCAAAAAGAACAAATGAAATCATTGGTGATTCAGATTTAAAAGTCTCTGGTATTGGTTTATATTGTAATCCATTACAATATGAAGAACAAAGAAAAGAACTGGAGTATTGTATTGACAATGCGCACTTATTTAATGCTAAGATTGTAGGTACTTTTGCAGGTGCACTGGAAGGAAAAACTGTAGATGAATCAATGCCAAGATTCAAAGAAGTATTTGGGAATTTGGCAAGAAGAGCAGAATCAAGTGACATCAAAATTGGCATAGAGAATTGTCCAATGTACGGATTTTGGTATCATAACACATGCAACATCGGCTTTTGCCCGAAAGCATGGGAAATGATGTTTGACATGGAGCATATAATGTACTATAAAACCTTGCATTATTGTTTCTAAAATGCAAGGTTTTTGCTTCCTTCTTTTGTTACAATGAGTATCTAATAAAATGATGATTACTTATAGGAGGAAGAACGATGATTAATGATTTTATTAAAAAACATTATCTTGAAGTAAGTGCCTATACCTATGCAGGAGCATATAAAGATTATTTTCAATCATTACCGGATGATATTCCGACTCTTGGAAGACTTGTCTGCGGACAGGTTATACATCCAAGCTTCTTTTTCACGCCTGTTTCAAAATATATGGAGGATAAATATTTCGGTAAACTGAGCTCGTTCCAAAAACACCGTTTTCTAAACGAAGATGAATTGTTTGTCACCGCAGCAGCTATGACTGCAGAATTATTCCGTTTGGATGAAAGGGGGTTTGTAGAAGATAAAGATGTCACAGGAAGACTTTCGGTTTCTTGTCGTCAGGCTTCGGTACTGATGACGGCGATATTAAAAGCTAAAAATATCCCATGTCGCTCCCGTGCAGGATTTATTGATTTTGGCGATGATAGCTCATCATATATCGAGCATTGGGTAAACGAATACTGGAACGACAATGAACAAAGGTGGGTTTTGATGGATATAGATGGGTACTATGAATTTGAATCTCGTTTCGGTTACAGTCAATTTGATTTGCCTGTAAGAAAATTCATTTCCGGAGCGGATGCATGGTTAAGAATTCGTTGTGGAACACTTGATAAAACCAAGATAATTATAGATGAAGCAGAGCCCGGTCAAGGTATCTATTCCTATATGATGATGGATTTTCATTCGTTGATGAATAATGAGATATTCTATTCTTTTTTACCCAAGCATTTCTACAATAACTATGCAAAAATAACCGAAGATGAACTATGCGGGCTTGATGACTTGGCGAGATTAGCAAAAAATCCGGATGATAATTTCAATGAATTATATGAAATTTGGAATAACAATGAAAAATATTATTCCTTATCCAACTTCGGAACTGATTTATACTATAAAATATTTGCGCCAAAGTAAGGAGGATATGTGAATCTACTGAATAAATTCACTGAAGTGATAGATTACATTGAAAATCATATCACTGATGATATTGATTATAATGATGTAGCAAGGATTGTTTGCTGTGAAGCATACCAATTTGGCAGGATTTTTTCTTATGTGGCTGGAGTATCAATGTCTGAATATATAAGAAACAGAAGGCTATCTCTTGCTGCACTTGAATTACAGGAAGGATTAACAAAGGTGATGGACGTCGCTCTGAAATACGGGTACGATTCACCCGAGTCATTCTTTCGAGCGTTTCGGAAGATGCACGGAATATCGCCGAAGGAAGCCTTTTCAACCGGTGTGCAGTTAAAATTTTACCCGCGCATACAATTTCAGATGTCTATAAAAGGAACCGTTGAAATGGAGTATCGTTTTGAGGAAAGAAATGTTATCAAAGGAGTTGGAGTTGTTAAAAATTTAGGAAGATGGACAGTTAACCATCAAGGTAATAGCTGGCAGGAAAAAGGTGGTTTGTCATGGAGTACCTGGGATGAATTTCTTAATGGAGGTATGAACAGGATGATCAGAGATAAATATAATTTGTACAAAGCACCTTTATGGCAGTTCGGGGTTATGAATACTTTATCAACCGGGGAAATAGAATTGTTCATAGGTGCAGAAGATGATGGCGGATTTTATCCTGAGCTTACAAGGTTTGAAATACCTGCAAGTTTATGGCTGGTTTCAAAAGCCCATGGCACCTTAAATCAAAGTGTCCATCCGTTAGAAACAGCGACCGCAAAGATATTTACTGAATGGTTACCTTCCAGTGGATATATAAAATCAATGAATTATCAGATTGAAGTATACGGTCCTGGTAACACACAGTCTAATGACTACATTTCAGAGATTTGGATTCCGGTTCAAAAGATATAGCTCCAATCTCGTTGAAAGAAAATGATATTCGGAATGTTGTATGAATTATTCTCACTCATGTAATACCAATCGCAAACCTCCTATTTATAGGAATATGTTGGCATTAATAAAAATGAATGATATAATAGAAAAAGTTTACCGAATAAAAAGAAATCGAATATTACGAGTGAGGGAAAATATTATGATACTTGAACTTTCGAATGATGGAGTAACGAAGCTTCAAAATGGAATATATCATTTTGCATTATCAGATTATCCCAATATCCAGGAATGGGAATGGAATAATATATTAGCATTCATTAGTTATGAAAAATCTATCGGACAGCAGCCCGAATTTATCTGCGAGGATTCTGCTGTGCTGTCCTTAATTAGCAATGCTGCCCTTCCGCTTGATGGGACAGAATATATTCCTCCAATCCCAGAAGCTAGAGAGGAATTTGTTTACCATGCAACAAATGCTATGGCAGCACAAAACATATTATCAAGTAATAGACTTCTCTCTGCTACAAAAGTCTATGGGAAAACAGGGGAAGAGCTTGCTCTTGAAAGACGGGAAATCGGCTGGGAGGACCCTGCGGATTTTTATGAGTATATTATGTTTGGTTGGGGGACCCATTTAGTGGGCGACTACGTTGTTCTTTCAGAAGACTTTCCAAAAGAAGAGGATTTTTTAAAGAGAAATTTTGATGCAGGAATCCGTTTCTATATTAGATACGAAGACCTGATTAAACATGAGAAGCATACTTTTGACGGATATCATCCCCTTAAAGTGAAAGATGAAGTTATCCTTTCGGATTATCTCTTTGCCTGCATCGTACCGGAACAATATAAGAAACAGATAGAAAGCTGTATTCCGCAGGAGTTAGCCAAGAAGGTGTATTATTTGCATCAAAGAGGGGCTACCCTGCAGGAGTGGAATGACAAGGTTGTTGACTTTGTCAGAACAATACAAGACAGCAGCAATATTGGAAGGGAATTCATATGATAACCGCAGAAATAAAGGGAATATCCCTTGAATTTGAGACTAACGATAAGGTATTTTCTCCATCATCAATCGATTTAGGAACCTTGTCCATGCTGTCTCAAATCGATTTTAACAGCACTGACAAGGTTCTTGATTTGGGATGCGGATACGGAATTGTAGGAATTCTGGCGAGTAAGCTGATTGGCACTGACCATATTACAATGTGCGATATCTCCGAAGACGCTATTTCATTATCAAAAATAAATGCAGCCAGAAATAACCTTGATGATTTAAAAATCATACAGAGCAACGGTTTGGAGAATATCACCGATGGTGATTTCACATTGATACTGTCCAACCCGCCCTATCATGTTGATTTTACCGTACCAAAGCAGTTTATCGAAGCCGGCTTTAAAAAGCTGGTTGTTGGCGGTAAAATGGTGATGGTTACAAAACGAAAGGATTGGTATAAAAATAAGCTTACTTCCGTTTTTGGCGGTGTCAAAGTAATTGAAACAAACGGCTACTATGTTTTTATTGCCGAAAAGCGTTCCTCTTATATTCCCAAAAAACAGAAAGATACAAACCGTTTATCAAAAAAATTACAAAGAAAGCAACGCAAATAAGACAATATCTATGATTGGGAAGTCTTCAAGGTTAATAAGTTTCTATATGAATCTTTGCCGGATTTACTTCTTCTAATGTATGTGCCGGCCTTGTCCCTTCCGGATACCCTACTGCAATAATACAAAGTACTGCCATATGCTCCGGAATCCCAAGAAGCTTACGCACATACTCTTCACTGCTCATTCCCTGATTGGATTCTCTTAACCGAATCTGCACCCAGCAGGTGCCAAGCCCTAATCTCTCCGCTTCCAACTGCATAATGATCGAGGCTATGGAGGCATCTTCTATCCAGGTATCGGTTTTCTGTGTATCGGCCAATACCGCAATGGCAAGGGGTGCCTCCGGTAAAAACGATTGTTTCGGCTTCCGGCAGTCGCCAAGCTTTTGAAGTGTTTCTTTATTTTCGATAACTACAAACTCCCATGGGCGGGTACTCTTCCCGGTAGGTCCAAGCTGGGCTGCCTGAAGAAGCTTTTCCTTTTTCCCCGCTTCCACAGCCTTGTCTTCAAATTTCCGACAGCTTCTCCTTGTAAGTAATAGATCTAACATAAAATCCCCCTTACTCTCTCAATATGATGCTGCCATTATTTTAGTACCTTCTCCACCTTGTGCCATCAGAAAAGCCCTTATTTATTGGCAGCTTATTGGTAACTTAATGCAAATATATATTCAATACTACCAGAAGCTAATTGCGTATCCGATGATATCGTAACATAATATGTTCCTGCCTGCAGATTGCTGGATATCACCTGGAATAACCTGTTCTCATCGTTTTTTAGGGTCTCAGAATCCGCCATAAGAACACCTTTCGCATCAATTATTGAAAAATGAAGATTTGCCGTATCCGAATCATTTGTTAAGGCAGCACCGGCTAATCCTATCGGTCTATCTTCAGTTATAACAAATTTATATAGATCAGTCATCACCTGACCATTCTCCCCACATACAATTTATTACATTCTCGTCACCAATATCGAAACTTATCTCCCCATCCTCGGGCATTACACCATCAACGGTAACCATTATTGCTGAGTCCTGGCTGCAGGTCAAATTATTTACGCTTGCATGTAATATTTTATCTTTTACGGTTACCTGGCATGTATATGATTTATTTTTATATTTCCCGGTTACTTTGGCAGAGCCATAATTATTTGCACGAACCTGCCCCTCTTTATTGATGGAAACAATGGACGTATCCGAACTTTTCCATGCTATATTTCCCTTTGCCCCGTCTATTCGGAGGTCCGCCGTCTCTGCTATATCCAAAGATAATTCCTTCTCGTTAATAGACGGATTCTTAACCTTTATCGTACATTTGTATTTTGATTTACTTACAGTTGCTGTGATCACAGCCGATCCTTGTTTTATTGCGGTTACTTTGCCTGACTTAGACACCGTTGCTATGGATTTGTCGGAAGAAGCCCAGCTTACTTTAGCCGTGGTTCCTGTCATTTTTAGATTATACGTATCCCCTGCATACAGGGAAAGACTGCTTTTATTTAAATTTTGGGCTGCTGCTTCGGCTGTTATAACAAAACCGGTCATTGGAACATTTAATGTGAAACAAACGATTAACGATAGAGCTATCATTTTGATTAATCTTATTGGCTTATTCATGTTTGTCCTCCACTTACAGTATTATTATAATTATACTCGCTGCTTTTACAATAATCAAACATTTTTCCATAATCATACTTTAGGTTTATTTATTTTATTTGATGTGATATCATGTAATTTATTAGAAGCCGCCAAAAGAAAGGCGGTCATAGAATAGCTTCCCTAGCATCATTGATGGGGCAGGCAAGAATTAGGGGGGACTGATGATACAAATAAGCCGAGGTATAAAAATAAAAGATGTTACAAATGTCATAAGTGAAAAATCCCCCAGCTTTTCTGGTATTGTGAACCAGGGCTGCAAGGGCAGATTATGGGTTGACAATATCGAAGAACCAAGGCTTGCAATCGCCGAGTCCTATGCGGTAGGAAGCTTTGCATTCCTTGGTACTTTTAAAACACAGGAAGACTTTTTAGATTTATTCATATGATATGGCCAGAAAATTAGGATTTGAGAAAATAAATGAAGCCACCGTCTATTGGTTCCCTCTTTAATCAGACAGAGGTTTCTTGATGGATCGGCACGGAATGCTGTACTACACTTTTCCATTGGAGGAAATCAGTATGATTTTTTTAATAGCGGGCAGCTCGCATACCGCACGCTTACGAGATCCCCTTGACTTACAAGGGGTTTTTTTGTTGCGCTGATACATGCACTCCTATAAACTTATAATATATAAAGTCAAGAATACTGCTGAAATAATTGATATAATAATTATGTTGCCGGCAGCAGCTTGATACTATCAGGAGGTAAATGTATATGAATAGCGATATGTTGGAAGACGTATTAGCTTATATCGAGGAACATATTTATGAAAAAATAAGTTTATGTGTTTTAGCTGAACTAGCAGGCTATAGTCCCTTCTATTTCAGCAAACTGTTTTCTGACGCAATGGGAATGCCAGTTACGGGCTATGTTCGGATTCGCAAATTACAATATGCGGTCGTTTCCTTGCTGGAAGGGCGAAAGGTTCTCGATGTTGCAATTTTGTATGCATTTGACTCCCACGAAGGGTTTACACGTGCCTTTACCCAACTCTTTGGTTCAACACCAAGCACTGTTAGGAAGCATCTCACTTCATATACGGTTCCTATGTATGTTGTACCAGAAACTATTAACAGGAGGTCAAATATGGAAGTAATAAGTTCATTACAACACAATATGCACCAGCTTGTTTTCGAATTTCTTGAACAATCCTTTGAAGAGGCCAAGGCTGGCTTCTGTACTAACATAGAAATTACGCTTTTATCAGAGGGTAGAATAAAAATCCGTGATAACGGAAGGGGATTACCCCTGTCTGAAGATTTACATGCAAGTAAAGCCGTACTGGATAAAATATTAGCCGGAAGACCAATAACGAATGCAGAATACAGCCAAATGGGCGATCTTATGCAGGCAGACTTACAGACCGTTAATTCATTATGCGAAGCCTTGCAAATCATTGTAAAAAGGGATGGAAAACTCTTTCAGCAAGACTTTATTCGGGGCATTGCCCAGCATGAACTTTATATTAGCAATCTAGAAGCTTCTTCGGGTACAGAGATAATTTTGAAACCAGATACATTGATATTTCAAAATGAAAATTTTTCCCCGGAGCTTCTGAATAATTGGGTAAACCAAAAACTCAGAGGCACTGATAACCTTAAAGTCGATGTGAAAAGTACGGATGATCTTTGATTGCCGCCAGGAAGCAATCAAGCTAATGAACCGGAGTCCCCGCAATTAAAACCGTTTCTTTATTCTCTTTATTATGATATCATTGAATTAGGGCTTAGCTTTCTAAAGCTGTAGAAAGGGACAAAATTATGTATTGTAATTTCCTTAGAGGATGCCATGCAATGGGCAACATGGTTTATTAATCAGTAATATTCCAGGCATAAGTGGATTCTGAGCTTTACCGGAATCCACTTATGCTGTGAGAATTTCAAGAAGGCACCATTACTTTATGTTACTTCTACGCTTCTTTTATTGCTAATTTCTTATGAAAACAGAAAGGATGATGTGTATGAATTCAAAGTATGTAAATAATGATCCAATGCATAAAAAATGGGAGGAACAGTATAATGCACAGCCTAAAGACGTTAGGGATAGGTTGGATAAATTAAATAATATGCATCCAAACGAATACCAACTTAAGGTTATAAAGAGAAAAAGAACCGCGCTAACGGATGGAGATATATTTGTCCTCAGCCCTCAGGATGGTATATATTTCTATGGAAAAGTTACGAAAACAAATATCCAGCACATAGGAGGAGATTCTTTCATTAATGGGCAAAATCTTATTTTCATTTTTAAGTGTAAAAGTAAAGAAGCTACTTTGGAAAATTATAAACCGGATTATGATAATTTGTTAATCGAACCGTCCATTGTAGGAAAAAGTTATTGGACGAGTGGATATTTTTATACTATCGGTAATGAAGCAATTAGTGAAGTCGAAAAGAATCTGGATTATGGATTCTATAAAACTTATCCTTCCAAAGTTATATATTACAAGGAAAATGGTGTTGAGATGGATCATCAACCTTCGCTATTAGGCGTTTGCGGTATCACAACAATCACTGGTATTGCATATTATGTTACTCGCGAATTAATTCTTGATCCCTCAGTAATCTATTAGTAAGTGTCAATGCAGACAGCAGCACCTAATATGAGGTTATTATAAAAAGCTGTAAAACATTATGTGTATAGTATCATGTTCTGCAACAATCAATCTATAGGTACAAATAGGATTCGCTGATCATTGAAGGTAAGACTGTTCGTTCTGTTAAGCTTATTTTGTTATGCGAAAAAAATAAACTATAGGGAGACCAACAATATGAAAATCAATGATAAAATCATAAAGCACTGTTTAAAAAATGTAATGTTTATAAATGGTACGGCATATGCCGGAAAATCCACAATGGCAGCTATGCTTGCCGAAAAATATGGTCTAATTCATTGCGGAGAAAATTATCATGGAGTTATAACCAATGAAATCGCCACGCCTGCCGAATATCCCAATCTCTGCTATTTCGAAACCATGAAGAACTGGCAGGAGTTTATAAACAGAACTCCGGAAGAATATTCTCGATGGATCGATGGGGTCACAGAGGAAGTCATGGAATTTGAAATTGCATATCTTATGAGTATTTCACATTCTCAAAAAGTGATTGTTGATACAAATATTACAACTGATATATTGCAGCGAATTGCAGATTATAATCAGGTTGCAATTATGTTGTCACCGCAGTCAATGTCTGTTGATTATTTTTTCGAGCGTGAGGACGAAGATAAGAAGTTTTTCAAGGAACAGATTATGAAGGCCGAGAATCCCGAGAAAACCATGGCAAATTTCCGGGAGTGCATCGCAAGAATCAATAGCAAAGAAAATTATGATAAATTTGCTAACAGCGGATTTTTTACAATCGTGAGAAGGGATGCTGTTGCCGATACGAAATTGGAAACCTTGAACTTATTGGCAAAACATTTTGGATTGGAGAAATAAACCATTACCATATTGGCAAACCTGTTCGTTCGTTATTAAGTTCATTATTCAATGCAAGGCTTTCTGATTTTCAGACCTGATTTTCGGAAAGCCTTGCATTATATTCAAAATGCAATATATAGTTGACATGAAGCAATTTATATATTATACTATGCAATGTAAGGAGGTGTCTATGAAAAACAAAAAAATGAAAATTGCTAGAATGGAATGTGATATGAAACAAGAAGATTTAGCAAAAGCTGTAGGAGTAACAAGACAAACCATCGGTTTAATTGAGTCAGGCGATTACAATCCCACGCTTAATCTCTGCATTGCAATCTGTAAGGCACTTAACAAAACATTAAATGATTTATTTTGGGAGGAATATGATGAGCAGTCAAAAAATTAATGATGAAAGAGTATTAGCACAAAAACGAAAAATCCAAAGTGATGCATTTGCCATTCTGTTTTTTGGATTGTTATTATCCGTGCTAATTCAGCAAATTATGTTTAATGCACCTGTATCACAGTATATTGTGGAATTTATCTTTTTTATATCCGCTTCCATATATCTTTTAGTTCGTAATATAATGTATGGTAATGATATCTTTTCCCCAAATAAACCAGGCCATCGATCCGTCATCATTAATAGTCTTGTTTGCGGATTGACAATTACTGTGATCCATACGACACTTAATTACATGAGACTGGGAAGCTTGTTCACAACAGATTTCACCAACACTTTACTGGTTACGCTTATTACCTTCCTATGCTCTACAATAATTGCATTTGTAGCATTTGAATTACTTTATATTGTAAGTGAAAAAAAGAAACAGCAGATAGAAACAAAATTCAAAGATGATGACGAGTAAAATAAAAACGTTCATGACCTGTTATCACCGGACACATTATGTCCCGCAATTACAGAGCATAGCCGTCTACCCTTATGCCGGGAGGGAACACGGCTATTCCTTTATACAGGTAAAAACCGTACAGGAAGGTCATTATATGGAGGAATATTATATGCCCTCATTGTGGTTGTGTTGGATGTTTCCAGAAGTGGTTATATTCACATTGAGCAGAGCATAATTGCTCTGCTCAAAAAAGAATAAATATCAAGTTGTGACAGAGCCAAAGGCAAAATTCGTGCCCTCTCCTACCCCTTCACAGACCCTTGCGTCAATCCGCTATAGATGTATTTCTGCAGGAAGAGGAAAATAGCCAGGGTCGGAAGAATGGTGATGACAATCCCGGCACAAATCACCTGCCACTGGGTTCCGTAAGGTCCCTGAAAGTTGAACAGGGAGGTAGAGATAACCAGAAGCTTTCTGCTGGTCATATACAGGAAGGGGGTATAAAAATCATTATAGATATTGACCCCTTTGATAATCAGCACCGTCATGATGGCAGGCTTGAGCAGCGGCATGATAATCTTAAAAAACACCGTGAAATAAGACGCTCCGTCCACAATCGCCGATTCATCCAGAGATTCCGAGATATTGTCCAGAAATTGCAGAAAGATATAGATAGCAATAATGTCCGTGCCAATATACAGTAAGATCACCGAGGTTCTGGTATTAATCAGATGCAAAGCATTCATAATCTGATAGCAGGTCACCTGCATCGTTACCGAGGGAACCAGCGCGGCAATCAGGAAGGAGGATTTCACGATTTTCTTCGCCCTGAATTCGAACCGGTTCAGCACATATGCCGTCATGGTGCCGGTCAGAATTGCGCCGATCATTGAGATAACCAATATAATTGCCGTATTGGTAAAACCCCGCAGCATCTTCCCATCCACAAAGGCCCTTATGTAGTTTTCCACATTCATAAAGCTTTCCGGCAGCTCCAGTGCCCCGGTCTCCCGGAATTCAACCTGGGTCTTAAAGGAAACCAACAGAATGACAATCAATGGCACCACCGCGACAAAGGAGGCAAAGGCAAGGGACAGATACTTCATCCCCATGGCAATCGATTTCCGGGCTGACGTTCTATGCTTCTTCATTTGCTCCGATCCCTCCTATTGAAATAGTGCTCCTGTATCGCCGTGATAATCAGAATCAGAACCAGCAGGACAACCGCCATGGCGGAGGCCAGCCCTACCTTCTTGAATTTGAAAGCCGTTTGTATGGTCTGGATCACGAAGGTTGCCGTGCCGTTGGAACCGTTTGTGATGATATAGGGGATCTCAAAGACGCTTATGGCTCCCCTGACAGCCAGAATCAGATTCAGGCTCACCACGGTTTTGATGCCCGGCAGGATGATGTAGCAAAACTGCTGCCAGCGGTTCGCTCCGTCAATATCCGACGCCTCGTATACCGTGTGATCCAGGGACTGAATCGCGCCGATAAACATAATCAGATTCTGTCCCATATAACGCCAGACCGAGACAAAGCTTAAGGATATGTTATTTACATTCCTGTTCAAAAGCCAGTAGGGGAGCTTATCCTCAGGAACCCCCGCCATGGTAAGCAGGGTATCCAATGTCCCCATTCTCTTAAAAAAGTACAGAAATACAAATCCAATAGCGACTCCGTTGATCAGATAGGGAAAAAACAGCACCCCTTTAAAAAAGTTTCTTCCCTTCAGCTGAAAACTCAGCAGCATAGCAAAGAACAGAGCCAACGCCATTTGAACAAAGGCGCCGGCGAAATAATAGACGCTGATCCTCAGTGTGGCAAAATACTCCGGCCGGGAGAACACCTCTTTATAATTTCCAAGACCGATGAATGTCCGGTCACCCAGATAGCTCATTTCATAAAAGCTGAATTGAACCATTTTGGCGAAGGGCAGATAGGTAAACACAAAGAGCAATAACAGCGGAATCAGCAAAAAGGTGAACACCATGATCCACTTCTGCCCCTGCCTGCTTTTTGCCCAGCGCTTTACTCCACCGCCTTCTGTTCGCTTATTCTGTCCCATAGTTATGCCCATGCCCTTTACCGCGCAAACCGCCATGAAAGCGTTGGCATGGACCCGGTCCCCCCTTCATTGATACCTTTTCTTTCTTTCAACCATCTCTCCATTTCCGCGTCTGCTGCCGTACGGGAGCTCTCCCGGGACAATCCCCGGTAAGCTCCTGCATAAGCCCTTCCTTCCGCGAAGCAGGGACGCGGCCAATACCCGCGTCCCCTCTCCGGAATGCCTTCTATCCTATTGGATTCCCTCTGCCGCCTGGACTTTGGTCCATTTCTCATTCCAATCCTTCATGATATCGTCAAAGCTTTCCTTAGTCACGCCGATGGCTGCCTCTATGATTCTGGCTTTCTGTTCATTGGAGGTTAAGCCAACCTCGGAACGGTCATTAATTTTATCAAAGAGCCCTTCGTTCTCCGCTGTTGCCGGAGCGCTGGCAATCAGCTTCACGTTGCCGTTGACAAAATCCTGCAGGGTTGCGGGCAGCGGGTCCGCCTTGATTACGGAGATGGAGCCCTGGGAAGCCGCAAAGCCGGATTTTGAAGTCAGCCAGTTAATATATGCCTTGGAGGCAAGGATCTCTTCCTCCGTGCTGTTGACATTGATACCGAAGCAATAATCCGCAGCGGCTGTCGCATACTGCTTCCCATCCACCGTTATGGGGAAGGGCATATAGCCGATATCGTCACGGTTCGTGGACTGATCCTGCATCTGGACCACCGACCAGGAACCGAGGGCCATGGCTCCGATCTCACCCCGTCCCAGCATGCCCTTACAGGCTTCCCAGTCCGTCGTGGTGGGATCATCCTCAATCAGGCCCTTATTTGCCAGATCGTACATCAGCTTGTATACCGTATAATGAGGAGTTCCCGAGGAAAACGGCTCCTTTTCCCTGGGCAGCACGTTGTTCCTGTAATTCTCATCACCTGTGGCCCCGCCGAAGCAATAATCCTCCCAGGCGCTTAAGGGCCAGCCGGCTGCATAGTTGGTGTAGTAAGGAATCGCATTGGTATTGTCCTTAATCTTCTGCATAGCGGCCAGGAATTCCTCAGGAGTCTTGGGGATCTGTGTCACACCGGCAGCCTCGAATACCTTCTTGTTGTAGACCACACCCTGGGCAGTGCAGGCCCAAGGCAATCCGTAGACCTTTCCGCCGCTTGCCTTCTCCGTAACGAAGTTATACACGGGAGAAAGCTCCTCCACGGTGCCGAAGGGTACAAAGAAATCGCCCAGGTTGGCCAATGCCACGGTCTTGGGGATCATACAGATATCGCCCCAATTCTCTGTGGTGAGACGGATGGTAACATCCTCCTCGTAATTCGTCATAGCCTCATATTCAATCTTCACGTTAGGGTACAGCTTGTTGAATTCCTTTATGTAATCTTGAAACACAGTGTCAATCAAATCCGTCCGGTTTGTAAATACGGTCAGCTCAGCTGCAATATCATTCGATACTTCACTTCCAAAGATGGTCTGGCTTTCCGCGCCTTTCTTCTCTCCCTTGTCCGCCGTGGAATTGGCCGGCGCTTCTTTCTTGCAGCCCGCCAGAAGGGCTCCCAGCATAACGAAACATAAAAGGATTGCTAATTTCTTTTTCATAATGAATTCTCTCCCTTTTTTTATTGAGGTTGCAACCTGTATCATTATCATAAGACTTTTTTATTATGTTTTGCACAGCAGTAATTTATATTTCTATACAGATCTTTGGGCGTACCTTCCAATTTTTCTATTTTTTATTTTACGGTGCCTGACACCGCGAAGACATTGCGGTGTCAGGCACCGTTATTTGATACCGTTATTTCAGCTTAGGCAGCTCCTCTCTTACTAAAGTGTTCTCTGCCCAATATAAATTGCGGATTGCTTCACTGGAATTTTTCTCAAAGGTCAGCTCCGCCCAGCTCATACAAAATGCCCAACGGTTTTGTCGGACAAGCTGCTGCGGAGTGGGCAGCGCATCACATTCCCCAATTCCCATGGGCTTATCCCCTGCAATACTTAGAGCAAGGTCATATTTTCTCTGCGTAAAGCCGTCTCCATTATAGAAATCCACACTGAAGATCTCCCAGTACTGATCTCCCGGATTATAATCCGCCCAGGAATAATCCAAATCCTGCATATTCCATACCCAAATGAGATTGGTCAGACCCTTTTCCTTCTCCAGATAGTCCCTGGTTATGCAGAATAGTGCACCGGTGCCGTTCTCGCCGGGTCTTCCTCCCCACCAGAACACACTTTGATTCATCTCATGGAAGGGTCTGAACAGTACGGTCACATTATGATCCTCCAGGTACTGAAAATATTCATAATAGATATCCAGCCTTTGTTTCCACAGCTTATTCATCTCCCCGCCGTCTGTAATCAGACTGCTCCACTCTTCCTCCGTCAGTTCGGCCAGTACGCCGCCCTTCCAGGGTCCGACTTCCGGCTGGTTCGGCGCCGTTACATGGAGCATCAGCTGAACGATAGCTCCCTGCTCCCACTGATTTTTACATTCCTCTATCATTTTCCACCTGTTTGCAACATCATCTGCCGAGAACAGGAAATCACCGCTCCACATTGCCGGGTATACACCGGTTCTTGCCCAGATACGGTCAGTCTGCTTTGTCGGCTCTGCATTAGGTTCCCTGTTATGAATGCTGAGAAGGGTCTGCCTGCCGCTGATCTGCTGCAGGAAATCCAGTACACCGATCTCCTCTGTTATCCCGGAGGGTATGATCTGACTCTTCGCCTTTGCATGAATTTCTTCATTTACTGCATCCTCATCCACCGGCAGCTCCGGTTTCTCGGCATAAATACCTACCTCATAAAGGGAGAAGCCATATATGGTTGCTCTTGTTTTCATATCCAGCTTCACATATCTGGCCTTTGCCTCGTTTAATTCGATCACTTCATTGCCGCCCTTGAAATCCGTTTTCTGATATAGGATATCCCAGTTCTGATTATCACTGGAGCCTAAGATATCATAATCCTTTGCAAATGCAGCTTCCCATAAAAGCATGATATAATGGAAGGTGATTTCTTCCCCCAGATCAATGATGAGATACTGATTGTCTTCATAAGCGGAAGAAAATCTTGTCTTTTCATTCTGGTCTACCGCATATTTACCAAGGCGCTCACCGCTTTCCGTGGAAGATACGGTAACCGCTTTACCTGCTGCAAGGTTCTTAATACCGATTACCTCGTCCTCTTGATATACAATCTCTTTCTTATCCTCTTTCTCTTCCTCTTTCCCTTCTTCTTTTACTTCAGCCGACTGTTTTGATTCTGTATCATCAGTTACAGGCTGTTCCGTTTTCCCTTTCTTTGAACACGCCGCGAATAATGTTATAGTCAAAATAAATACTAAAATATAAACCACTCTTTTCTTGTTCATTGTCCATCCTCCACTGTTGATTTCTAAACTATAAGGGATATCGTAACAAAAAAAGAGTATGGACAAAATTACAATACTTTGTTTTTATATGCTATTCTTTGGTGCCTGGTACCAATATGTGCAACGAAAACGTGGTGCCTGACACCGTGACACTGAAAAAGGAGCCCGAAGGCTCCTTCCGAAATATATAATATTCACTCCCCACCAAGTGAAATGTTATATCTTCCTTAACGGTATTCTACCCCATCTCCGGGCAGAAGATAGGAGTTATTCTTCACATGATCAACCAATTCCTCTACTCTGGCGTATGCGATCCCCAGGCAGGTATCCGCAGCCCCATAATAGATCGCAATTCTCCCCGTATCAGCATCGAATAAGGCGGAGCAGGGGAAGGTCACATTGGGCACGAAGCCGCTCACCTCATAGTCGGCCTCCGGCGTCATGATATAGTCCTTCGTCCGGTACAAGACCTTTGCCGGGTTCTCCCGGTCCAGAATGGCCGCCCCGATGCTGTAGACAAAACCGTTGCAGGTTCCGCACACTCCATGGTAGAACAGCAGCCAGCCCTCCGTTGTCTCAATGGGAACCGCCCCTGCCCCGATCTTGGTTCCCTGCCACCAGGTGTGCCCGCTGGTCATGACTCTGCGGTGCCTTCCCCAGAAGGTAAGATCCGGGCTATAGCTGAGAAAAATATCGCCGAAGGGCGTATGTCCGCTGTCGCTTGGCCTGCTCAGCATGGCATAATGTCCGTTGATCTTCCTCGGAAAGAGAACGCCGTTGCGGTTAAAGGGGATGAAGGAATTCTCCAGACGTACAAAGGTTTTGAAATCCTCCGTAACGCCCAGCCCGATGGTAGGGCCGCCAAAATCTGTGCACCACAGGATGTAATACCTGTCCTCCAGCTCCACCAGCCGGGGATCGTAGGCGTAACCCGTGTTATATTCCTCTCCTTCCTCATCCACCCAATGGATATCCTCATCCTCCAGCTCCCATTTGATGCCGTCCTCGCTGTAGCCCACATGGAGCTGGGGGATTCCGTCCTTGTGGTCAGCGCGGAATATTCCGACGAATTTCCCGTTATAGGGCAATACTGCGCTGTTGTATATCCTGGCGGACCTGGCGGTCTTGTTTCTTCCCATGATAGGATTTTCCGTGTGCCTCCACAGAACATCCCCGCAGCCCTCCGGCTTCTCCTGCCATGGAATATTTTTTACTCCGGTTCCAATTATTCTTACTTCACTCATTCTGACCTCTTTCCTGGAAATCCGGTCAAAGCCGGTCTCCTTTTATTTATTAAGCTGTGAATATCTCTACTGCTTCCTCGAATATCCGGGTATTCCTTCCCAGCCGCCCGGCCCGGCATTTTGAAAATCCTTCTTTATTTTACGGCTCCCTCCGCCACCCCGCTGATGATATAGCTTTGCAGGAAAATGTACAGCAGGATGGTAGGAATCGCGATCAACAGGATGGCTGCCGACATCAGGGGCCAGTCCGCCATCCGGTCCCCGGCAAAGGTGTTAAGGGAAGTGGCCGCCGTTTTTATTTTCGGCATATACATATAGGGGGTAAAAAAATCATTGTAAATGCCCAGCAGCTTCAGTATAACCGTGGTGGCGATGGCGGGCTTTAACTGGGGCAGGATGATGCTGCGGTAAATCTTCAGTCTGGAGGCCCCGTCCATCCGCGCGCTTTCGTCCAGCGCCACGGGAATCTGATTGATAAATTGCAGAAAGATATAAATCTGCATGATATCCGTCCCGATATATAACAACACTCCGGCCATAAAGGAATTATACAGCCCCAGGCTCTTAATCAGCGTGAAGGTAGCGATGGTGACCGTCATGGTGGGGACGAAGGTGGGGAAGAGGAAGGCCGCAAAAAGGATCTTCTTCATCCTGAACTCAAATCTCCCCAGAGCATATGCCACCATCGTGCCGAAGATAACCGCGGCAGGCACGCTGAAGGCCACCAGCAGGAGGGTATTCTTAAAGCCTTCACCAAAGCCCCCCAGCTGAAAGGCATTGATAAAATTACTGAAGTTGAACAGATTCTCCGGCAGGGAATACACGCCCTTCTCCATGTACTCCGCATTTCCCTTTAAGGCAACATTTAATATGATCACCATGGGAGCCAGGACCAGGAACAGAAAAAACAGCAATAAGAAATAACACAGGAATTTTCCCGCCGGATTTACGATCCGAAAGGTGCCGGTTTCCGCAAAACAGCTTTCCTTCCCTTTTCTGATTGGAACGATCTTCATATTCATTGCTATTTATCACGCTCCTTTAAAAACGTTCTCTGCACCCCCACGATCACCAGAATGATGAGCAGCAAGACCACTCCCAAAGCCGCCGCTTTGCCGAACTTCTTATACTGGAAGGCCAGCTCCAGGGATTTTACGATCACCGTGGCGGTTCTTCCGTTGGGCCCGCCCTTGGTGATGACGAAAGGCTCAAAATAAGCCTGCAGGGAGCCGTTAATGCTTAATAGAACAGAGATCTGAAACATGTTTTTGATATTGGGGAAGGTGATATGCCGTATCAGCTGGAAGAACCCGGCTCCGTCCACCCTGGCCGCCTCATAGATTTCCCTGGGAATGGACTGCAGGGCCGCAAGGAAGATCACCATGGTAAAGCCAATGTATTTCCAGAAGCTGATGAAGGAGAGGGAAAAGTTAGAGCTGTAATCCATGCTGATGAAGCGAATTACATGCTTCTCCAGCCCAATGGCCTTCAGCAGCACATTCACCGGGGAATTGGTGAAGTCATACATATAATTAAACATGAAAGCAACTGCCACGCCGTTGATGATATACGGCATGAAAATGATTGCCCTGAATGTTTTTTTCAATTTTAAATTGCTGTCCAGCAGTATTGCCAGAAACAAACCTACAAACTGCTGTATAATGGCGGTGATCACATAGGCCATATTGTTCCATATGGACGCCAGATATTCCTTGCCGCTGAGAATATCCTTATAGTTTCGAAAACCGATGAACTCAATCTCAGGTGTCATTCCATTCCAGCTGGATAAGCTAATCTGCACTAATTTATAGAGCGGATAATAGGAAAACAAAATCAGCAGTATGACCGGTATCAGCAGAAATCCCGTTATTGTAATTCTGTCCTTTGTTTTACTCTTCATAGATAGTCCTCATTCCCTGATAGATTTTCTGCTGCACTTTAGCTTTCGGATAAAATGCAGCAGAAAATGCTTTATACTGATTTCGTTATTTCTTTACAATTTCCTTGCGGGCCTGGGCCCATTTCACATTCCATTCATCACAGAGCGCCCCGGCCTTTGCATCGTCCGTCTCCAATACATAGGACAGCAAAAAGCTCTGGTCATCCAGCTCAATCTGGTTTTTGATGTCCCAGAAGGCAGTTACCGTCATATCGCTCTCTCCCGCGGGTACGCCATAGGACATCAGCTCCGCTGCAAATACATTTTCAATCTGCGCCGTGGTATCCGCAGGGATTGTGGAAATGGCGGTGGCGTGCTTCCCGCCCTCGACCATATATTTTAAATAAGCCTTCGCCAGCTCCGGATTCTCGCAATCCTTGGACACACCGTAGGATTTGCCGGAGGTGGAATATACATACTTTGCCTCCGGGAAGGGGAACATGCCCACATCCTCCAGCTTCGCCCCGGCGTCAACCACCTGCTGGGGGAACCAGGTCTCTATATAAAACATACCTGCCTTGGCCTGAGCCATATCCAATTTCAGCTGATCCCAGTTTGCAGACATGATATCCGCCTCGAGATAACCCCTCTTGTTCATCTCACGGAGAATATTCATGAAATACAGTACGGTCTCATCATAGATTTCATCCCTTTCCACATAGAGGTTCTTTCCTCTGGAATCGCCGTTGAGTGACAGCTGGGCGATATTCCAGTCACACCAGGGATAGATAGGCCAGATATCCTTGAACGCGGTAACCATGGGAATGATTCCTGCTGCCTTCAGCTTCCCGCAGGCGGTCCAGAACTCCTCCATGGTCCTGGGAACGCTTGCAATGCCTGCCGCCCGGAAGGCCGCTTTGTTATATACGATCCCCGTATAGCCTACGCTGTCGGAAATGGCATAAATCTTACCGTCGCTGCCGGTATTATTTCTTGAGAACAGGATGTCATCCCAATGAATGCCCAGGTCATCCAGGGGAAGGAAATAATCCGCCAGGGTATCCAGGGTCATGCCGTTAATGGACATAAAGAGATCGGGAGCCTCCCCTCCGGAAATACGGGTGGCAACCACTGTTTCATAATCCTTGATCGCCTCGTATACAATCTCTGTCCCGGGATGCGCATCCATGAAGCCCTGCGCTAAATCCTTCAAGGTGGTGTCAACTACATTGGTCATATTGGTGGCAATCACAATCCTGCCGGATAGAGCCTCCTCCTCTCCCTCCGGGGCGGCGGTATCCTTCGGTCCCTCTGTGGAACCGCCCTTTCCCGCAGCCTTGGTCGGCTCCGTTTTCTGCGCTTCCGGCTTCTTACTGCAGGCAGCGAAGGAAGTCAGAACAAGAGCCAGAACCAAAAAACATGCTGTAATTTTTTTCATACTCACATCTCCTCTTATTTTTTCTGGAACGGTAGTACAAGCTGCAACTTCTGTTACTATCATAGCCGATTTTTGAAGGATTTGAAACCACTGTGTTTTGTATTTCTCAACATTTTTTTATTTGCCCAGGTGTAGCAGAGGGCTTCCTTTATTCCCGTTCCTTTATGAAGTTCACCCCCCTGATATCGTCAAAGTATATAGTTCCTGTCTCGGGTCCGATTCCCACCTTATTGGTGTAAATGGAAAATTCGATAATATTCAGATTTTTATCCAAGGTTCCCTCTCTGGGGGCCCAGCTCGGCGCCGCAAACTCATCAAAGGGTATGTCAAGCTCAACGGCCTGTGTTCCCTCCAGATAGCCGATGTACTCCCAGTACACATCGTCCGAAGTCTTGACCTGGAAGGTCAGGGAATTGCCGGAGCCGTCTCCGGTATACCAGACCCTGAAGCCGTCATAATCCTTCAGATTCAGGTAATCCATCTTCTTCGTCGCGCCTGCATAGCCTTTGTTCTGATAATCGTACTCCAGCTTTAGCCCATAGGCCCCCTCGGATTTCATGTCAGGGTCAAGGCTCAGCTTCAACATCCCGCCGCCGCCATTTCTCGTATAATTTTCCTCCAATAGGGAATCCGCTCCGTTATAGCCCTCATAATCATCCACCTTGGTCAGGCTTCCCACGTAAATGTTATCCAGATATATCACAGAGTCTGTCCCCTTCTTATAGCTTAGGCCTACTCCATAGTTGCCGGTGTAGTAATTCCTTTGATCCAATACCAGGGAAACCCCGGAAGCCCCCCTAATTCCCATTCCGAAGCCCTTCACCGCAGAGAAGTCCCTCACCGCGCCGGGCACAGAGGCGGTCAGATCCTTGAAATCAAATTTCACCATCTCGCCCGTGTCCTCTGTCAGCTTCTTTTCTCCGCTCCAAACCACATTATTTTTATCCGTCAGGGAAAGGGTCAGGGTATTGCCCGATTTATCCCCCTTCACCCAGGCAAATAACACATCATATTCTGTGAAGTCCAGATCCGGCAGAGGTTTCGCCGCCTCAGACGCCTTCCCGGTGTATGCCGCATTCAGCCTTGCATCGCTGCCAAAGTAGAATTCGCCGTCCTCCAGGACATTCACCGGAGCCTTATCCTGCATGGGAATCCTCTTGGAACCGGAGCCCACCTCCACCGATTTCACTATGGCGCCGCCCTTGCCTGCCGGATAAGTCACTCTGAGATAGCGGGCGGATGAGGATGGCTCTGTATCGGCAAAAACATACTTCGAATATGCGCCCTCCGCTTTTCCTTCCCCGGATGCGGAAACCTTCTCATAGATAACGCCGTCCGCAGATACCTCCACCTTAAGCTCTGCTCCCTTTTTCATATAGGCTATTACACGGTAGGAGGTCATATCCGCTGCGGTTTTATAGATCAGCACGCCTTCCCCGCCGTCAGCGGCCGCCAGCCCCTCAATACCGCCGTCGGTGATTCTCTCCAGGTTCGGAGACTTATGGGCATATAACGGCTTTGACGGATTGAAGTCCTCATCCTGAAGCAGTATATTCTTGTCTAATATCTGGGCGAGATAGACCTCCTCCTGATTTCCCGTATAGGTATATACCGTTTTGACCTCTTCCAGGACGCAGGCGTTATTCCCCCAAATATATACTCTTGCAAAATAGGTGCCCGCAGGCAGCGCATCCGCTCCATAGACGGAAGCAGAACCGGTCACCGGGACCTCGGCATAGGTTATATCATCCTTTGACACCAGGACCCTTGGCTGTTTATCCGGGATGTTCTTTGTCCTGATTTCAATGGCGGTCATAGGAATCTTCGCGTTATAGGCAATGTAGCCCTCTGTGTCGGAAGCGTTCCAAAGCGCACCGTCAAAGGTTGTTACATTTTCCGAATGATCATAGCTGTAGACATTCCGGATTTCTGTGGGATTCGGATCTTGGCCTGATACCGCGATCATATCCAGGGGGTCCGCCACAATATGCTCCGCAGAAGCCACCGTGACCACATTGGACCAGGCTCCCGCGCCGGATTCGTTGCAGGCCCTCAGACGATAGGAGTATGCGCTGCCTGTGACCGCCGTCTCATCATGGTAACCGGCAATACAGGGCTTTGCTTTCTCCTCCCAATTTCGTCCCGAATCGTATACATAATCCCTCTCATCGGCAATGGTCTGCCAATCGCCCTCCCCGGGGTTCTGTCCTTCGGCTCTCTCTATCTCATACCAGGCTCCGCCGACCACACCCCGCCACTGGATGTCGCCGACTGTCTTGATCTCATATAGGAGCGGTGCCTCCCCGGTCTCCGGGGGAGGAATGGGAAGAGCCCTGGCCTCTTCTATCGTATCCGCGGCCCCGTTCAGCAGGCTGGCATAGGCAAAGATGCTTCTTACAATTCTGGTTTCATCATAATAATCCCCTGACGGGAAGCCCGGCCAGTGGTAAGCGGCCCAGTTCCCCGGATTTTCCGGGTGGAAATAGTACCCGTAGCCGTCCTTATGAGCCCTCAGGCTCCACATCATCATTCCGTTGGCGCCGGCCTCAAGCCCGGCATCAAAGACCTCATTTACCTGCTCCACCCTTGTGTAGGCGCCAAACTCTCCCAGGATAAAGGGCTTTCCCGGCAGGGGCTGGCCGTCACTGCCCAGTATCTGCTTCGCGCCGCCCTGGCCGTTATTGAAGGACAGCCAGGTGTCATTCTTCGTCTTGGTGGGGAAATGTCCGGTATAATAATGGCTTCCCAAAATATCCACATTGGGGTCCTTTAAGGATTCTGCGGTTGCATCCATCTTGCCGTCAAGCACCAGCTGGCGGATTCCCGTGCTTTTCAGATGGGCCGCGATATCCGTGGTCCATTCCTGGGGGAACTTCGTGCCGGTCTCATCATAGGCCGCGATCTCATTGCCGGTCTCCCAGCACAGGACCGCAGGATCATCCTTATACTTGATGCCGGATACGGAGTTCGTCCGATCCATCAAATGGGTTATCATCTGCTTAAAGTAATCCCTTGCTTTTGGGTTCGTGTAAAATTCCCATGCCTTCGTGTCAAAGCTGGACGGATGCCCCATCCCTATCCCGGCCAGCCTGAGATAACCGTCCATACCTCCGACCCAGTGCCAGTGATCCACCAGCGGAATAATAACACGGACACCGTATTGATTGGCTAGAGCCAGAAGGCTGTCCAGCTGATTTAAGGCGCCCTCGTTAAAGGTGAGCTTGCCGCTCCCGTCCACGCCTGTTACATAAGCCCTTCCAGCATTATTGCCGTTATATACAGGAATTGTATAGGTTCTGGTGACCTTGCCGCCCATGGCATGGATTGTCTTTAGGGCATTGGCCTGTTCCCAGGATGTGTCCGAGGTGGCCTGGGGATAGTTCAGAGAAGCGAATTTCAGCTCCTTTGTCCCATCCATCAGCTTTGTGCCGTCTACCTTGATGTAATCCTCGAATACGGTTTCAAACCGTCTGCCTTCTGAGGTATCCAGCTCGATCTCCGGATACCTGTTTAGAAATCCTGCTGCTCCATCCTCTTTTGTATTTGCAACCCCTGTATCTACGGCTTCCGCATTCTCAGCTTTCGTATCTGTACTTTCCGTATTCGTATCTTTGGTATTTGCCTCTTTCTTATCTGGCGTTCGTCCTGTTCCCGCGTTGCAGCCGAGCATCCCCAGCAGCGCGGCAAGCAGCAGGATCATAACTGTGATTCTCCCTTTCCTACTCTTCATTGCAATACTCCTCTCCTTTTATAAAGCAAGGAGAACCGGAGCACCGGCCCCCATTCTCCTTTCTCTCCTTTAGTCCAGGGGATTTCCCTGAGAATCAAAGGAACGTACATAATCAAGAATTTCGTCAAAGCAGGCCCAGGCAATCCCCACCTTCTGATCCGCCGCCCCGTAGGACATAATCAATTCATCATCCTTTACAATCCCGCCGGTGGTAAAGATGCAGGGACAGGCAAACTTATCCGGCAGCTCCCAGTCCTGTTTGGCATACATCAGACGGCTGGAGCATCTGTGAATAATTTTAGGGAAGTCATTCTCCTGCTTCTTCAATATCATGAAGGACTGGGTATACCCATAGTCCGGCAGGCTTTTCCCATGATAGGATACCAGCCACTCCCCGTTATCCAGTGGGATGGGCGGAAAGCTGGCTCCGATTCTCTCCTCCTCCCAGTCAAAGATGCCCACGGCCAGCAGCTCATGAATCGCCTTATCGCTTGTGAAATCCCCCAGCTCCCCGGCCGCCGCAAGAAACATGGAGGGCTTCTTTATTCCTCTCCCCGCCTCAAAAACATCGGGATGATCCGGTCTGTGCAGCATGACATACTGTAACTTTCCGCGAATCATCATTTTGTTGGGGAAGAAGAACACATCCCGGTTATCCGTCACATTGCCGTCCGTCAACACGCACACATAGGCGAAGGCCCGTTCATAGTTCTGTTTCTTCAGCTGCTCCAGATCCAATTTAAACAGCACCGTTGTCGTATCATTCTTAGATGCGGCGGAGCCGAAGGGATTGTCCTCCTTCATGGCCCAATCCGGCAGATTGTCCCTTCTCCTGTCTCCCTCCCAGTAGGGGCCCGGCGGGAACATCCGGCAGGCCGCCGTCATATAGTACTCTCCCTCCAGCAAAAAGATTCTGGGGTCCTCGATGCACCCGTTGGCATAGTTGACCACCTGATTTCCATAGATATCCTTGATATACATCCGGTCCACGTCATACTCCAGCGCGGGGGCCAGGGCCGGTCTGCTAAAATCAGCCACCCAGGTCTCCCCGTTATCCTCGCTTGCAGCATATCCCAGGAAGATGGGATAGGGATCAGACAGACCTCTCAGGTTCTTCTGGGGCCAGGGGCCGGTTGCCCGGAAGAGCATATGTATGGTATTGCTGTCCTGCTCCCGGACAATGGCCGGATTCAGCACCATGGTGTCCGCCCAGGAACAACCCTCCTGCGGCACGATCACGGGCTTGCTTGAATATCGAATCTTTGGTTCCTTCATTCTGATACTCCTCCTGATAACAAATATATTTTTTAACTCACCTCTCCGATATCATAGCATGTTCTGAACTGTAAATTAATTGCTCCTCTTTGGTTTTATATGCAAATCTTTAGCTAAACAAACAACAAAAACCGGCATGGCAGCGATGAATTATTCCATCACTTCCATGCCGGTTCCTTCAAATCAACCAGGCTGTTTGAATTAGCACGAAGCAAATTTCAGCCCCGCTGTTATTTTATAGTTATCCTGCTGCCGTTCCTTACGCAATATCATTAAATCAGGCCGCAAGCACTCTGCTGGGCCGGAATCAATACACCGTGTTGCGATATTCCTTCGGAGAAATCCCCACGCTCTTCTTAAAGGCCCGCCCGAAGGAAACCGCGTCCTCATAGCCCACCATGCATCCGATCTCGTATACCTTGATGGTGGGGTCCCGCAGCAGCGTCCTGGCGGCCCGCATTCTGACCTCCAGCAGGTAATCGGAGAAATTGGTGCCCACCTCCGTCTTGAATAAATTGCTGAAATAGGAGGCGTTCAGCTCCACATATTCCGCCAGATCATTCAGCGTGATGTTGTCTTTATAATGCTCCGAGATATATTTCTTCGCCAGCTCAATCCGGTTCTTGCTTCTCTTCTCCCGCTCGCTCCTGATATATTCGATCACATCCTTGATCAGATAGCTCATATAGGTTCTCAGCTCATTGTATGTATTGATATTCTCCAGGAAGAACCCATACTCATAGGCGCAGCACAGCACCGCCTCCTGAAAATCCTTGACCCGGAGAATCAGCAGCTCCAGCATATCCTTCATATACTTCCTGAACTTCAAGGGGGTGAGGTAGCATAAATCAAGGAAGGTCTGCTCCAGCAGCTTCTTGCAGTTGATATAATCATACAATTCGATGTATTGGGTCAGTTTCTCCACCAAGGGCTCCAGGTTGTAATTTATGTCAATCAGCTTGCTCTCGATCTCATGGTATTCGATGCGGTGATTCTTCCCCAGATAAAACCGCGCGTCAGCCGCCGTCTGCGCCTCCTGGTAAGTCCTGCGAATCCCGGAAAGTCCGTGATAGACATTCCCCACCCCAAGGGTGTAGGTGGTGTCCTCCATATGGACCTCGCATACCTTGGCATAAATGTGCTCCGAGACCGCATTGGCATCCAGCTCCTCTTCCGAATAAACCAGATAGACGATCTCCGTGTTATTGATATATTGCAGCACATGAGGGCCCTGTATCTCCCGGATGGCATCCTCCATCCGATCGTATATGACCTCCAGGGCTCCCTCATAGATCATCCGTTCCATGTTCTGCTTATAATAATTATCGATCCGGCATACCATGACGAAATAATAGGAGTTCTCCAGATTCAAGCCGATTTTGCCCAGCAGCTTTTCTTCCTCCTCCTTCTCCCTGGCCGGTATATGGAAAATCTGCTTCAGCGTATTGGCAGCCAGAATCTGATGGCTTTCCTTCCGGTTAAGCTCCCTTGCGGCGTCCTGCTCGATGGCCTCCTGTGTCTTGCGCACCACCTCAACTAGGTCCTTCTTATTAATGGGCTTCAGCAGATAGTCAACTGCACCGTCAACAAAGGCATTCCTGATATATTTGAATTCATCATAGCCGCTCAGCACAATGACTTTCATCAACAGATTTTGTTCCTTGATCTTCTTAATCAGCTCCAGGCCGTCCATGATCGGCATCCGAATATCCGTAATCAGCAAATCCACCTTGCCGCATTCCGCCATCTCCTGGAGAGCCAATTCTCCATCGGATGCCTCACCGACTACAGTACAATTCAGATCGCTTTTTTCAATAATGCTTCGCAGACCCTTTCTGATTATCTGATCATCATCAGCAATAAAAATGTTCATGACTTCCTCCATCCATTTCATCTTGAGCCAGCCCAAAGGTTTATTTATTTATTATAATGGATACCTCTTGCCTTTACAACTTCTTTTTTGTACAATAGTAACAAATAGTTCTTCCATTTTGCAACAACCTTGGTCATTTGTTTAAAATAGGAATCTTTTCGACGGAGAGGAAGCTTACCCATGATTAGAAAATTACTGTCCATTTATAATAATAAATCCATTTTCTTTCGTCTGTCCCTGATCATCATTTCCCTGTTTATCGCCGTGCTCAGCATACCGATTATGAATTTCATGATCTTCTCCAAGGAGAAAACCGTATCCATCTATAGCTCGGTCAATCAGACGAATCATCAGGCCCTCAGCAAAATAGACGACTATTTGATTGATATTGCCAATATAACGAAGATTCCCCTTACCTATAAGCAGAATGACAAATCCTATCTCCGAAGCCTGGAGGATTTCAATAAAACCGGTGTTATATCCCGAGATTTCCAGCTGATGAACGGACAGATGTTTGAAGAAATCCATGCATATAAGAGCAATGTGGAAGCCTGCTATGTCTATAACCTCTCCGGCGTCGGCGATTATAAGGTCCGCACACCGGTCTATAATATCATGAACCCGGCGGAGGAGCCCTGGTTCCAGAAAAGCATCGAGCTGTTCGGAAAGCCGGTTATTCTGGATACCTATGAGCTTCCTTACGTGTCCCTTGAGAAGAATCCGGTCTATGTCTTCGGCATTTCCAGAGGAATTGTCCGCTTTGAGAGCAGCAAGGTCATCGGAATCCTTGTGGTCAATACGCGAACCGACTATCTCCGGGAGGTCTGCGATAATATGAAAGCCTCCCAGAACCACCGCATTGTTATTCTTCATGATGATTATGTGATTTATGATACTCAGGAGGAGAATATTGCTGCCACCGCCTCCGGCGACCTCCTCGATGTCAGCCGGGATTCGCCGGAAGAGGAGAAGACCATTTATATCAACGGCCAGAAATACATGACCTCATCCCTGATCTCGAATTACAGCGGATGGAGAATCGTGAGCCTCATCCCCTATGAGGAAATGTTCCACGACCTGGAGCGGATGCAGATCACTACCGTGCTGGCAATCACCCTGCTGATCCTCATTTCCCTGCTGCTGGTATTCCTCGTATCCTCCCAGATCGCCCGCCCTTTAAAGAAACTGGTATCCTTAATGAAGCTGGCGGAAAACGGTGATTTTAACATTAAGATCAATGTTAATAGCAAGGACGAGATCGGCACCCTGGCAAAATCCTTCAACTCCATGACGAGCAAGATCAACAGCCTGATCCAGGAGGTTTATATCGAGCAAATCCGTCAGAGCGAGCTGGAGCTCCAGATGCTGCAATCCCAGATTAATCCGCATTTCATCTATAATACCCTGGAATCCATCAGCATGATGGCTACCATCCACGATGACAGCACCACCTCGGAGATGGCATACAAATTGGGCAGCATCCTGCGATACGGGCTGAACAAGACAAAAGCCGAGGTCACTGTAAAGGAGGAGCTTGACAACCTGGAGAACTACATCCAGCTTCAGGCGATTCGTTTTGAATCTGTATACGGCATTGAGATTCACGTCGCTCCCGAGCTGTATTCTATTTATATTATCAAGCTGATCCTCCAGCCCATTGTGGAGAATGCGATTTATCACGGGATGAAGGATATCCGCTCCGGGGGCCTGATTACTGTCAGCGGATACAAGCAGGACAAGAAGCTGCTGGTTTTTGAAATCACGGATAACGGCAAGGGTATGACCGAGGAATTAGCCCGGGACCTGAATGATTACATTAACGACCGGAATAATCTGTTTAGCAGCATCGGCCTTAGAAATGTGAATAAGAGAATCAAGATCAAGTACGGCGAGGAATACGGGCTGGAGATACAGAGCCTGCCCAGCTCCGGCACAAAGGTCATGGTGAAGCTTCCGGTGGAGAACCACTGACCTGCACCTCCCCTGGACATTATCATGCCGGGGGAAGCAGGCTGTTACGCTTTTTCAGCCCCCAATACCGGACAAAGCCTGCAATATCTGCCAGCGCCCAGCCGATTGGAATACTCCACCAGATACTTTGCAGCCCAAAGCCCAGCCAGACCAGGCTGTAGGACAGAGCCACCCTTATGCCGAGAGAAACCACCGTCAGAACTATCGAGGTGTTAAAATGTCCAAGGCCGCGGTAAAAGGCATAATGTAAAAACAAATATCCGATCAGTATATAGAAGGTGCCTTCAATCCGCAGGTATTGTCCCCCTGCCGCTATCACCGCCGCATCCCCAGGCACAAAGAGGCTGATCAGCTGCGGGGCGAACAGCCACACTCCCGCGGATATCACGGCACAGAATATGGTGGCACAGAGGATGGCCGATTGAAAGCCGCTTTTAATACGCCCTTCCTCTCCTGCCCCCTTATTCTGTGCGATATACGTTGCAAATGCGTTTCCAAAATCCTGGGCAGGCATATAGGCAAAGGTATCAATTCGCACCCCCGCTGTGAAAGCCGCCATTGCAATAACACCGAAGGAATTCACCAGCCCTTGCACCAGCAGGATTCCAAAGTTCATGATGGATTGCTGCAGGGAGGTGAGGATGGAGTACTTGGCAACCTTATTGAACATCTCCTTTTTAAAGCTCAGTCGAAGCTTAAGAAATCCCAGCTTTTTCACCGCATAAATGCACAAGGGCATCCCGGAAAGTACCTGTGCCGCAAAGGTGGACCAGGCAGGGCCCTTTACTCCCATGGGAATGCAGATAACCAGTATAAAATCAAAGGCCACATTGATCACAGAGGCTGTAATGAGGAAAATCAGCGGTGTTTTGGAATTCCCCATGGCACGTAAAACAGCGGCTGCCATATTGTATAAGAACAGGAAGGGAAGGCCGGATAATATAATTCTCAAATAGTTTTTGGAAAGCATAAGAGCGTCCTCCGGCACCTGGAACAGGCGGACCAGAGGGTCCAGGAAAAGCAGGGAAAGCGCCGCGATGAATACCGTTACGGAGAAAATAAAAATCGCCGAGGTTGATATGGCCGCCGACAGCTCTTTGTAGCGTTTGGAACCATATAGCTCTGCAAACAGCACACCGCTTCCCATACATAATCCAATCAATATCGCGTTTATAAAAACTACCAGCGCGGAGGATGCGCCGACTGCCGCCAACGCCTCCTTTCCCAAAAAGCGTCCGACTACAATGGTGTCGGACATACTGTAAACCTGCTGAAAAACATTGCCTAAAAAAATAGGAAGGGAAAACAGCAGGATTTTCTTCGTCGCATTTCCGGTGGTCATATCAATCGTCTTCAATATACTCTCTCCTAGTCACAAGTTATAGTTCACTAGTTTAAGCGAACCTCACTCAGAAAGCAATAGTAAAATTATAATTGATACCTGTATCGATATATAGTATATTAATTATGGCAATGAAGTTTTATTTTTTTATCCGCTATTTGATAATTTAAAGACCAATAACTAATGCTATGAAATAACTGCCGAGGTTCTTATAACTATGATTTAAACCAATAAATTAGTTTCGGAGGATTAGGTTATGAATGGTAAGCGAATTCTGATTAAAGTTTCTGGGGAAACATTAAGTGGAGATCATCAATCAATTTATGATAAAACTGTTATTGATAATATCTGCGATGAAATAAAAAAAATAAAAGAGGAAGGTTATCAAATAGCTATCGTTATTGGAGCCGGTAATTTGCTAAGAGGACGCGATGCCCAGAATTGGGAAATAGATAGGCCGGATGCTGACGAAATGGGAATGTTATTTACAGTAGCCAATGCACTTATGCTTCGTAATAAGCTGAGTAAAGTCGGTGTACATTCCAAGGTCATGACGCCAATGCTGCTAGGCGGAATTACAGATATCTATAACAGGAAAGATGCTATAAAACTGTTAGAAGACAATTATGTGATTATTTTTGGCGGAGGAATAGGAAACCCTTTTGTGTCAACTGACTATCCGGCAGTACAGAAATCCATAGAAATTGAAGCAGATATGCTGCTTATGGCAAAAAGTATAGACGGTGTATATGATTCAGACCCCCATCTTAATAAAAACGCTAAACGCTACCAACAGTTAAGTTATGACACCTGTGTTTCAAAAAAAATTAAAGCCTGCGATGCAGCTGCATTTATGCTGGCCGAGGAATTTGGGCTCACGATGTATTTATATGATGGAAAAGATAAAAATGCTATATTTCATATTATTGAAGGCAAGAATATTGGCACCGTAATAAAAAAGCAATGCACAGATGTATTTTATTAAAATCAATTTGATGGACTTATCAAAAATGACGTGATTTATAATTGAAGAGAGGAAGGATCAAAATGGCCTCCTGGATGGTACACTTACGAATAGCAGATCAATTGCTGGATGAAATAGATAACCTTTCCTTCACAGAATTTGTGGTCGGAAATATAGCCCCTGACAGCGGTATACCCAATGATGACTGGTCTGTCTTTACTCCCAGCGGAGATATTTCGCACTTTAAAACTACGGACCAGGATGGTCTAAAGAATATTCACTTGCATGAATATGTGGAGATGTTCTTTTCTGCGGAACACCGAACACGATACAATATGAAACAGAAATCTTTTTATCTGGGTTATCTGACCCATCTTCTCACGGATATATTATGGGTCGATCAAATCGTTCGGCCCTGCAAGGACAAATTTAAAGCTCTGTATGACAAAGACAGAACAGAGTGGATCTGGACATTAAAAAAAGACTGGTATGACCTTGACTTTCTCTATATTAAGAAAAATCCTGATTTCAGAGCTTTCTCCATCTATAAAAACGCAATTAACTTCCATAATAAATATATCGAGTTCTTCTCTGAAGATGCATTTGATCTCAGAAGACAATATATTTCCAGTTTTTATAGCAGTAAAAGGGAGAATTTAGAAAGAGAATATATCTATTTAAGCGAGAACGAGATGGAACGGTTCGTCAATGATAGTTCCGGGACAATTGGCAGGATACTGAAGGAGTCTTATATATGAATGCTTATAGTCTTTGACTCAAACGATGCTTGTTGAATTCTAACGGAATGGGTTCACGCGAGAAAAGAGAATGGTGACTTATGCTATGCTTTTGGAGTTATCCTGAATTATTTATTTCGCTTAGACAAACTGATGGATATTGCAAAGTATGACTTACCTATTCACGTAGTTGAGAAGAAAATACCCTATCTCTCTACCGACAGTATGTATATAAAACCGAATGAACCAAACGTCTATAAATTTGAAGAGCTTGTGTTAGACATGGTTGCATCCACACCCACTGAGAGGTATCTAATGGATAAATCAAAGGATAAAGAACTATTTTTTGAGGCACTCGATCATAATTCACTATCATTGATGCGTAAAGTATCAAAAAGTGATTTGCATAATCATGTCGGCAGAGGCGGAAGTCAAGATTATCTGGCCTCTAATAAAGGGATTTCAATAATACCGAATTCTACTCCTTTTCAGTCTTTGCAAGAAATGCAGTATTGGTTTGAAAATAATATTAAAAAATATTACACAGGATTGAACGGATATTTAGAAAGAGTTAAGGCATCGTTTATACAAGCAAAAAGTGATGCTGTAAAAGTCTTATCCATGAGCTATGGATTAGATGAGATAGAACAAGTTGGTGGAATGGATTGTTTTATCCATATAATGAATGATTATCAAAAGCTCATACCCGATACATACTTTTTCCCGGAATTAGTTTTGTTCAGGCATGGCAGAATTAATCAGGATTGTGAAAGGCTGGAGCATATTCTGGATTATAAGTATTTTAAATCGGTCGATTGGCAGGGAGATGAAAATTCAAGAAAAATAGAAGATATCATACCGATGTACAGAATTGCCAAAAAACATCATCTTTTACTTCGTGCACATGCGGGCGAGTTTGGTCATGCAGGACATATTCGTGAATGTGTTGAACAGCTGGAATTAAACGAAATACATCATGGAATAAATGCAGTAGAAGATCCCTCTCTCTTAAAATTTTTATCCGATAATAAGATCACCTGCCACGTCTGCCCGACCAGCAACATTATGCTGAAAAGAAGTGAAAGTTATAAACAACATCAAATTCGCAAAATGTTTGATGCAGGCGTTAAGGTGACAATAAATACAGATGATATGTGTATCTTTAATGCTTCTGTGTCAGAAGAATATTTAAATTTATATCAAGCAGGAGCTTTTAGTAAAAATGAGTTGGAATGCATAAGACAACAAGGATTAAGCGGTATGGAGGCAGTCGTTTGAAAGGGAAGATCGAGATCGGTGCATGGCTTGAAATCGTTCAGCCATTGCATAAATTTGCATTAATTTATCAGCCGTTAAAAACTCAGAAGCCAAATGAATTGCTGCTTCTACGAAGTCTTTATTGAATGACGGGCGGTATGTAAATATTTAAGAAAACCCAAATGGATAAATTCATAATATCCACAAAAAAATGTGCGATTATACACCACTTTAGGTTCTTTGTCTTGTGATAGACATATCCCCATGTTATCCCCATTATTAGTAAGGGCATAATCATGATATAACTCCTGATGGTTATAGAAAAAACACCCCACATCATATGGCTTAGAAGAAATAGTGCAGAGGAAAAAAGGATTTTTATTGCCGGTTTCCAGCTCAAATTATCAAGAAGATAGCCTCTCCAAAACATTTCTTCGGCGATTGGATTCACAATAGCAAATAAAATCCATAATAAAATCAGCACAACACCGCTTATATATTGAATACCCCACGCAAACGAAACAATGCAAAATAATACTGGAACAAAAGCAAGAAGAACATATCTAGAGCTTTTAAGCGGATATCTGAATATCTCCGTCAATTTCTTTTTCGTCGGCTTAACGACAATAAAAATTGAGGCCCAATATACTATAGCTAAAGGAATAAAGGCCCATTCTCCTATAATATGATTTGCAGTGACCGCTACAATAAATCCTATGGCAATTATAGCAATTGATAATAAGATTATTTTAATATGTTTTTTTTCCATTATAATTACCCCCGCCCATTATATGAATTCGCTCTTAAAATGTAAATTCCGCTGAATATCATTTCACAAATATCTTTCTCCTCGGCTTGTATAAAATGGTAACACAGTCAATGCAATTTCTCAAGCTTGAGCTTGCAAACATTATGCCAGGACCAACTGTTTCCGGCAAGGCACGGAGCAAAATTCGGCCTAACTATTTGTCAGGCTGCTTACATATCCAGGTGGATTTTGGCCGAGTGTACCTGTGAAGATATTAATAAAATACGGTATATTAATTATAGCTATTGGAATGAGCTATCAAAACATACCGGCTCACCATTCATCGCTACGGATACGATACGAGAAGGCAGGGAAATATATGATGTCTCAAACTCTGCCCTTTACAAAGCCCGGACATTATAAAAATCGCAAAAGCATGTCCGAAAATAGCGAGATAATTCTGTAGAATGTGGTATAATCAAATTAACTTCAAATAAGGGAGCGAAGAATTATGCCAGATAATGATAGCGGCCTATATGCTGCATTTAAGGCAAAAGACGCCCGTTTTGACGGGCGTTTTTTTGTAGGAATATCATCCACCGGAATATACTGCCGCCCGGTGTGCCGGGCAAGGCAGCCAAAAGCCGAAAACTGCACGTTTTATCCCACCGCCGCCGAAGCGGAGCAAGCCGGATACCGCCCATGCCTTTTATGCAGACCGGAGCTTGCCCCCGGCACTTCAATCACAGATGCTACCGCTAATTTAGTCTACCGGGCAGCAAGACTGTTAGAAAAAAATTGCGGAAGCGGACAGAACTTGGAGGAAATAGCCGGACAACTCGGTTGTACTGCCCGGCATCTGCGACGGGTCTTTACATCAGAATATAATGTGTCACCCATTCAATATTTGCAAACATGCAGATTGCTCCTTGCTAAAAGTCTGCTCACGGACACAGATTTACCGGTTCTGGACGTTGCAATGGCGGCAGGTTTCGGCAGCCTGCGCCGCTTCAATGACCTTTTCAAAAAAAAGTATAAGCTTTCGCCCACAGCTTTACGAAAACGTACCTCGGAGGAAAAGCATAATGGCAACATTACTTTAGCATTGGGTTACCGCCCTCCCTATCCTTGGGAAAAAATGCTGAACTTCCTTGCCGGACGTGCCATAATGGGAATCGAGGTTGTAAAAAACGGTGAATATATGCGCACCGTGCATTTGGAAAACGCTGAGGGTAAGCATATATATGGTTGGGTAAGGGTGAGCCACAGGCCTAAAAAGAACGCATTGGCCGTTACTGTAAGCGAAGCCTTACTTCCCGTACTCCCCCAAGTATTGGCACGGATACGTCATTTATTTGACTTATATTGTGATCCCTGCGCGGTGTATGAAACACTTCAGGTTATGAACAGCATCCGTCCCGGCCTTTGCATTTTGGGAACCCGTGTACCGGGATGCTTCAACGCTTTTGAAATGGCAGTACGTGCGGTGCTTGGGCAGCAGATTACCGTGAAAGCCGCAAGCACATTAGCGGCAAGGATTGTTGAAACTTACGGCACCCCTATACAAACCGGGATTGATGGATTAACCCATCTCTTCCCTTCCCCCCAGGATATATTGGCTCTGGGCGGAGCTATTAAAGATCATCTTGGTACACTGGGCGTCATCGCTTCACGGTCAAATACCCTTTACGAACTGGCACGGTCATTGGTACAGGGAGAAATCAATTTTGATCTTTGCGCCCAGCCGGAGGAAGAAATGAAAAAGCTGATGTCTATTCGAGGGATTGGAAGCTGGACGGCCCAATATATCGCTATGCGTGCTATGGAATGGCCGGATGCTTTCCTTGAAACAGATGCCGGTGTAAAAAAAGCATTACAGCCTTACACCTCAAAGGAATTATTGAAAATGGCAGAAGCATGGCGGCCTTGGCGCAGCTATGCCACCGTCAACCTTTGGAACACACTATAGGAGGTATACCATGTATTATTCAACGACTTATTCATCCCCCCTGGGAACAATTACACTTGCCTGTGACGGAAATAATCTTGTTGGCTTATGGATTGACGGACAAAAATATCACGGCAATACGATCTTCGAAGATATTCCGGAGAACAATGGCCTGCTGATATTCGATACCGCCAAAAAATGGCTGGACAGATACTTTGCCGGCGAAAAGCCCCATAGTTCAGAACTGCCCTTAGCTCCTGCCGGCGGCGGGTTTCGTCAGGAAGTATGGAATATTTTATGCGAGATACCATATGGTCAGGTTATCACTTATGGCGACATCGCCAAAAAGATGGCGGCAAAGATGAACAAGAAAAGTATGTCAAGTCAGGCGGTAGGCGGAGCTGTCGGGCATAATCCCATATCGATCATCATCCCCTGCCACCGGGTTGTAGGCTCCAACGGCAGCCTGACAGGATACGCCGGAGGCATTCATACAAAGATAAAATTGCTTGAATTAGAGGGTGCCGACATGTCCCGATTATTTATACCTACAAAAGGCACCGCGCTTTAGACAGGGAGGAGAACAATGCATTTTACCTATTGTCCACATTGTGGAAACGAACTAATTGATAAAGAGATCGGCGATGAAGGCATGATACCATATTGTCAATCCAGTCACCGATAAGCTAAAAGAAGGAATGCCGTATGATTACAAGAAAATCAAGCAGAGCGATTATTTTGAATAAAAAGAATGAAATATTTTTATTTCAATATCATTTTGACTATTTTATCAAAGGTAATATAGTTTGGATCACTCCTGGCGGCGGGCTTGAAGAAGGGGAATCTTTTGATATGGCACTTGAAAGAGAAGTCTTTGAGGAACTGGGCATACAGATAAACCGGGATTACCAGCAAATTTATTACAGAAATCCAGTCTATTATTTAAAAAATGGTGAAATAGCTCAATGCGAAGAGAGATTTTTTCTTGTTTATGCCGATGGAAATGATTTCTCATATACTAATTGGACTGAAAGTGAAAACACAAGAATGCTGGATGGCAAGTGGTGGTCTGCAGATGAAATAAAACAGTCAGATGATGAGTTTTTCACAAATGATATCATTGATATCCTAAATAATCTCTCCGCTGGACAAATCCCAATGGTTCCAATCGAAATAGCATAAGCTGAAGGAGTAAAAATGAATGATACAGCAATCTATAATGATATCAAAGATTTATTTAATACTTATAAAATTGGAAATGTAATTGAAAAACCTATCAGCATTTCAGGCGGACTTCTGCACAAAATGTTTAAGGTTACCACCGGAACCAATGTATACGCCGTAAAATGGCTTAATCCTTCCATTATGCAGCGAAAATTTGTAATGGAGAATATGATCAATTCCGAACGAATTGCAAATGCCTTTTCCAAGCATCTTCCAGTGGTAGCTGCGTTAAATTTCGGGGGACATCATATCCTGCATTCGAACAATAAATATTATATGGTATTTCATTGGATTACAGGCACCTCTATTTTTCCCCCCTCTATCCAGGGCAAAAATTGTTATGCAATCGGAAATGCTTTAGGCAGAATTCATCATTTAGATATTACCATACCAGAAGTTGAGAAAGATAAGAACCATTCTGTTATCTATAACTTTCAGCAATTTTTTGACAAAGGGAAAGAACAGAATGCCGACTGGGCTAACGCTTATTCCTATATGATTGATAAGTTAATTAATTGGAACAAACGTGTTAATGACGCTAATCTCATATTGTCTGAATTTATGGTGATCAGCCATAGAGATTTGGACCCCAAAAATGTAATGTGGGATCAGGGAATACCATATTTCATTGATTGGGAAGCCGCAGGATATGTAAACCCATATCAAGAGCTGTTGGAAGTCTTAAATTACTGGGCTAATGACGGTAAAGGCGGGCTGGATAAAGATAAATTCATAATACTATTCCATGCTTACCGGGAACATATGAATATCAAAACAGTTGATTGGGATTGTGTGCTTGACAGCGGCTACGCCGGTATGCTGGGCTGGTTAGAATATAGCTGCAAACGGGCATTAGGAATAGAAAGTACGGATGAGGAAGAGAAGGTACTTGGAGCAGAGCAAATAGCAGGAACCATGAAAGAGCTGGAAAGATATGATCACCAAATGAAAATAATAAAGAAATGGCTTAAGGATGAATTAGAACTGCATCCTTAAAATCCTTCTGCCGCCCTGATATTATTTTACATAGAATTGTAGAGCGTGAATCGAAAAACGGTCCATTCATTTTCTATGCTCTCGACAGCAATATCCCCTTCAAGCCGATTAATCATTGCCTTGGCAATTGACAGGCCAAGTCCATAGCTAACGCTATCCTCTGAACGGGATTTGTCAGCCCGATAAAACCGGTCAAAAATTCTGGGCAGGTCTTCCTTTGCAATTCCTTTTCCGCTGTTTTTGACGGAACAAATAACACTATGCCCGCTCTTTGTCAAGGATACCGTAATTGTCCCATTGATATCGGAATATTTGATAGCGTTTTCTAATAAAATTGTAAATACCTGGCTAACCATCTCCTGATCGCTGTTGATAACAATGTCCGTTCCAATCCGCTTCAATATAGAAAGTCCTTTTTCGGCTGCCGCTGCCTCCATAGATGCAATTTCCCTATGGATGATATCGCTTATGTCAAAAGGTGCTTTGGGTGCCTCAATGTCTGCATCCTCCATTTTTGCAAGCAATAAAAGGCTGTTTATCAGCTTTGCCATTCTGTCAGTGCCGATTTTCATATAATCCAGCCATTCATGCTGACTCCGGATGGTTTCGTCCTGATTGGCTAAGAGCGCGTCGTAATTTGCCGTGATAATCGAAAGCGGGGTTTTTAATTCGTGGGAAGCATCCGCGACGAACTGCCGCTGCTTCTCCCATGCGGAGGCGATGGGTCCTACGGAACGGTTGGCAAAATAAAGGCTTATAAGGAAAATGGCCGCCAGCATGGCAATGCCCACAAAAACAAAAGTAATCAGTAAGTCCCGTAAAGTCTTCTGTGTATCCGTAATGTCCAGAAATGAAATCTGATAATTGTTATCGGAGGTGTTGGTAACGGAACGTCCATCCTCATAGATTTGGGTTATGCTCACCGGGCTAACGGAGTACATCCAGAGCCGGCCTTCCAGGCTGATTGGCGACTTCGCTCCTTTTTGCCAGGCTATCCGGGCCGCCTCCCGATAGATTTCTTCCGGCAGATCCAGAATGGTGTCAATGTCAGTAATTCTGCCATTCTGATCTAAAAATATGGTAAAGGAAGGCATATAGTCAGAGGAAACCTCACGAACCATATGTCCCTGCTCTTGTCTCTCAGATAAAAGTCCGTCCGATGCTGTCTCCGGCTGGTCAATGGCATTTTCAGAAGAAACCATGATCGTTTTTGACATGCCGCCCAGCTTTTTTTGATTTTCATTTTGAATATTGCGATAGGTTGTCAGATACACTGCGCTGAATGCAGCAAACATAACCAGGCAAGTAATCGCCATGTTTAGAAAAAGGAACCTGTTTCGTAATTTCTTAAACATCTATCTCCCATCCTCTCCTGCCACCAAGGTATAGCCTGCGCCCCGTATCGTGCGTATCATCGTCCCTGACCGAACCTCTGCCAGCTTTTTTCTCAGCAGAGAGATATGCGCCTCCACATGATTGTCCACTGCCTCGGTATCATAGCCCCATATTTTTTCTATGATCGTGTCCTTTGATATAATCCTGTTTTTATGATCGATGAGAAGCTCCAGCAATTGCGTTTCTTTCAGCGTGAGCCTGGTTTCCGATCCGCTGCATTTCAGCATGAGGGCATGGGGCAAAAGCTGCAGATCGCCAAAGGTCAGCGTCCCGTCGTTCAGCAGTCTGGTTTTTCGTCTTCCCAGGGCGCGCAGCCGGGCCAGCAGCTCGTCGGTATGGAAGGGCTTTGCCAGATAGTCGTCAGCTCCCAGATCAAGGCCCTGTACCTTATCTTCAAGCTGGCCCCTGGCTGTCAGAAGGATAACGGGCGTTTCTATGCGGTTACGGCGTATTTCCTTTAAAATGGAAAGCCCATCCCGTTCCGGCAGCATAATGTCCAGGATAATGATATCATAAATATTGGAAAGAGCGCAGTCCAGCCCATACTGCCCGTCATGGGCCAAATCGACGGCATAATGGTTCTTCTTTAAGACTTCCGCTACTGCTTTTGCTATATATTTCTCATCTTCCACCATCAGTATCCGCATAAATGACTCCTTTTTCTGTAGGTAGGGCAAAGAGGCCGCCAAACAGCCTCTTTGCCCCTTAATGCAAGATATTATCTTCCAACCCTTACGCTGCCGTCCGGGTTGACTGTGGCATGGAATCCGTCAGGCACCGTGCTGCTCCATGTCTTGCCGCCGTCGGTTGAATACTGCATCGCACCATCGACGTTCTTGACAGCCACACTATAATCTCCGTCCGTTCCATCCGGGATCTCCCCATTGACAACAAGCGTTTGCTCGCTGCCGGCCGGGGGAGTCCCCTCATTCCAGGTCTCTCCGCCATCCAGGGAATAATGAAAATCGCTGTCCTCCGGCGTCCCCTCATTCCAGGTTTGTCCTCCGTCAACCGAATAACTTGGCTTGCCGTTATCCAGCTTAAACAGCTCGCCCAATTTTCCTCCGCTTACGGCATTGGCAGCCAGTGCCGTGGTCGTTCCAAAAGTCAGCACCAGCGCTGCACTAAGGGCAATCATACCCACTCTTCTCTTTCCTGTTCCTAAAATGTCCAAGATCTTTACTTTCATTCGATTACCTCCATTTAATATTTGCAGGCAGCTACCTTGCAATTATCATTTTAAAGGAGAAACCTTTGCTGAATCTGAAATAGAGAAGTTTTTTCATCCAGAAATCACATATGTATTATAACATATTGCTCCTCTTTTGTGTCTGTGAAGTCCGTGTAAACGAATTAACTTGCATTTCAAATAAATAGTTGATATATTTTAACTATAACACGGAAGGGATGTGATAGGTATGTTTACAAAATACAGCATTGTTGTTGAGGTGGCATTAGGATAAAGCCGGTGGCATCTTAACAATTTACTGACCGCCTCAGGTTGTTATTCTTTTGCCTCCTTTCATCGAAGACAAAAAATAACAATAACAGGAGGTTCTGCAAAATGCGGAATTTTATTTTTAAGGAAAAGTACGGCACATTGATTCAGAGTCTGATTGAAGACTATAATAACAGTCATAGTCATAACTATATCATGGGGCCGGATGCATTATGTCTTATTGAGGTTTTATGCGAAAAAATGGATCTAAAACCTGGCATGCGTGTATTGGACATGGGGTGCGGAACAGGCTTCACTTCAATTATATTGGCAAAAGAATTCGGAGTCACTGTATTTGCAAATGATTTATGGTTTTCTGCATCCGAAAATTATGAGCGCTTTGTTAAAGCCGGAGTTGAAGACAGGGTGTTTCCTTTTAGAGCGGAAGCCCACAGCCTTCCTTTCGCAAACAATTTTTTTGACGCGGCTATCAGCATTGATGCCTATCATTATTTTGGCACAGATGAGTGCTACTTATGTGATTATTATGCTAAATTAGTGAAACCAAACGGGCAGTTTGGCCTCGTCCTTCCCGGTCTTTCCAGAGAGTTTACTGACGGTCTCCCAGAGAAAATGAAGCCCTTCTGGGAACCTAATATGTATGCCTGGCATAGTGCCGGATGGTGGAAGCATCTTTGGGAAAAGACTGATTTGGTAGATATTACTTGTGCTCAAGAAATTCTTGACGGTAAATCGATTTGGAGAATGACGGCAGATGATGAGCTCCACGATGCCGATACAGAAAATTATCTTACCCTGATACTTATGACGGCCACAAAAAAATAATATATAACAAGAAGGAAGCTTTTGCTTCCTTCTTGTTATATATTATCAGGTTAATCATTAAACTGCTTGACTGTAAACTATGTTTATACTTTAAAATATACTATATAAACATAAGGAGAGGTTTACTATGACAATAAAAGAAGTGGAAGAGAGGACCCGCTTAAGCCGTTCAAATATACGGTTCTATGAAAAGGAAAAGCTGATAGCTCCGGTCAGAAATGAAAATAACGGATATCGGGAATATACGGAGGAAGATATTGAAAATATAAAAAAAATCGCCTTTTTAAGAACATTGGACATTTCAATCGAAGAGATAAGAAAGATAATGCTTTATGAAACCGAATTATCTGAGATAATCTCCATTCAATATCAAAAGCTTGATACACAGATCGAAGAGCTGCAATCAGCAAAATCTTTGTGCTCTAGAATGTTACAAATCGATAATTTGAATATCAATGATTTGAAAGTGGAGCAGTATGCTGATGATGTGGATCATTATTGGTCTGAAAACAAAAAGGTGTTCAAGCTGGATTCCGTAAGCTTTTTCTATATGTGGGGCGGCTTTATTACGTGGGGATTTATTACCGTATTATGCTTAATTGTTGCTGCTTTGGCATATCCTTCTCTGCCGGACAAGATACCCGTCCAATGGAGCGGAGGGAATGTCAGCTCATCCGTATCAAAAGTGTTTCTATTTGCCTATCCCTTAGCTTGCATTCTTATTCGTTTCTTTTTTAAACCTTATATATGGAGATGGTTGCAGATCAATGCCCCTTACAGTGAAAACATAGCTAACTATATAACGAATTTTATGTGCTTTGTTGCTTTCTCCATTGAGATTTTTACTATCCTGTTTATTGCCGGGATTGTAAAACACATTACAAATATTCTGCTGATTGACACAGTGGTATTGATAGGACTGCCACTCCTTGGTCTGATGAAAACAGATACTAAGGACAGAAACTAATACCTCAATGAGTAACAGCTTCTATTCACCTGCACTTAAATTTATATCAGATATTTACAAGTATCATAGATTAGGATATTGCGAATCAAAGGATAATGGTGTATCTTTTTTTATAGACAATAAACCCAGTACAGAAGAAGCTTTTTGAAAGGAGCTGCCGCTTTATGAATATCGAATTTTCCGAAAGAGCCAACCGCTTTGGAAGCAATATTTTTAATACCTTGAATGATCTAAAAAATCAACGTTTGAATTCAGGAAAGGCCGTATATAATTTTACCGTGGGAACGCCGGATTTTAAACCCGATTCCTTCATCATGGAGGCCGTTTCCAAGGCGGCCCTTGATCCTGATAATTATAAATATTCCCTTGGGGATTCCCCGGTGCTCACTGAAGCTGTTATCCAATGGTATAAAAGAAGATATCAGGTTGATCTGACGGCTGACGAAATCACTTCTGTAAGCGGTACGCAGGAGGGAATGACACACATCGGACTGGCACTGCTCAATCACGGGGATACGGTCCTAGTTCCCAATCCCGGCTATCCTATTTTTGAAATCGGCCCTTATCTATGCGGGGCCAAAATTGAGTACTATGATCTCCTGCCGGAATATGGCTATCTCCCGGACTTTGATTCCATCCCAGAGGAAACCGCGGCAAGGGCTAAGATGATGATCGTCTCCTATCCCGCTAACCCTGTATGTGCGGCGGCCCCCGATTCCTTCTACAAGGAGCTGATTGACTTTGCCATGAAATATAAGATCGTGATTATCCATGACAATGCATACTCGGAAATCGTTTATGACGGCGGCAAGGCCGGTTCCTTCCTGAGCTTTCCCGGTGCAAAGGAGGTCGGTGTGGAATTTAACTCTCTTTCCAAGACCTATAATATCACAGGCATCCGGATTTCCTTCTTACTTGGCAATCCCGATATTATCCGCGCCTTCAAGACAATCCGTTCCCAGTTTGATTACGGTACCAGTTATCTGGTTCAAAAAGCGGCCATCGCTGCCCTAACCGGACCTCAGGACAATATCGCCGTTAATTGCAGGGAGTATGAAAGAAGAAGGGACGCGCTCTGCTCAGGCCTTGAAAAGCTGGGCATGAGGGTACATAAATCCGCCGGTTCTATGTTCGTATGGGCCCATATTCCGGACGGATATACGAATTCCAATGAGTATTGCAGAAAGCTTTTTGAGGAAACAGGAATCCTCTGCACTCCCGGCAGCAGCTTCGGCACCCTTGGGGAAGGCTATGTGAGATTCGCCCTGGTTCTTCCGGCTGATGTGATAAACGCTGTCTTCACAGAGATTTCATTCGGCTAAGATCGATGGAGACTCACCTGATATCCGACCTTCAGATTATAGAATTTTTAGAATCTTGGATGACAGGAACCGAATAGCTAATGCCAAAATCCAGAGATAAAGCATAACAAACTTAACCGTTGTAAAGTACGAGCATGTGGTTATCATTGGATTGCTAATTGCCGGATAATTCTTCAGTATTATAAGCAGGAAAGTATTTTCTAAAATATCAAACAGAGCTCCTGGAACGTTATGCTAACCTGGTCTGCTAATAAGGCAAATATTTCTCCTGCGGAATTGGCGGCAATTATAAATACACCCTAAAAACCATGCTATCAACTTTCCGGCCTTTAGGGTGTATTGTTTATTTCCTTATCTGTCTTCCTGTCTGATCTACCGTATATTCTCCGGTATAAATCAATTGGGATACCGGAACCAGCTCATACCCCTTATCCTTCAGTCCGGTAATAACTGCCTCCAATGCCTCCGTAGTATACTTTCCCCCACTGTGCATCAGTATAATGGAACCATTCTCCAGCTGTTCATTATCAATTACGGTCCTGACGATGCTGTCCACACCGTAATCCTTCCAGTCCAGGCTGTCAATATTCCATTGTATGGTGTAATATCCGCATTCTCTGGCTAAGGTGAGCAATGTATTATCATAGGTCCCATAGGGGGCGCGGAACAGCTTCATATCCACTCCCGTAAGCTCCTTCACCTCTTCATGGGTATTCATAATCTCCCGGATACATTCATCCTTTGGCAAACGAGTCATTTCCTTATGCTTCTCACTGTGATTGCCCAGATCGTGACCTGCTGCCGCGATTATCTTAACCTCTTCCGGATATTCCTTCGCCCATTCTCCCGTGAGGAAGAAAGTAGCCTTAATCTTATGCTGCTCCAGAATATCCAGAATCCCCGGAATATCATCATTCTCCCACGCCACATCAAAGCTGAGCGAAACTCTGGCCTCCTCACAGTCAACACTATGAATCGGCAGGCTGTTCCTGGTGCTGAGGGTGGTGACGGTAACCGCCCCCGGAATCAGCTTTATGCCAAATCCGATTATCATAATTATACTCAATACTACAATACCCACCTTAACAAATAAGGAGGCATTGCTGGCAGCGTATGTTCCGGTATCACTCTTCTCTGCTTCCTGGTTCGGCCATCCCAATTCCCTGCCTGGCCACTTCAGCACCTTATCGGGCAGTTCCTGCCCCTTTTCTTCTTCCCTTATTTGCTCTGCTTCGCCGCGAGCACCTGATCTTCTTGCCATAGTCCCTCCAGAAGAATCCTGTGTTAATACAATATATTGGCAAAGCAAGTACAACATTCGCTAAAATACCATGGCAAAAGCTTCCGATTTTCTACTTTAATACCGCACTGGAATTCAGGATGGAGGTGCTGTATAGAAACAACACATCCTGCCGGTCAAAGGTGAGGTAATTCTCCAGCAGATCGCTGCTGATATACCGGATATCAACCAGGGTCACCTTGGAATACTCCTCCACCAACAGGGGTGACAGGCTGCTGCCAAAGGAATCGCGAAATACTACCAGCTCCTTGTCCGTATCAGCCTTTGGATTGGTAATCACCAGCAAGGGTGCCGCACCGGAGAGATATACATCATAGGGATCGTTACCGGCAAGCTTCTCCGTATCATATACGGGGGTTACGGCATCCGTCTCTAAATTATATACACTGCATCCGTCAATGATCTCATTGGTCAGGTAGATCAGGGTATCCGGCTTCATCGGCAGGGCCGCGTGTCCGTAATATACTCCGTAAAAAGGCTTCTCCGCCTTGATCTCGGTATAATCACTCCCATTGCCCCCTCCTTTGACGCTGCTGTTATCCGCGCCTCCGGCACTGTTCTTTCCCATGGCTCTTCTGATTGCATCGGCGGCTTTCTTAAGCCCCTCCTGTCTCCAGTGAATATCCGTCCTATAGTAATCCTCCACTGTCAGTGTATCCGTAATATCAATATACTGCGCAAAATCCATGCTGGATTTCATAATCTCAAAAAGCTTCTGATAATCCATGGAAGGATAGCCGTTCTCTTCCGAAAGAAAATAACCCTTGTCCGGAACAACGGAGAAATAGATGCTGACATCCTTCTCCTTCATATATTTATCATAAAGAGATTTAAACTTCTCCGCAGCTCTTTGGATCGAGGCCTCATTCAAGGGATAATCCAGCTTAACCGCATAGCCGTCCTCAATATAAATTCCATTATTATCCTTCTGCCCCAAAGGATAGAATCTGGTATAGGCTTTCAGCGTGCGGAAGAAAAAGCGATTCGGAAACTGATCCTTGGCATACTGCTCAAAATCATCCATGAAATCTGCCGAGACCAGATTCTTAATACTGACTTCGGGAAACTGCTTCAATTTTCTCCGCTCACTCACCGAGAGCTCCTGGGGTATATGAAACCAGGACAGCAGTGTAATAATAGCCCACACGCCCCCTATTAACAGAACAGCCGCTCTGTTCACCATTTTATCGTTCATCCCGGCACCTCCCTAAAACCTGAAATATAAGAACGGATTAAAGGAAGCATCCACCAGATATGCTGCTGCCAATATAAGAAGTCCTGCACATATTATGGGCTCCGCCGCTTTTTGCACCATATCTCCAAGCCGTGTCCTGCTTAAACTCTGACCGATCATTTTCGGCAGAGGGGTGCTTCCAATCACAGCAATCAGCAATACCACCAGATAGCTCCGCAAATAATAAGCCGACTGTATTCCGGACAGCGGAAGCCCTTGCATTCCCAGCATTGCCCCAATTCTCCCCACGGCTGCTCCCAGGCTCGGAGCATCAAATATCACAAAGCTGATAATCACCAGAAAGATGACATAGAAATGAGACAATGCCTTGGGGATTCTTTTGAGAACTTTACCCAGCCATAGCTTCTCCAGGATTAACAATACGGCAAACATAAGCCCCCATGCGACAAAATTCCATGCCGCGCCGTGCCACAGTCCCGTCAGCAGCCATACCACCAGGATATTAAACAGCCATCGCAGCAGCGGAACACGGTTTCCTCCCATGGGAATATACAGATAATCACGGAACCAGGTCCCCAGGGACATATGCCATCTGCGCCAAAACTCTGTAATGCTTGCGGAAATAAAAGGATAATTGAAATTCTCCAGGAATTCAAAGCCGAAGATCTTACCCAGGCCTATGGCCATATCGCTATAGCCGGAAAAGTCAAAATAGATCTGCAAAGTAAAGGCCGCCGCATACATCCACCAGAAGAGGACGGTCCTCTCCTGAGATTCCGTGACAATACTGCACAGCTCTCCAAGGGAATTTGCAATCAGGACCTTTTTTGATAAACCCAGCAGAAATCTCCGCAGCCCATGCCGGACTTTCTCCAGGCTGTGGGTTCTATTCTCCAGGGCCTGGGCAATATCAATATAGCGGACAATGGGCCCTGCAATCAATTGCGGGAAGAAAACCACATAGGTGGCCAGATAGGCCAGATTCCTCTGCGCCTTGGTATTGCCGCGGTATACATCAATGGTATAGCTGAGGATCTGAAAGGTATAGAAGCTGATTCCCACAGGAAGCGCCACCTTCTGTAAGGGAATGGTCCAACCGGTGGCTGAGTTCACGCTCCCAATGACAAAATCCGTGTACTTATAATATCCCAGCATCCCTAAGGATATCGCAAGGGACAGGGTCAGCCAGAGCTTTGGCCTGGCTGTTCCCGCATCCTTTTCAATCAGCAATCCCATGATATAATTTACCAGGATGGATATTCCCATAAGCAGAATATATTTAGGCTCTCCCCAGCCGTAGAAAATCAGGGAAACCAATAATAAAATATAGTTTTTAAGCTTTCCCGGGCTGATAAAATATACTCCTACCACCAGAGGTAAAAAATAAAACAAAAAAGTTATGCTTGAAAATACCATAAGTTGACCAAACCTTCTATTTTGTTAAAGCTTTCTCAAATTTTGTCCCGCATACTTCACCAAAAGCATCCACAAGCTGCTGGGAGGTTACCGTCTCATTCAGGCTGGAAGCAACCATCGCAAGCAGCACCAGATCATCATTGGTCACAATCTGAATGTCGTCCGCTTCCACACAGATCCACTTCCTAGTGTCAATTCCCTTCAGCACGGCATTGGCAACCTCCTCCGCATCGGCAGGATCATTCACCCGAATAAGCACCATAGAATATGCCATAGAGCTGATCATTGCCTCGGATACTACCGCTTCCTTCACCTTGGATGCATCTTCCAGGCCGGTATAATACTTCACGGAGTCCTTATCTGTCAAATCAACAGACGTATCCTGCAGATTAAGGCCGGTATTTTTTTTCTCATATATTTTCTCTACGATCTTGGTCAGGTCCCCTTTCAGTATTTCCTGACCATCATTACCTTTGTCGCCGTTTTCCTGGCTTTCTTCCCCTGTGCCGTTTCCTTCCTCCGGGGCCTTGTCTTTCTCATCCTGGCCGTCGTCCTTCCCATCCTGAACATCGTCTGTTCCGGTAACAACATTTTCGTTCTCCTTCGGAAGGTTATCATCCGAAACCGGCTTCTGACATCCGGTAAATGCAAGTGTAATTGCGGCAAAGGATAAAGCTATCATTATTTTTTTTAATCTCATCGTTAATTTCCTCCAGTTGTTTTAAATAAGTAATTTATCATCGCAACGAGAACCGGCATTCACAACAGCGGAGGTGTAAACCCCTTCTCCGTTCGTCTCTCCGCAATCAATGAATATTATCTGTGCTCTCTCTTCGATACATGAATTAGACGCAGTTTATTTCCAATGGGTTTCAACTTTTTTAGAAATCGGTGTCCTCCAATTTCCTCCAATCAAAAAACACCATAAAAATACTGCTGCTTCTTCCTGTCCGATCCGGCAATTCCCGTATCTATAACATGGAAGAGCAGCAGTCCGATGCTGTGTCTTCTCTCTTTTCTTCTATTCCCGCATATTTCTGCTGATGCGGCTCAATTCATAATCCGTTCCATGACCTCACGGCCCGTGGGTGTGGCGGCAAGGCCGCCCTCCCCTGTCTCCCGGAGCGTTTTCGGAAGGGCTTCGCCAACCTCCCGCATGGCATCAATCACTTCGTCCGGCGGTATCTGACTGCGTATTCCCGCAACTGCCATATCCGCGCTGGCAATGGCATTTACAGCTCCCACCACATTCCGCTTCACGCAGGGAACCTCTACCAGACCTCCCACCGTATCACAGACCAGCCCCAGAAGGTTTTTTAATGACATAGCGGCGGCATGGGCAATACACTGCGCATCCCCGCCGTTAAGATAAGCCAGCGCTCCTGCCGCCATGGCACTGGCCGAACCAATTTCCGCCTGACAGCCTCCTGCCGCCCCTGCCAGAAATGCTCTTGCAGCAATTACCTGCCCGACTCCCGATGCAACATACAGGGCTTCTATCATCCTCTGCCGGGATGCGCCGTACTGTGCCTCATAGCTTAACAGGACCGCCGGAATCACACCGCAGGAGCCGGCAGTGGGAGCCGCTACAATCTTCTTCATACAGGCATTGGATTCCCCCATTTTCAATGCTTTCGCAATTACTTCACCCATAAATGGGCCGCTTAATACCTTGTTTTCCGACAAGGCCCGGTTCATCCTGTCGCCGTCACCGCCCACCAGCCCGCTGGCAGACTTAAGCCTCTTGTCATATATCCTGTCCGCATCCTGCATCGCCTGATAAAGCCGGTCCATATGCTCCAGAGACTCCTCTGCCGTTACCATGCGCTCCTCCAGGTCATCCTCCAGAATCATCTGCCAGAAAGATCCTCCGGTCTCACGGCATTTATTAATAATCTCATCCAAGGATCTAAAACTCATGCTTTTCCTCCATACTCAGGTAAGTTACCTTCTTCACACCCTCTGCCTCGCGGAGCAGAGTAAGCACATCCGCCGGAACCTCCTGGTCACATTCAATGATCATAACGGCATTGCCGCCCCGCTTATCCCTGTGAATCCGCATCGTTCCTATGTTCACTGCCTTCCGGCTCAAAACCGAGGTCACCTGGGACACATGTCCCGGCTTGTCCTCATTATGGACGATCAGGGTGGGGCAGCCGGCGCTGATATCCGCCTCCACTCCATCAATCTGATTAATCAGAATAGCCCCTCCGCCGATAGAAGAGGCAATGAGCTCCAGCTTATTCCCCTTCACCCCTTCCAGCTTCATCAGCACGGAATTGGGATGGGCATTGCGCAGCTCAATTCCGGCAAATTGGAATGCCAGCCCCTTCTCTTTTGCATAGCGAAAGCTCTCGGGAATGCGCTCATCATCCGGCTTCATCCCAAGAAGTCCCGCGATCAACGCCTTATCCGTACCATGCCCCTTTCCCGTCGCCAGAAAGGAGCCGTGAAGATAGAGCTTCGCGTTTCTGATTTCCTCCTTCAGAAGCTGTCTTGCCGTAAATCCGATCCTCACCGCTCCCGCCGTATGGGAACTGGAGGGCCCAACCATAATGGGTCCCATAATGTCAAATACGTTCATTTTCTAATTTCCCCCTTGATCTTCCATGGCAGTACAGCATGTGGCAGGGAGGAGGGCATGATGCTCTCTGCCACATGCTGTACTATACTGTATTATTCCCTTCCATGGAGCGTAAGTACATTGAATTATCCCCTGTCATTCTCCTGGGCGCTCTTGCGTTCATTTAAAATGATACGGTCCAGCACCGCCTTATATACTAATATGATCTGGGCATCAATATAACAAAACTTATTGGAAATAAACTCGTATGACTTATATATAAAGCAAGCATTAATCAGAATCAGCGCCGGGATTGACAGGATCGGCTGAGGAATTCTGGCAATAATGAAAATACAGGAGGCCAGGTAGAATAAAAATGCCAGAAAGAAATTCTTACTGATCTTAAAGGCAATGATCATCGTATCATTCAAACGGCTGTGCATTTTAGTGATTACCTTGAAATCTCTATACTTCAGCTTATCATAAATGTCATTATAAAGGATCTGACTGTCGCTTATCTTCGTCTCCAGGTTCTTTTTTACGAAAGCAGAATAGCGGAGATAATTTGCTTCCCCCAACTCTCTGCTGATGAGTTTTTTAAATACACTTGACATATAATCACCTACTCTCTTTCCCATGTTGGCAGTCTTCCTTCTGAACTTTATATCACATTCCTATTTTATTGTCCAGTATATTCTACATTCCACAGCCATAAAAACATAATTTTTTGATCCTGTGATACTACTATTATTCTCTGTGGACACAAAATAAAACTCTGCAAATAATGACACTATTACCTAATGTATCTATTCTTTTTGTTCTTTCGCAATTCAGGTCGAATTATTAACAAAATGTTCATAATATATCCATATTAAAAACATATATGTCCATTATAATAAAAACAAGTTAAGAAAGCAACTGATAGGAAACAGCGAAACAAAAACAAGAAACACCAATTTAATATTGCTTACAAGATAATTTTTTTCATAAAATAAGCCCGGCAGCTACCCTCCCCCCTCTACCGGGCTTCTCCTCTTTTTATCGGGCCGTTATCCTTAAGCCGACACCGTGATGGAACTTGTTTCCATCTTTTTTTGTGCCTGCCAGGGGCTCCGGAAGAAATATGAACGAAGGGGGCAACAGGATCATGAACATGGTTTACCTTCCTAATACAATATATGGAACTCTCCATACATTGTTCATCTCCTCTCTTTCGCTCCTATGTTTCGGCCTTTTTCTAACAAAATATATTTTTTTCTTTAATGTAGCCGAATAATTTGTTATAATGTTCGGTAGTAAAGGTTCATCAGGAGATTAGAGAGTATTGCTGTCTGAGAATCCTGTTCATTAGAAAACTAACCCAGGAGGAAGAAAAATGTCAAATGTAATGATTATGGACCACCCTTTAATCCATCATAAGTTGGGAATTATGAGACGTAAAACCACATCCACCAAGGAGTTTCGTGATCTCGTATCCGAGGTTGCCATGCTGATCTGCTACGAAGCGACCCGCAAGCTTCCGCTTACTGACATAGAAATTGAAACCCCGCTTGTCACCACCACCGTAAAGGAAATCGCCGGTAAAAAGCTATGTATCGTCCCCATTCTGAGAGCAGGCCTTCATATGGCGGACGGTATTCTCAATCTGATCCCCAGTGCAAAGGTGGGACATGTTGGCTTATACCGCAATGAAGAGACCCTGGAGCGGTGGAATATTTTTGCAAGCTTCCCTCCGACGCCCAGGAACGTGAGATCTTTGTAGTAGATCCCATGCTGGCTACGGGAGGCTCCGCTGTGGCGGCAATCGACATTCTGAAGAAAAGAGGAATTACCAAGATCCATTTCCTCTGTCTCATTGCAGCCCCGGAAGGCGTGGAGCGGCTTACCAAGGCTCACCCGGAGGTCGAGATCTATATCGGTAATCTGGATGAGAGATTAAATGAAAAGGGATATATCCTTCCCGGTCTCGGAGATGCCGGGGACAGAATCTACGGAACCAAATAATTAGATACCGCATCCGCATGAGAAAGCAAACAACAGGGGCCGCCGCACTGATCAACCATAGTGCGCAGCCCCTTCTGTATGTTCGCGGCCTATATGGAATAAACCGGACTAATTACAAAGTTGAGAATTTATAAATCGTAACCGTATCAAACTCCTTTCCCGCTTTCAGCGCGCAGGAAGGAAATCCGCTGATATTGCAGGAGTTGGGGAAATACTGTGTCTCAAAGCAGACACCGTATCTCTTTCGGTAATCTGCTCCGTTCTTGCTGTTATTCACCGGAGTCAACATATTGGCGGTATAGAACTGGATGCCGGGAAGGTCGGTAAATACCTCCATCCTTCTGCCGCTCTTTTCATCCACCAGCTCCGCCGCCTTCTCCACCTGGCCGCCGTTAATGTCCAGTACATAATTGTGATCATATCCTCCGGCAAGGACAAGGGGCTCATAATCCGCATCAATATCCCGGCCGATGGTCTTCATGGTTCTGAAGTCCATCGGTGTCCCGGCAACATCCCGTAATTCCCCTGTAGGAATTAAATCTGCCGTGGTGGGTGTAAACTGGTTTGCCTTAATCCATACCTTGTGATCTAAAACCGATCCGGAATTATGTCCGGCCAGGTTAAAGTAAGCATGATTGGTGAGATTGACAATGGTGTCCCGATCGGATACCGCAAGATATTCAATTACCAGTTCATTGCCTTCGGTCAGGCTGTAGGTTACCGCCACATCCAGGTTGCCGGGAAATCCCTGCTCCATGTGGGGGCTCAGTCTTGAGAACTCAACGCTTACGATATCCTCATCCTCATACACCTCTGCCTCATACACAAATTTATTATAGCCGTGAAAGCCTCCATGAAGATTATTCTTACCGTCATTCTTGTCCAATTCATATACCTTGCCGTTCAATTCAAATCTGGCATCACCGATCCGGTTGGCATGTCTGCCGATAAAGGAACCGAAGCCCGGCCCATTCTCCTCATAGCCCGCCAGGTTATCAAATCCCAAATTCACATCAGCAAAGTTCCCTTTTGCATCCGGAACAATAATACTTACAATATTGGCTCCAAAATTAGTCAGGGAAACCTTCATTCCATTGCGATTGGACAGGGTATACAGAGTTACCTCTTCCCCTTTTGTTGTTTTACCAAATGATTTCTGTGTAATCTCCATGTTTCTTTCTACTCCTTATTTTTTATTTCATGAGTTTATGCACTCTGCTATGACAATTACATTTCATTATAACATAATCATGTAAAATATCAAATATTTTCTTTGTATGTATTTTACTCAATTGACAGCTCCCAGCCCTAATGTTATACTTGGGGGCGTTAATAAATCGAAATACGGTATATGCGTTTCACAGAAGGAGAAAACAAAATGAAGCAAAGCAATACGATAAAACGAGTTATTATTTCCTGTCTGGCCATGGTGCTGGTCATTCTGGCTATGGTACTGATTTATAACCGATTTAAACCAGAGCCTCAAAAGGGCGCCAAGGAAATCGCCATTGAAGTTATAATTCCTGAAGAAGAGGCACAGAAATTCACCCTCCATACGGATGCAGAATATCTGCGTCAGGCTTTGGAAGAAAAGGATCTAATTCAGGGCTCCGATTCGGAATATGGTTTATTTATTACGGAGGTCAACGGACGAAGCGCCGATTCTGCCAAGCAGGAATGGTGGTGTATTACCAAGGACGGTGCTTCAGTGGAATATGGAGTGGATTCCATTGCAATTGCTGACGGTGATAAATACGAGATTACCTTGACGGTGGGTTATTAATGCAGTGCCTGCCAATCGCAGAGGCTTTATCCGTCACAAAAGAAGACTGACAGGGGGGCGGCTATGAGAATTAAGGATATTGCATTGATCGGGATAATGAGTGCCATATTAATTACCGTTCAGGTAGCTCTTAGCTTCCTTCCCAATATAGAACTGGTTTCGCTGTTTATTATTTTGTACACCCTGGTCTTTGGCAGGAAAACCCTTTACATCATCTATGTTTTTGTAATAGTGGAAGGTATGATCTACGGTATAAGCCTTTGGTGGATTAACTATCTGTATATCTGGACTCTCCTGTTTTTTGCAGTTATGTTATTCCGCAGGCAGCGTTCCGTATTGCTGTGGGCCATCCTGTCCGGTTTCTACGGACTGGCCTTCGGTGCATTATGCGCCATCCCCAATCTGTTCCTCAGCGGGCTTCCTTCTGCCGTCAGCTACTGGATTGCCGGTATTCCTTTCGATATCGCACACTGCATCGGTAATTTTATTATTACCCTGCTGCTCTTCCATCCTCTTTACCATGTACTGGATCGAATCCACCGAAAGATAATGTGCTGAGATCAGGCACCTGGCCGGTATGAAAATGAGCTGTTGCAGCGATAGATGCTCCACCCATCGCTGCAACAGCTCCTTAATCAACTGTCCCAAACAATATAGCCATTTCTTTATAAACTTATTTCTTAATCAAGACTAAATTTATATACTAGAAAAAGGTACACTGTAAACCCAACATTGATTATAATCTTGTTACATTTGTTGCCTGAGGGCCCTTTGCTCCTTGAACTACCTCAAACTCAACCTCCTGGCCTTCCTCTAAAGACTTGAAGCCATCCATGTTAAGACCGCTGTAGTGTACGAATACATCATTGCCCTGCTCATCGGAGATAAATCCAAATCCCTTCTGATTGTTGAACCACTTAACTGTACCTTTGTTCATGCTAATTCCTCCAAAAATAAAAAATAATATTTATTAATTGTCAGTATTCTGACAACAAGTTTATGATATCACTCTTTCCATACCATGTCAAATGTTATTTGTCGACAGAGTGATTTAGTTCGTATGCTTCCGAAGCGATACACAGGCCGTAACCATTGGAAACCAGGTGCTTTAAACCATCCGCCAGGTCAGACAGCTTCATGATGATGGAAGTGTCTCTTCCGGCAGTCGCCAGCGTATACATATATTCTACACTGATGCCTGCATCCGCCAGGCATTTCAGCACCTTGTGAAGGGTTCCCGGCTTCTGTTCAATCTTTACTGCAATGACATCCGTCAGCATGGCGGAGAAATTTTCCTCTTTCAATATTCTCCTGCCTTCCTCCGGGTCGGATACGATCATCCTGAGAAGTCCGAATTCCGAAGTATCCGCCAGACTGAAGGACACAATATTGATATTGTGCTCCGTCAGGGCTTCCGTAACCCGCTCCAGGCTGCCCTTGGTATTCTCGATAAACACCGATAATTGCTTTATAACCATAGTCCTCCTCCTTCCATTTAGACGAGTTTCCGCTTGTCTATGACTCTCTTGGCCTTTCCTTCCGATCTCTGTATGGTCTTAGGCTCCACCAGCTTCACCTTTACAGCCAGGCCCAGGGCGGATTGGAGCACCTGAGTAATCTTTCGGGTCAGTCCCTCCAACTGCTTGATCTCATCGGAGAAAAACCGCTCCTCTACCTCCACCTGCACCTCCAGAGTATCCAGGTTGTTGACACGGTCCACAATGAGAAGATAGTGGGGGCTGGTCTCCGCTATTTCCAGCAGTGCCGTCTCAACCTGGGACGGGAATACATTCACTCCCCGGATAATCAGCATATCGTCAGAGCGTCCCTTAAACCGGTCAATCCGGGCCATGGTTCTTCCGCATCGGCATTTCTCATAGGTAATGCTGGTCAGGTCCTTCGTCCGATACCGGAACAGGGGCAGGGCTTCCTTGGTAATGGTGGTAAATACCAGCTCTCCCACTTCACCCTCCTTACAGGGCTCCAGGGTCTCCGGATTGATAATCTCCGGTACAAAATGATCCTCATAAACATGAAGTCCGTTATGGTATTCACAATCGGCAGCCACACCGGGCCCCAGGATTTCACTCAGCCCGTAGATATCATAGGCCTTCAGATTCAGCCTTGTCTCGATTTCCTTCCTCATGTTCTCGGTCCAGGGCTCCGCGCCGCAGATAGCCGCCTTCAGCTGGATATTGCCGATCCGGCCCGTCTCCTCCAAAGTCTCCGCAATATGGAGCAGATAGGAAGGCGTGCAGGCAATGGCCGTTACTCCGAAATCCTCCATCATGGTAATCAGCTTCTGGGTATTGCCGGAGGACATGGGGATAACCGTAGCCCCCAGATTCTCCGCACCGTAATGAAGGCCCAGACCGCCGGTGAACAGGCCGTATCCATAGGCCACCTGGATTTTGTCCTGGGGCCCCACACCTGCCATGGCAAGCACTCTTGCCACGCATTCCTGCCATAGGTCAATATCCTTTCTGGTATAGCCTACAACGGTGGCCTTGCCGGTGGTGCCGGAGGAAGCATGGATTCGTACCACCTCCGACTGGGGTACGGCAAATAATCCAAAGGGATAATTATCCCGAAGATCCTCTTTCGTTGTAAAAGGAAGCTTATCCAGGTCATCGATGCTTTGGATATCTCCCGGCTCCAGACCCATCTGCTGCATTTTCCTGCGGTAGAACTCTACACTGTGGTACACCCGGTCTACCATTTTCCTCAGCCGTACGCTCTGCAGATTATGAATTTCATCACGGCTCATACATTCCTTTGTCTCATTCCAAATCATGCGGTAATATCCTCCTGCTCTGCAACGATATATCCATGCTCTCTTAAGACGGAGGCTGTCTTTATCAGGTCTCCGGTATTGAGAATCATCAGCGGAATCTTTCCGCTGCGGACTACGATGGAATAAATATAATTGATGCCGATACCGGCATCCGCGATCACATGCAGCATGCCATCCAGTACGCCTGGCTTGTCCTCCAGCTCAACCGCAACCGCCTCGGACACCTTAACTGCGAAGCCCCCGGCATTCAGCACCTCCTTCGCCTTCTCCGGCTGGTCCACTACAATCCGGAGAATTGCAAATTCCGGTGTATCAAAGGATGCGATTGCCCGCAGATTAATTTCATTGTCCTTCAGAACCGAGGTCACCCCGGCCAGACTTCCATTCTCATTCTGCACAAATACAGAAAGCTGTTTAATCATTATCCTGCCCCCTCCTTCTAATAGCCCGCCTGTCTTTCGCGGGACTATTTCATTCTAAGCTGTAGCGAATTAATTTACTTTATCCGTGCAAATGATATCCCACCTCAAAGGCCCGTTTATTGATATCAATTGTCTTGGGCGGAACCGTCTCTTCGATTACCTTCAGCCATTCCTCCCGGGAGAAATTCATATGCTGTGCGGCGACTCCCAACACAATAATATTGAAGACCTTGCTGTTTCCCAGCTTCTTCGCTTCCTCCAGCGCATCCACACTGTAGATTCTGTGGCTCTGCTCCAGATCCTCCAGAATATTCTCCGGGTATTTGGCGGCGCCGATGACAACAGGCATCGGATCAATCCGGTTATCATTCACAACCATGGCGCCGTCTTCCTTGAGAAAATGGGCATATCTCAATGCTTCCAGGCGTTCAAAGGCGATGAGGAGATCCGCCTGCCCCTCCTCCACAATGGGCTCATACACCTTATCTCCATAGCGGACAAAGGTAACTACGCTGCCGCCGCGCTGAGCCATTCCATGAACCTCGGACAGCTTCACATCATAGCCGGCCTGCATGGTCAGGGCTCCTAATATTCGGCTGGTGAGCAGGGTTCCCTGCCCTCCGACACCAACAATCATTATATTCTTCGTCTCCATAGTCTTCTCCTCCTATCGCTCAACCGGCTCGATTGCGCCGAATTTGCAGGCCTGCCGGCAGAGGCCGCAGCCGGTGCACATGGTGTCATTGATTACTATGGTTCCGTCCTCCCGCTTGGTGATGGCGGGACAGCCAGGCTTCATACACATGCCGCACCGTTTGCACACCTCCGGCAGAATACGGTATTGGAGCTTAACCGGTGCCTTACTTAACAGCACACAGGGGGACTTCGTTATAATAACCGTCGGTTCCTCTGCGGATGCGGCTTCCTTAATGGCCTTCTCCAGAGTATCGGTATCAAAGGCATTGATTTCAAAGACCCGTCTTACTCCCACTGCACGGCAGAGCTCTGCCAAATTCACGGCATAGGTTTCCTCTCCCTTCAGGGTCTTGCCGGTGGCGGCATGATCCTGATGTCCCGTCATTCCCGTGGTGGAGTTATCGAGAATCATAACCGTGCCGGTTCCCTTATTATAGACCATGTTAATCAGGGAATTGATTCCGGTATGCATAAAGGTGGAATCTCCGATTACCGCCACCCAGTTCCGGATATAATCCTTCCCCTTTGCTTTCTCCATTCCGTGAAGGGTGGAGATGCTGGCTCCCATGCATACGGTGGTATCTACCACGCTTAAGGGTGCCACGGCTCCAAGAGTATAGCAGCCAATATCCCCCGCAGCATGGATCTTAAGTTTATTCAAAACAGAGTATACACTCCTGTGAGGGCAACCGGGACAGAGAATCGGAGGTCTGCCGGGCACCTGTGCCGGAAGAACCTGCTCCGGCTGCTGACCGGAAATTGCCTTTTTCAGCAGATTTGCCGAATATTCTCCCTGGACTGTGAGTATCTCCTTCCCGATAGCCTTGATTCCCCAGGACTTCACCTGCTCTTCAATAATCGGGTCTAGTTCTTCTACAATATATAAGGTATCTACCTTGGACGCGAATTCTTCAATCAGCTTTCTCGGAAGCGGGTTCACGATGCCCAGCTTGAGTACACTGGCCTCCGGGAAAGCCTCCTTCACATATTGATACGGAATTCCGGAGGTGATGAAGCCGATGCTGGTGTCCCGGTACTCTGCCCTATTGACAGGCAGACTGCTGCCGTCCCTTTCCAGAGCATTCTCCCTGCTTTCCACCACCAGATGCCGCCCCTTTGCATTGCCGGGCATCATTACATTCTTCGCCACATCCCGCACATAGGGCTTGTCCTCCTTCTGAAGGCGCTCTCCCAGCTCCACCATGCCCTGGGAATGGGAGAGTCTTGTGGTCGAACGGACAATGACCGGTGTATCATATTTTTCACTGAGTTCAAAGGCAAGCTTCACAAAATCCTTGGCCTCCTGGCTGTCCGAGGGCTCCAGCACCGGTACCTTGGCTGCTCTTGCGATTGCCCTGGTATCCTGTTCATTCTGGGAGCTGTACAGGCCTGGGTCATCCGCAATAATTGCCACCAGTCCGCCGGTCACTCCGATATAGGATACGGTAAAGAGAGGGTCCGCCGCCACATTCAGCCCCACATGCTTCATGGATGCCAGCGCCCGCACACCGCTAACGGATGCTCCGATAGCCACCTCCATCGCCACCTTCTCATTGGGTGACCACTCTGAATAAATTTCCCCATATTTCGCAATATATTCACTGATTTCCGTGCTGGGAGTGCCCGGGTAGGCAGCCGAAACCTTGCAGCCGGCCTCATAGGCCCCTCTCGCAAAGGCTTCATTTCCCAGCATAATAACTTTTTCTTCCACTATGTAAATCTCCTTTCCAATCTGTCACATACTCCTGAATTCTATGCTAATTCTATCACATCTTTCCCCTGATGCAAAGCGGTTTCTATGCGCGAAACCGGCTTTCCTTTTCTCGCCCGTATGTTACATCTTCTTCCTCAAGCCGGTAACGCGCCTTGCATAAGCAAGGCATACTCACTTTTCCTTCCTCAAGTCAGTAACGCGCCTTGCTTTCCCTTCAAAACGCTGCAAGCTTCTGGGCGCAACCAATTTGATTGTGGCATCCAGGCCCAGCACTACTCTGAGATTCGACTTGATCCGCCGCTCCAGCTCTCCGAGACGTGTATAGGAATCCAGCAGGGATTCATCCGCCAGCTCCACTTTTATTTCCATAAAGTCCAGGAAGTTCTTACGGTCCACAACGATTTCATAATGGGCTCCGATCTCCGGAACCTTCAGCAGGACCTCTTCGATCTGGCTGGGGAATACATTGACCCCGCGGATGATCAGCATATCGTCGGAACGTCCGGAGAGATTCTCCATGCGTACCGTAGTTCTGCCGCATTTACAAGGCTCATACATCAGCCGGGAGATATCCTTGGTGCGGTAACGGATCAGCGGCAGCGCTTCCTTGGTGATACAGGTGATTACCAGCTCGCCCTTGGAGCCGGGAGGCAGCACCTTGCCGGTCTCGGGATCGATAATCTCCGGAATAAAATGATCCTCATTGATATGCATTCCGCACAGCTCCAGGCATTCCCCGGATACGCCGGGTCCGATAAGCTCACTCATGCCATAGTTCTGCGTTACTTTTATTTCCTTCCCCCAGATCTTATACATCTCCTGGCGCATGGGCTCCGTCATGCCCTCTCCGCCGAACAGGCCGATTCTCACCTTCAGATCCTTTGCCGGATCAAAACCCATCTGCCATGCTACCTCGCCCAGGTGAAGGGCATAGGAAGGCGTTGCTACCAGCAGAGTGGTCTCAAAATCCTGCATATACATGATCTGTTTCTGGGTATTGCCGGAAGAGGTGGGGCAGACGGCGGCTCCGATATTCTCTAGACCATAATGGAGTCCCAGTGCGCCGGTAAACATTCCATAGCCAAAGCAGATCTGGGCCACATCTTCCTTCTCCGCGCCACCCATCACGGCGATTCTGGAGACACATTCCGTCCAGATATCCATATCCTTTGCCGTATACCCTACCACGGTAGGCTTTCCTGTCGTTCCTGAGGAGGCATGGATACGCACCAGCTCTTTCTTCGGTACGGTAAATAAACCAAAGGGATAATTGTCTCTCAGGTCCGCTTTATTGGTAAAGGGCAGCTTTTCTAAGTCCTTCAGGCTTTTTATATCCTCCGGCTTTATGCCCCCTTCCTCCATCTTGCTGCGGTATGCCGGTACCTTGGCATAGATTCTGTTCAGTGTTTCCTGCAAACGCTGCAGCTGCAGTTTCTCCATCTCTTCTCTGGAAAGTGTCTCTTCTTTGGCCCAAATCATTTTTTCATTCCTCCATATCCTTATTTACTATTCTATCGAAAAAACACATACATGGGGAAAGAAAGCCCGTATCACAGGCTTTCTCTCCCCGTCGTTTTAACTGGATTTATTTTGTTATTCTTCAATGGATTTCTTTGTATGCACCGTTACGGTTTCCTCGTAGCAGGAGAATATCTCCTGTACCTTCTTCTTATCCAATGCCGGACTGATCAGGCTCACCACCGGTACTACCACTAACCCTGCCAGCATGGCGATTGCACCTGCATTGATGGGCGATGCAATATATTTGAGAAACAGGTTGGAGACGGTAATACCCACACCAGTTGCAAAGCTTGTCCATACAGCCGCCTTGGTGGTGCGTTTCCAGTACAGTCCGTACAGGAACGGCGCCAGGAAGGAGCCGGCCAGGGCCCCCCAGCTGATTGCCATTAGTTGGGCAATAAAGGTGTTGGGGTTCAATGCAATCACTACGGAGATGGCAATAAAGAATACAATCAGGATTCTCATAACCAGAATCTGCTTCTTCTCACTCATGTTCTTTATGAGATTGCCTTTGATAAAATCCAGGGTCAAGGTGGAGCTGGATGTCATAACCAGAGACGCCAGGGTCGACATGGATGCGGACAGTACCAGTACAACCACAATTCCTATCAGTACATCGGATAAGGAGGACAGCATATGAGGAATGATAGCGTCAAATACCACCGTCCCATCTGCTTTATAAATTTCCCCTCCATTGTAAAGTCTTCCGAAGCCTCCCAGGAAATAACAGCCACCGGATATCACAATTGCAAATATAGTTGAAATAATCGTTCCCGAACGAATGGATTTCTCATTCTTAATGGCATAGAATTTATGTACCATCTGCGGGAGTCCCCAGGTCCCCAGGGAGGTGAGGATAACCACACCCAGAAGGTTCAGCGGGTCCGGTCCGAAGAAGGAGGTATAGGCTCCCGGCTGGCCCTGGGTTATGGCAGCCTCGCTCTCGAACTTAGCCAGCTCCTTCACCGCATCCAGGAAGCCGCCGTTGTTGCTGAGCACGGCTCCTATAACGGCCACAATACCTGCCAGCATGATAATGCCCTGAATCAAGTCGTTGATGGCTGTAGCCATATAGCCTCCCAGAATGACATACACTCCGGTAAGGATTGCCATGGCGTATACACACACCCAATAGGGCACATGAAAGGCCATTCCGAACAGCCTGGATAAACCGTTATATACCGAGGCCGTGTAAGGCACCAGGAATACGAAGGCAATCGCGGAAGCAACAATGCGCAGAGATTTGCTGTCAAATCTGCTTCCAAAGAAATCCGGCATGGTGGTGGATTTCAAATGATGACTCATAACACGGGTCCGGCGTCCCAACACCAGCCAGGCCAGCAGGCTTCCGATCATGGCATTGCCAATTCCGATCCAGGTGGCGGATAAACCGTATTTCCATCCGAACTGACCGGCATATCCAACAAACACAACCGCCGAGAAATACGTCGTACCGTAAGCAAATGCTGTCAGCCACGGCCCTACCGCTCTTCCTCCCAATACAAAATCACCGACACTGGCGGTATGCTTACGGGCATAAATCCCTACCAGTATCATAACGGCAAAGAACACTACTAAAAACACTATTTTTACAAGCATCTTTTGTCCACTCCCTGTTTTTATTGAACGTCAGAGCGGCTCGCACAGCGTGTCACTCACGGTTCTTTTCTACATTTGTATTGCGCTTCTGACATGGTAGTTACTTCCATACTTTAAAGCATCAACACTTTAAAGCAATAATAACAAATTAGATCGCATGTGTCAATATAAATCCATTTTCTTTGTTAAATTAATTGCAAACTCTGCATCGCCGGGTTCCGACGGAATTCCGTCCGCCCTGGAGGCAGAAAAATCACATGTAAAATGCCTGCGGTGTAAGGAGAATTTCCATGACCGCAGGCAGCTTTCTTAACTCTTTCCTATATCAACAGACCGATCAACAAACAATAAAAACGGTATCTACATCCCCAGCCTGTATGCCAGAAATACCGACAAAACGGCAGCCACCGGCAGCAGAACCAGGAATTTGGTACGGCTGGTCTTATGACGGAAAACATACATTCCCAGGAAGGCTCCGAGACCTCCTCCAAGGAAAGCGGTTCCGATCAGAACCCGTTCCGGAATCCGCCAGGCTCTCTTCACAGCCCTTCTCTTATCAATTCCCATGAGAGCAAAGCCAGCTAAGGTTGCCAGAACAAAATAACCCATAATAAAATATTTTTCATAGGGCATGGGATTACTTCTCCGGATCAAGTGCCAGAGCAATTGCAAGCTCCTTCAGCTGCTTGTCATCCACCACATTGGGAGCATCCGTCATCAGGCAGGAAGCATCCTTTACCTTCGGGAAAGCAATAACATCACGAATGCTGTCCTCCTGGGCCATAAGCATAACCAGACGGTCCAGGCCGTAAGCCAGTCCGGCATGAGGGGGCACTCCATATTTAAAGGCATTGAGCAGGAAGCCGAAACGCTCATAGGCCGCCTCCTTGGTAAACCCTAGAACCTGGAACATCTTCTCCTGAACATCGCTCTGGAAGATTCGCACAGAGCCGCCGCCGATTTCGGTGCCGTTCAAGGTAATATCGTAAGCCTTTGCCCTTACCTTACCGGGATCGGTATCCAACAGGGGAAGGTCTTCCTCCATGGGCATGGTGAAGGGGTGATGCTTGGCAGTATATCTTCCCTCTTCCTTGGAGTATTCCAGCAGCGGGAATTCGGTCACCCACAGGAATTTATATTCATCCTTATGAAGCAGGCCAAGTCCCTTCGCCAGCTCCAGCCTCAGGGCTCCCAGCACTGCGAACACCACATCATCCTCGTCCGCCGCAAACAGGAGAAGATCACCCGGCTTGCCGTTCATGGCCGCCACCAGGGCTTTCAGCTCTTCCTCCGTCATAAATTTGGCAAAGGAGGATTTGTAGCCGCCCTCTGCATCGATTGCCAGATAAGCCAGGCCCTTGGCGCCGTAATCCTTGGCGAAGTCGACCAAAGCATCAATCTTCTTTCTCGGCATCTCCGCCTGTCCCTCGGCATTAATTCCCCGAACGGAACCGCCCCTTTGCAGGGCTCCGGTAAATACAGCAAAGCCGCAGTCCTTCACTGCCCCGGACACATTCTTAAGCTCCAGGCCAAAGCGAACATCCGGCTTGTCCGAACCAAAACGATCCATGGCCTCGGCATAAGTCATTCTTTGGATCGGCAGCGGTATATCGATGCCGATGCTTTCCTTGAACATTTTATGAAGCAGACGTTCATTCACATCAATTACATCATCCACATCCACGAAGGATAGTTCCATATCGATCTGAGTAAATTCCGGCTGCCTGTCCGCACGGAGATCCTCGTCACGGAAGCATTTTACAATCTGGAAATACCGGTCATAGCCGGCCACCATCAACAGCTGCTTAAACAGCTGGGGTGACTGGGGCAGCGCATAGAAATTACCCGGATGAACGCGGCTGGGAACCAGATAATCCCGTGCTCCCTCCGGAGTGCTCTTCGTCAGCATCGGAGTCTCCACCTCAAGGAAGCCTTCTTCTGCAAGAAACTGGCGGGTCACATTAGCCACCTTGCTGCGAAGGATGAGGTTCTTCTGCAGGTCGGGCCTGCGAAGATCCAGATAGCGATACTTCAGTCTCAGCTCTTCCTTTGTCCTGGAAGCCTCTTCAATGGGGAAAGGGGGCGTCTCCGCCTCGGATAGAATCCGTATCTCCTGCGCCCTGATCTCAATATCACCGGTAGCCAGATTCTCATTGACAGCGCCGGAACGTGCTTCCACCCTGCCGACAACTGCCGCCACATATTCGCTTCTCAGCTTCTCTGCCTTTGCAAAATTCTCACTTCCGCAGTCACTTTCCTCAAAGATGATCTGCAGCAGACCGGAACGATCCCGCAGATCCACAAAAATGATACCGCCTTTATTTCTGCTCTTTTGCACCCATCCCATAACTGTCACTGTTTCTCCGATGTTATTCCGGGATACCTCGGTGCATCTATGGCTTCTGTGTAAGCCTTTCATTGCTTCAGCCATTGTTTTCTATTCTCCTTATCTGATCTACATTCTTTTATATTTCCTAAGAAACTGTAAAGTCCATGCATTTACGGCCGCTTATAAAAGGTCTTACATAATTGGCTGCCACCCTCACATGCTCCGGATGTATTGCATATGCTCTCAGCGCTTCTTCGCTCTCCAATTCACTGTATAACAGCAGATCGAATTCGGAGGTCTCCATGGGCGTATCATACAGCTTCAGTGTGATCAATCCGTCAATGATTCCTACCAGGGCCTCCAGCTCCGCCCTCATTTTCTGCACATTCCTGCGATTCTCTTCCTCTGTAAAGCCTTCCGCATAATTATATGCTACGATATGTTTTACCATAGTAACCTCCATTCCATTCTTACAGGGCATGACTGATGGTGCTGACCTCTTCTTCTGTGAGCAGCTTCTCACAGTTTAATATCAGCTTTACATCATTCCCTACCCGGCCAATGCTCTTAATATAGCGGTTACCTGCCTGTGTGATCTGGGGCGGGTCAACGATATTCTCCCCGTCAATGGTCAGCACCTCGGCTACATGATCCACAATCAGTCCAACGTGCAGCCCTGAGATATCAATTACAATGATGCAGGTACGATCACTGTAGTCCTCCGGCTTCTTCTTAAAACGCAGACGAATATCCATAACAGGAATTATCTTACCCCTCATATTAATAATTCCCTTCATGTATTCGGGCAGCTCCGGCATCTGGGTAATTGCCTGGATTTTAATAATCTCGGTTACATATTTAATCTCAATCCCATAACTCTCCCCCTCAAGTGAAAAGGTTAAAAAACGCCCCTTCAGAGTATCCTCTTCCTCCAATATTGCTTCCATCATATCGGTCATGAATGTACCTCCTTTTTTTATGGAATTCTGTTCGTTACCGTTAATATCAACTCTCTCTAATTATATAGGGGATGAATCTCCTTGTCAACTTCTGCTGAAAAGGAAAACAAAAGACCGGTAAGAGCTGGTCAAATCCTTCCTTCTGATGTAAAATGCTATTATCTTATGTGTTGCTGATAATGCATGACATGAAAAGGAGGGAGAAACAATGCAGAAAAAGCAGACGGAGTTACGAATACTGCCCGCGGACCTGATCTGTGAATGTAAAATAACAGGTGTTCCTTCCGATCCGTCTCATTTTTTGCATAACCATGACGGCTGTGAAATTTTCCTCTTACTAGAGGGAGATATCAACTTTTACACGGAAGCGGACGGTAAGAGATTGAAACGCGGCGACCTCATCTGTATGCGTTCTTATGATTTCCACCGCGGAGAATTGCTGAGTCCGGATCTTTACAGCCGCATTACCCTTAACATCAGAGACGGATTACTAAAATCCCTTTCTACCGGGAAAACAGATTTGTCCTCCTGCTTTTATTACAATTCCTCTAAGAATCTTAATATATTTCATTTAAAGGAAGAAGAAATTGCCCGGTTTACAGAATATGCTTCTTTACTTGAGGCCGCACTGAATTCCCACGACTTTGGCAGCGATATCCTGGCCGATAGTTACCTGAAACAGATTCTGGTTATGATCAACCGGCTCACCATATCCCAGAATATCCCCAACTATTCCGGGATTATGCCGGAGCTTGTAGCTGACACCTGTGCCTATATTGAGGAGCGTCTTACGGGAGACCTCTCCCTGCAAAGCCTTGCCGGGCATCTCCATCATAACGGAACTTATGTCAGCAGATGCTTTAAGAATATTATGGGAATTTCTCTGCAGCAATATATCATTGCAAAGAGAGTAGTCTTTGCACAGAAGCTTCTGCGCGAAGGCTACTCTCCCAGCGATGTCTGTTATATGACAGGCTTTAATAATTATTCCAATTTTTCACGTACCTTTTCCAAGCAGAGCGGCTGTTCACCAAAACAATATCAGCTGCACTCCCGTTATTTCTTTTCGTAATTTCCAACTGTAATGCCTGCTTCCCCAAAATTCTCTACCGATGCATTTTTCTGATAAAAATAAATGGCATGCTTTTGGATACCCTCCACCGTATAATACTCGTCCTCCGGCCGGATCGGAAGGCTGACGGTCTTCTTATCAAAACCCGCTTTGTAAATAGCTGTAATTAATTCCACCGTTTTCTTTCCGTCGATTCCCGTGATCATGGGACGAATGCCATTTTCAAGAGCGGTCAGAAGATTCTCGATCTCTCCCGCGTGGCCCTCGTATTGCAAATCCTCCAGACTTTCATAATAATCCTTCAGCTTTTTCATCAGCTCCTGATTATGGCCGTCCGCCGGAAATCCGTTGGGCTGCGAGACTTCCGCCACACAGGACCAGGGAGCCGCTATTTTGGCCTTTTCACACTGAAGAACGATTCCCTGCTCTTCCCCGTGATGCACCACAGAGCTTGTCACCTCGCCCACAGAACCGTCCGCATAGCGCAGAGCCGCAAAGGAAACATCCTCCACCTCAGAATTGTCATGCATAACATTAGCCAGCATGGAAGTCACCTCTATGGGAAGTTCGCCCTGCATCCAGTTAATCATGTCAATATGGTGCACCGCATGATTCAGCGTGGGACCTCCTCCCTCCTTCTCCCATGTGCCCCTCCACCACAAATCATAGTAGCAGTGACCTCTCCACCACAGGGAATCAACATGCGCACAGCGGAGCTTTCCTGCCAGACCGCTGTCCAGAGTCTTTTTCAGCTTATAGATACTGTTTCGGAAGCGGTTCTGCGCAATACACCCCAGTACTACTCCATTTCGCTGCTCCGCCTCCAGCATTTCGTCACATTCTCTCAGGCTGGGCGCCATCGGCTTCTCCACCAATACGTTCTTTCCCGCATTCATGGAATTGATTGCGATTTCGGCATGGCTGGAGGGCGGCGTGCATACATGTACAAGATCAATTTTCAATCCGGATGCCAGCATTTTCTCATGGTCATCAAAAACCTGGGCATTCGTCAGCCCATATTTTACCTTGGCGGCCTCCGCTTTCTCCGGATAGATATCACATAGAGCCACAATCCTGCACCGCTCCTGAAAATTCAGAAGTCCCGGTATATGGGCATTAGAAATCGCTCCGGTTCCTACAACTGCTACATTTATCATCTCTGACCCGTTCCTCTCTCGAATTATGATAACCTGTCTGATTGTTGCCTGTTTTCTGATGCTCCCGCTTTATCGGTCACTTTATCCTTTCAGCCTGAAGCTCGGCTTTGACACACAGCTCCGCCGCTTTAAAGGCATGCTCCTGGGTCATGGCATTCTCCGTGCGGTTGATACAATCAAGAATTAATTGTCCAAAATAGGGGTACCCTACCTTCCCCGTCACTTCAAAATGCTGCTCTCCATCCTGATTAACCAGATAGACATGATTGCCGGTTCCGTCCAAAGACCCTATGTTCACATATTTTCTCAATTCGATATAGCCCTTCGTTCCCAGAATAAAGGTTCTGCCATCTCCCCAGGTTGAGAGCCCGTCCGGCGTAAACCAGTCCACCCTGAAATGCTGTGTGGCTCCGTTGTCTCCCACCAGCGTGGCATCTCCGAAATCCTCCAGCTCCGGATAATCCGGATGCCCGTAATTGCCTACCTGACTGTATTTTACCTGGGCATCCTTAACCCCGCAATAATACAGGAACTGTTCAATCTGATGGCTCCCGATATCGCACAGAATACCTCCGTAATACTCCCTCTGGAAGAACCATTCCGGCCTCCCGCTGGGATCTCCTACCCTGTGCGGTCCAAAGCCGTCAATATGAATGGGCGTGCCGATCGCTCCCTGTTCAATCAGATCCCCGGCAAATACGGCCGCTTCCACATGGATACGCTCACTGTAATAAACCATGTATTTCTTTCCCGTTCTTTTCACCATGTCTCTGGCTTGTGCAAGCTGCTCCAATGTGGTAAGGGGGGCTTTATCCGTAAAATAATCCTTGCCGGCCGCCATCACTCTAAGCCCCAGGGCACAGCGCAGGCTTGTCACCGCTGCACCGCATACCAGCTTCACTTCCGGATCATTTAGTATTTCCTCCTCGGAGGAAGCTGCTTTGACCCCTGGAAAGGCCTCCATGAATTTCTGCACCTTGCGGGAATCGGGATCATATACCCATTTCAAGGTGGCACCCGCCTCAATCAACCCGTTGCACATCCCGTAGATATGGCCATGATCCAGTGCGATTGCCGCTATCTGAAATTCTCCGGGAGCTACCACAGGAGCCGGCTTACCCTTCGGTGCATAATTCATACCGTCTTTTTTATCGTTCATTTTCTTTCCCTCCTCCCGGCTGTAAATCGAAATTGCAATTCTTACGATTTCAACCGATATTTGATTTTATTGTTGGTATTTTACTTTTCACTTGTATATAACAGCAATATAGCACGTTGTAATATGTAATTAATACACGATAAACGACTACTTTCTTTGCGAAATGCGACTTTTATGATGCTGTTATAACCAGGTGCTCAGGAAGCCGTTGATTCATAATGACGCAGGCTCAAACGAAAGAGCACATAGCAGGGAATTACAAATAATAAACCAAGCACCGGCAACAGCATAAACAGTCTGTTCTGTTCTCTGTCCGGCAGGTACAATAACGGATAATATTGAAACAATGCCAGCGGAATACAATAAGTAACCAGCTTTCATATCCCCTTGCCGTATATAAAATAAGGATAGCGTCCAAACTGGCGTGCGCCGCAGGTAAAGATGTTCATAGCATCCGTTCCCTGGGTTCCGAAAAAAATCCATTCTGAGCAGCGGGATCTGTACTGTACTCTGACGCTTCTCAGCCTTACAAGGGCTCGGTCAAACGCTCCATTGGCGAGTATTCCCGGGAAAGCCGGCAAATCCGTTTCCAGCATCTCCGCCAGGAAAAAAGGCATCAGCACAATGGAATCGCATAAAAGCATCTGTTCATAGGTAAAATCTTCAATTGCATTGAAACGTGAAAACATAAAATGGATACCAAGAAGCGCCCCAAAGGATATATACCATTATAAGGCATGATAGACAAAAATCGGCTCTATATGTTTAAAATACAAGTGTCCGTCTTCCCATGGCTGAAAATGAAGATCCATTCTTGAATCATTCCAATTTTGCGGAGTCCCGGAGGTGCTCAACTTTTTAGGGGCCAGGGGCTCTTCTACAATTGCCGGGAATTCCTGATATCCGAAGAGAAGATTCTCATGCATAGCAATAATCTCATATTTGGGCCCTAAGAATGCCCGCTCCTCTTGAAGCTGATAATGATAATAGATATAGCTGCTCATCATCTCCGGCTTCAGGCGGGCAACTCTGCCTTTTCTGCTTTCCACCGGCTCTTTTCTTCTCCAATGCTCCTCACTCACCGGCTCATTGAAGTGAAATACATCAATCATGGGAATCCATTTGCGCTTGACTTCCTTTCCTGGCCAATCCTCCAGGTAATCACCCACACTTTGAAACAATTCCTCCGGCTGTACTTCATCCTTGAGGCATTCGCAATATAAGAAAATATTCTTCTCCCAATAATATGCTGCAATTACCATTGCATGTCCATCTTCCACCAGGCCCTGCACTTCTTTTTCTTTCTTTAACAAATTAGTTACTTTATCCTCATAACCATCTTTTATTTGTGATCTAAATATTAGCCGTTTCATATGTTTTCTCCAGTTTCATAAAATAATCAAAGGCATTTAGAATTTCTTTAGCCATTATAAACTATTGTTTTGTATTATTCAATAAAACCCCATCATACTGTTATTGGGTGTAGGCTACAGCGTTTAAACCTGGCAATAGACGTTTTTAATTCCCTTTCCAATTTTATTTCGATATCCTCCATAAATATCAGCTCCAATCCATGCCCCCATAAAGGGTGCGACGCCAATACTTCGGCGATGGGCTCCAACAATCCGAATTTCAATCCACGCACCCATAAAGGGTGCGACTAATGCGCACGTCTAAGGTAGTTAACTACATTATAATTTCAATCCACGCACCCATAAAGGGTGCGACTAATTGGGTGCTGAAAGGCCTGATGGCATCCATGTATTTCAATCCACGCACCCATAAAGGGTGCGACGATATCCGACACAAAGGGAAATCCATACATCATCATTTCAATCCACGCACCCATAAAGGGTGCGACTTGTTTTGCATCTCTGTCCGCTTTGACCGTCCGATTTCAATCCACGCACCCATAAAGGGTGCGACTTAAATGCAACAATCCTGGTTGTCCTGTGCCGACGATTTCAATCCACGCACCCATAAAGGGTGCGACACCCTACTACCGGGCATAAGGTCGGCGACATTGTATTTCAATCCACGCACCCATAAAGGGTGCGACCGGCGGTGGCCCCAGGCTTCACGGACAACGCTACGGATTTCAATCCACGCACCCATAAAGGGTGCGACAATGATCCGCATAGAGAGTATCGTGACTTATGCAAATTTCAATCCACGCACCCATAAAGGGTGCGACGGTAAAGAGTGGACGGAAATCAAAGCGGATATTGCGATTTCAATCCACGCACCCATAAAGGGTGCGACTCCGGTTCTGGCCGTATGAGATTCCTGGAGCAGATTTCAATCCACGCACCCATAAAGGGTGCGACTATATCAAAAGGTGATCTAATCAATGCATTATCCATTTCAATCCACGCACCCATAAAGGGTGCGACTGGTATCGCTGAATTTAAAGCCGGCCAGTATTGCATTTCAATCCACGCACCCATAAAGGGTGCGACTCAAGACGTACGTCAACGTCTTATTTTTATGCCCATTTCAATCCACGCACCCATAAAGGGTGCGACAGCGCCGTAAATGTAAGCGTTCACTTACAATACATATTTCAATCCACGCACCCATAAAGGGTGCGACTTAAAGAAGTGGCCCGTAAAAATGCGAAATCACAAATTTCAATCCACGCACCCATAAAGGGTGCGACTGAGCAGTAATCCATTGCGATCCGCCCACGAAAGATTTCAATCCACGCACCCATAAAGGGTGCGACCCGCCATGCCATTTACAACGGCCATAGCCTAAGTGTATTTCAATCCACGCACCCATAAAGGGTGCGACAATTATCCGGGAAGCGTCGTAATCCCTGGATGGTTATTTCAATCCACGCACCCATAAAGGGTGCGACCGGCAAGGATGCATGGCGTGATTAGTTCTTCCGGATTTCAATCCACGCACCCATAAAGGGTGCGACTCAACGCTTTGATGATAAGTTAAGCGAGATATCGATTTCAATCCACGCACCCATAAAGGGTGCGACATGGAAAACTTATCAATCTATGAGCGATACCGTATTTCAATCCACGCACCCATAAAGGGTGCGACTGCCATGACTGCCATGAGAGGCGGCACGGGTATCGATTTCAATCCACGCACCCATAAAGGGTGCGACTAGGATTGTATGAGGAGATAAGCTTATGATAATAATTTCAATCCACGCACCCATAAAGGGTGCGACGTGCCATGACTGCCATGAGAGGCGGCACGGGTATCGATTTCAATCCACGCACCCATAAAGGGTGCGACAGCTTGTCGCGGATATGATGCGTCATACTACGGTCAATTTCAATCCACGCACCCATAAAGGGTGCGACTTGCACTTCTCCGATTCCTAAATCCGACGAAAATCATTTCAATCCACGCACCCATAAAGGGTGCGACTATCGTGCTCGTCTTTATATGCTTGATATAATTTATTTCAATCCACGCACCCATAAAGGGTGCGACGGAAAACAGAATCGCAGACAGCGGTGATTGAACTTATTTCAATCCACGCACCCATAAAGGGTGCGACGAAATAATTGGTGTACACGAAATTGTGCAGTCTATTTCAATCCACGCACCCATAAAGGGTGCGACGCCTTTATCCATCTCAGCCTTGACCGCCGTCCGATTTCAATCCACGCACCCATAAAGGGTGCGACCAGCCTACCGCCTATGATGTGGATAAGGTTGTAATTTCAATCCACGCACCCATAAAGGGTGCGACCTACATTTACATTCAGTACAAAAGCTTCCAGATCGATTTCAATCCACGCACCCATAAAGGGTGCGACACCTTTATCGGTTAATTCAATTATTTCAATTCCAATTTCAATCCACGCACCCATAAAGGGTGCGACTTAGAAAAATTGGAGGGAATGATTATGATGGTTAATTTCAATCCACGCACCCATAAAGGGTGCGACTCTGCTCAAAGTGTTGGGGAGAAGAAAAACGGAATATTTCAATCCACGCACCCATAAAGGGTGCGACACCACTTTTGAAGAAAATCCAATTATGGTATCTATTTCAATCCACGCACCCATAAAGGGTGCGACATAAAGCCGGATATCATTTACATTGACATCCCTATTTCAATCCACGCACCCATAAAGGGTGCGACGATAAAGCCGGATATCATTTACATTGACATCCCTATTTCAATCCACGCACCCATAAAGGGTGCGACGGATGCTTATACTTAATTTCCTGCCTCTGGATATATTTCAATCCACGCACCCATAAAGGGTGCGACAAGCTTTGTCCCCTGGTTTCTCCATTTATCTCGATTTCAATCCACGCACCCATAAAGGGTGCGACTTAAGTCCTTAACCCATCGCGGTGACTTCACCGATTTCAATCCACGCACCCATAAAGGGTGCGACCTTCCCACAGTTCTCCGAGTTCTTCGCCGTATCCATTATTTCAATCCACGCACCCATAAAGGGTGCGACTGCTCTGACATTATCTAAATTCTCCGTGCCATACAATTTCAATCCACGCACCCATAAAGGGTGCGACAATCATCATGACGGATTTTTCTCCGTGCCCATAAGATTTCAATCCACGCACCCATAAAGGGTGCGACTAACTTTCTTTTGTATGAACTCTTTGTAGGCAATAATTTCAATCCACGCACCCATAAAGGGTGCGACCTCCCACGGGCGTAAGCCATCTGCTCCACCTTTTATTTCAATCCACGCACCCATAAAGGGTGCGACCCTCCTGCCGTATATTCCTCTCTGTCATTTCCAATTTCAATCCACGCACCCATAAAGGGTGCGACAACTTAATTAATGACAGGAATCGATTGAGCGCAATTTCAATCCACGCACCCATAAAGGGTGCGACCACATGGAGAGATGTAAAGGTTGTCAGATAATTAAAATTTCAATCCACGCACCCATAAAGGGTGCGACCCACATGCGCACCTGTCAAACAGGCCGGGATGTCGATTTCAATCCACGCACCCATAAAGGGTGCGACCGAGTGAAGGATGTGGAGTAACGGCAGACCACTGCATTTCAATCCACGCACCCATAAAGGGTGCGACTTATTATATCACACTTGTTTGCGTTCGTAAACAAGATTTCAATCCACGCACCCATAAAGGGTGCGACTCGCCTTTTTCATAGACAAAGTAAATTTCATAAAATCCATTTCAATCCACGCACCCATAAAGGGTGCGACATTATATCACACTTGTTTGCGTTCGTAAACAAGATTTCAATCCACGCACCCATAAAGGGTGCGACACAGAGATCCGGCGGACTACCTTGCATAAAAAAAAATTTCAATCCACGCACCCATAAAGGGTGCGACTGATACGTTTTTAAGGATAAATTACGCAGGAGAATTTCAATCCACGCACCCATAAAGGGTGCGACGATTTCAACATCCCATTCAGTGTCGCATCTACCGCAGATTTCAATCCACGCACCCATAAAGGGTGCGACTATTTTCGTTATATCGAAAACACCATACATTTACGAATTTCAATCCACGCACCCATAAAGGGTGCGACGGCATAAGCGCTTTCCATCAAATCTTTTTCAGTTATTTCAATCCACGCACCCATAAAGGGTGCGACAATAAAAGGGCACTCTTTCGAGTGCCTAATTTATATTTCAATCCACGCACCCATAAAGGGTGCGACCGTTAAGTCCTTAACCCATCGCGGTGACTTCACCGATTTCAATCCACGCACCCATAAAGGGTGCGACACATGCGCACCTGTCAAACAGGCCGGGATGTCGATTTCAATCCACGCACCCATAAAGGGTGCGACGTTGTAAATGATTATCCGTTTCCCGTCTTGCATATCATTTCAATCCACGCACCCATAAAGGGTGCGACAGCTATATATTGTGCTATACATAGCAGCATATCACAAGAACTAGATTTTTATCTTCTCTTCCATTCTTGTAACATTAAAAAACAGAGTTCATTTTCCCCTTTTTGAGTGCGAAAGTCCCTGGTTTTACATGTGAGCTTAGGGTTCGCACTTGTCATATAATCATGGCCTCATCAACTTTATATGTCTCCTTGGCGCCGATATGCTGAACTTTCTTTTCATAATTATCACCTAATCTGTAGAATCGAAGACTATCTGTCTCCTTATCTATCACATCCAGCAATTGTTTTTTTACCCTTAATAATTCAGCCTCCGTTAGCTTACATTCAAATACAGAATTCTGTACCCTTTGACCATGATTTACACATATCTTCGCCACTTTCCGTAATCTGCTCTGCCCCTTGAGTGAAGTTACGTTAATGTCATAAGTTATTAATATATACATCGTTTCCTCTACTTCCAGAAAAATGGTGGGTATTGGTCTATATCGCCTCTAAGATATCTGGCCAGCAGCAATGCCTGTGAATAAGGAACCAATCCCCAAGACATTTTCTCACTTAAATATGGATGAGTTAATTCTTCCTGCTTATTCTTCTGCCATTCACTGATAAAACTTCTTCGTGCGGAATCCTTAATGTATACAGAATTATTGTCATTAATCTCAAAGTCATCTGCATGAAGCTGCTTTCGATTAATGAGAGAAAGAACAAATCGGTCTGCTATCGGAGCTCTTAATTCTTCTATTAAGTCATTTGCCAGCGACGCTCTTCCGGGCCGGTCTTGATGCATGAATCCAACATAAGGATCCAGTCCAACTGTCTCCAATGCTGCAGCAATATCATTCGCCAACAGCGTATAAGCAAAGGATAACAAACTATTTACCCGATCTTCCGGAGGCCTCTTGCTTCTGTTATGAAAATAAAATTCCTCCTTTTGATTCAAAATCATATGATCAAAAACACCGAAATAGATCATTTGTGCCATGCCTTCAAAACCACGCAATTGATCCAAATTCTCGCTTGCTTCTATTTCATGCATATAATTACTCAGCCTTTCAGAAGCACTTTCCATCTCTCCCACCGGCACTCTGAGCGGATATTGCCTGATATAACGTTCTAACTGCCATTTTTCATTATACACCTTTCCGAGAATAAAATTACGGGCAATATTAAGGCTCTCTTCTTGATTATCAGCAACACGGTATTGCTTTTTACGCAGTAACACATTCCCTCTTGTTTCACCAATTACTCTTGCACGAAACCGTCCTGTTGGAGTCAAAAAGCATATGGATATATTCTTTTCCATACATTTTTCCATTAAGGCAGGGCTCATACCTATATTGGAAAAGCAAACAATCCCTTCCAGATTATGAAGCGGGTATCTGGCAAGAATAACATCTTCTTCCTTTACAGTAACGTTTTCTCCATTTAAGCCAATATATACCTCAGGTTTTGTAATGAACAGTACATTCAACAGTTGCCTCATTCTGATATCCTCCCCAGGATATATTGTTTGACATTCTTATTGCTATTGAGCTCCGGCAGACAAAGATCCTTTAGAGAGCAGGTTTTACACTTTTTACCCGTTCTAACTTTAGGTGTATAGCCGCGATCCATGTATGAATGCATCTCTTCCACCATTTCTTTAAGCTGTTGCCGGAGCACATCTGTAAAATGTACCTCTTCTCTCCTCCTCGTTTCAAAATAGAAAAGATATCCCATTTCGATTCGCATCGCCAGCATTTCTTCCAAACAATAAGCTTCGGCCAGCAGTTGAAGCTTATCCGAATTATCCTCCTTTGGTTTTCCCCGCTTATATTCGATTGGAGTAACAGAGTAGTATCCGTTATATTGCGGTAGAAGGACCCCTCCTTCGGTTTCCTTCAATTCCACAACATCACATTTACCTGTAATCCCCAAGGTTTGTGATTTGACCGGCAAGGCATGAACCGTTATCGTATTTTTTCTCCTCTCATAGAATTCCGGATTATCCGTCCTTTCATGCTTTAACTCCCCATCAACAGTGAAATAATTATCCTCCCACTGCTGTTCAACATGAATCAATGCCCACTGTCTCCTGCAAAACACAAAATGCTGGATTCCGGAAATCATGAGATAATCTTCTTCTTTATAATCCTTCAAGTACCTCTACCTGCAGACCTTTTTCTTCCAACACAGCAAGCTTTTGCTTGTTTAAGCTGATAGAATAGTCTTCATATTTCGCTGGCCTGATGTTCTTATCCTTCACCTCAGTTTCAACCAATTCATGGACTTTAGCGCTGGATGCGACCCCTAACTTTGACGGATGTTTAAACCAATAGAGCTGTTTCACTTCCATACTGCCCTCCGGTCTTGCGGCAGAAGAATCATTTACGAACAATGAGCACAGAGCATCCTTCACTATCTCTGCATCGGCAGCCGTAAAACCTGTTTTTTCTGCAAAATACGCATTGATGCTTCCCTTCACTTTATATACTCCAAACTCTACAAAGTGCTTCGTTCCCATTGTGTCGGAAGATCGTGTAGCGCCTTCCTTTGCTTTCATTCCATTCGTACTCCGGGTAATCTGCATACTCATAACGTCAACCGGACTCAGGCTTTTCGCCAGAGTAATCGAAACAGGTCCCCGAATACCGATGGAACGGCTTTGAAAGGTCATAACCTGACCAAAGCTGCGCACATCAATCCACTTCTCGCAGGATACCTGATACACCTTATCATCCGGATCTATCTTAGGCTGTTTAAATTCCGCTCCAAACCTCTCTTCCAGAGATTTCACGGCGTCATCAATCCTGTCATTTGCCTGCACGAAAATGGAATGTCCCTTATCCTGCATCCGGTTTCTGATTTTACGTTTGATACACACATCACTGATTTCACCATACCCGTCATAATCCGTTCTCGGCATGTTTTCATTCAGCGGATCACCATTGGGGTTCGCCCCATATACAGTGAAGAACATCACGAAATCAATCTTATTTTCCAACGCAGCCATCATTTACTTCCTCCCTCTTCTTGATTCAGATCCTCATTATTTTGTTTACTCTCTTTTTTTGTATAGAAATCCTGTTTCTGAGCATAATAGCCAAACACAAAATCTTCATCCAAAGGCCGGTTCTTTTCCGCCTCATAATTTTCCGATTCTCTGATTTTCTTCGTAACATCTGTTATTATACTGTCATAATACCTAACCGTGCCGTAGCTGATTTTAATCAACTTCTCCCTGTAGGGCTTCACTTTCTCCTCCAGAATCATAAGGGTTCTACCCGGCATCTTGGTATATACGCTCCAAAGCCGTTCTGCATTAGTCGTCCGCCTGTCCTTATTATCAACAGTCCTGCTATTTAAAACATCCTGTTCCATTTTCTCGTAGGTCGCCAGCAGCATACCGTACCAATAGCTTCGATTCTGTTTACTTTCATCCAACATCTCACTCACCTCTTTCTTACCTTGATTATCGATCTGATATTTTTTAAAAATAGAGCAGCCCATGGCCAGTACGTAATTCCAGGTCTTATCATAGGAATTACGTCTGCATAGATTCTCCAGCATCCGATTCTTCAAGTCAAACGGAAATCTACGATGCTCTAAAATACATAGGAGCAGACGTTCCAGGGTCTTTGTCCTCAATTTGGAATTCTTACATTCCACATACCCCTTATCCGTTTCCTGTCCGAATATCGCGTCCGCATAACGGAAAAGAGAAGGTGTTTCCCTAATCAGCTTTTTTGTTGTGTTATTGAAGAATATCCAGCTCGCAGATTGATACCAATTATCTACCCTCTCGAACAACTGAGATTTAGGAAGTTCTCTGAAATACTTGACCGAAATCCGGCCATTAGAGATCTTATCCAAAATCATAACATAGAACTTACCCTCCGGCTCAATCTTGTTTTTCTTTCCTGTTATATAATCATTAACCACAACAGACATACTTCCGCCAAGGGTTTTAGGAGAAGCATATTCCTCTTCCTCCTCCGGGTCCTCATAAGGAGAAACCGGTTCCAACAGATTAACTCGTTCCTCATTGCCAATATCATCGGAGAACCAGTTGACGAGAATACAGCTTTCACCGATCTGCCTCTTGTTTTGTTCATTTTCCATCAGATACTTCAGCATGAGATGTATTTTCTGCGATGCTTCATATCCGATATGGACAATCTCTTCTCCCGCATCGAATCTTCCATAGTAGGTTTCGTTATGGTTGCTGATGGAAACCAGCTTGGCATTACCCAGCAGACCGCGATGCCTGGATGCGCAGTAAGCCATTTCCCCAGATATATCACATCTTTCTTGAGGCTGTCCGGCATTTTTCTGCCGTATATAGCCGATATAATTTTGATGCAGCTCCCGATCTGTACTCACAGAAAGGTTCTCTTCCATCGATTCATCCGTTTCTATACGGAAAGTGACAAAGGTCTTATCCAGGTTAATTGTTTTTTCCGCCTTCTCACCTTTATTAATAATAATCGCATAATCCATGCCTATTTCATAATCCGTACCCGCAAAAAGCGAATCAACACAGTCTCTGAATATGGTTCCCCTGCCTAGATACTCATTTAGTGCCCCCAGCAAACGGTTAGAGTGCCCTGCCTCAGTATAAGAAACCCAGTCTTCCCGGATGCTTTCATATTCCTGATGCTTCTCCGGGTCGAGCTCTTTTGACAGATAGGATAATTCATCACACAGCGGGTGAGGTGCTATTACTTTTCCTGCCCGTATAATGGAACTTTCTGTGATAGGGAAGATGATAATCTGATCCTTGGGCACCCATTCCGCTTTGATAAATTCTCCTCTTTCATTGAGCGTAACTTCTATTATATCATTGGTGCCGGCAGACTTCTTACTTGAATGGTATACCGGAAGTAATACGGTCTGCTGCTGAGACAGGTCTGTCCGATCTACCATATCATTGTCAACCGCATTACAATACGTTCTGTATAGTGCAGTCAAGACACTCATTCTGTCTCCACCTCCTCAGTTAATGAACCGAATTCATCCTCCGCAAATATCATGTTTTTTCTTGTGAAAGGCTTAAAGTTATATTTTCTCAAAGTGTGATGAATCTGGCATTCTTCCGGCCTTGCAAAATCAATTCTTCCATCCTTCATTCTTATGTCGGTAAAACCGGATATTAATTTATCAGGGTCGCCATATACTGTCTCATCCGGATAAAGAAAGGAATGAAACATAATCCCGAAGGAAAGCTTCTTTCCATCATAATAAGTGGGTGCTGCCTGAAATTGATCCTCCCTAATTCTCTCCGCGTATCCAACACATTCTCTGGTACCCAGAAACAGATCTCTTCTTCCGCCTTTTGCTATTGATCTAAGAAGAATCTGTTCATGCTTTGTCTCATTCCTATCCTCCATTAATTCGGAACGGTTTTGATTCCATTCAAAATGAAACTGAACAAGGTACTCCACATCACGAAGGTAGGTATAATAATTTAAATCATTGCCCCCATTTTTCAGCGGTGTCCGAATCCCCTTCGTCTCCGTCTGTATTTTTTTTACCACCTTCACCGAATCAATGTAATAAACCAGGGTAGGCTTCCAATACAGTTGCTCTGTGATACCTTTGAGAGCCTGATAGGTAGGAATCTGATAGGTATATTTCTCCCCTCCCCCTTTCGTTACCGGATCCGTGAAAAGGGCATATTCTCCGTACAGACGATAATAAAAGGGCCTTGACTTAAACTTTTCCTCCATAATAAATCCTCCTTCCTTATACAATTAAATCCGCAAGACGGTCCATAACAACTCCTCTTTTCCCATTATAATACTCTTTTTGCAGAATATATATATTAAAATCCTTATTTTCTGTAATATATGGTTGATTTTTAGGAGAAGTGTATAAATTGATCGTATATCGCTGAAGTTGCTGCAACAATTTCTTAACTTCTACATAATTCGCTTTTTCCATTGCCTGTTCCAGCTTATCCAGCAAATCCTGGTTTTTATAAGCTACAATTACTCCTGTCATCTCCTGGCCAATCAGCTCAAAATTCTCTGCTGCCCGCCGAAACGCCTGAAACAATACCGGATTTTGATTTCCCGGCTTCCCCATGAGATGATATGCGTCCCTGTCCGGTGTATTTCTTCCCAGTTCCTCCAACATACTGCTATTCCTTTTAAGATCTGTATAATGTAATTTGTTTTTATTTTCCACATAGTATTTATTAAAATATGGTTCCTGTAAAGTTCCTATTTCGATTGCATCGTCTTTTGCACCTTCCGCACCTTTCCGCGTGCGGATAGCATATTCTGAAGCATCAGCCGTGACTTTAATATCCGGTAGTTTTAAGAGATTTTCTTCCACGTACCTGATAATATATAACTTACCATGAACATATTTTCCGTCCAGCATCAATTTTCCTTCTCTGTTGCAGCGTCCCGCACATTGAATCAAGCTGTCGATACCTGCCAGTGAACGAAATACTACATCAAAGTCCACATCTACTCCCGCCTCAATTAACTGGGTGCTGACACAGACGACCTTTTTATGGGCACACTCCTCCCTATTCTGCCGCAATTTCACCTTCATATCCGAGATGATATCAAGCCGGTTAGCAGCACACATATTAGTGGTCAGATAAATAATCTCTGTCTCCGGCAAATTATCCTCCAGATAATCACACAATTTAGCAACCGCAGACTTTGTGTTTAATACCACAAGGCAGCTATCAAAAACCTCCAGCTTAGCTGCAATAAGAGAAGATATCTGTTTCGTAGAAATGACTGATCTTGCATCCCGACCTGTAAGATTATAAAAATCGACCCGGCGGAAGCACTCCAGACTATTTTGTTCCTTATTTACGATGGTAGCCTTGTTATCCCCGCTGTCTCCATAGTAAATCCGATACTTCATCGCTGCATTATCCAGGACCGGCTGTGTCGCAGTACAATGCACAATATTACAGCGCATTACCGTTTTCATAAAGTTCATCATAAGATTAAAATTGGAAAGAACCTTTAGTGGAAGACTTTGAACCTCGTCAATAATAACCACTGAGTTAATTAGTTTACAAAACCTTCTGATATTACTTGCCCTTTCCTTAAAAAGGGTATTAAAGAATTGGACCATGGTAGTCAGTATGATCGGGCTTTCCCAGCTATCCTTCAGGTAGGTTTTGTATTCATAATCATCCCTATCTTCTTCCCCTTCCGCTTCTTGCTCAGATTCCTCTGTCATATTGCTGTGATGCTCTAAAACCACTTCGTCGTGCTTAATAACATCCTTGATATCCTCAGCATTCTGTTCAAGAACAGAAAGATATGCTGTTATGTAAAATACCCTATTTCGTTTATATTCCCTGGCATTGGTTAATGCATACCGCAGACCCGCTTTCGTCTTTCCCGCCCCTGTAGGCAATTCCAATTTGAATATGCCGCTGTCACTAATTTCCGCCGCACTTTTTGCAAGATCGGCAAGAATATTTCTAGCTTTGTTAATATCGGAAGCTTCGGAGTTGCTTGCATATTTCTGATATATAGTCTCAATTCGCTGTGAGGCTTCCTCCCATATTTTAATCCTTTCTTCTGACCTCCATAGATGTTGCTTCGGATGATGAAAAGCATTCACTGAATCATAAATATCCGCTTCCTTCAAAATAGAAAGACATAATCTTGTCAGGCAGGCAATATAGTATTCCTTTTCCTCCATCCTACTTTCTTTATCGCTGTTTTTAGCGGCAAGACTTACTATATCAGCATAAACTCGTTTAAATTCTTCATAGGCATCCCGGATTAATTCTGTTAATGATGCCTCTCCCTTCTTCTGTAGCTCAGAATCAAAATGTTGGACAAAGGGGATTACATCTTCCCTATAGTGATAGTCTCCGTCTTCATCATAACGAAATCTCAGATCAGTATTATGCTCCATGCCGGAATTATTTATCTGGTCAAAAATTCCATGGTGGGCAAAAATAATATAGGTCAGTATCTCCTGGAAATACCGGAATGACTTACTGCTCCTCACTTCATTAAATTCTTGATCATAAGAAATCATATCCTCCAAAATTCTTCCTCCTGCAGAAGAATGATTTACCTGTTGTTTTTTTGTTCCGCAAATGTAACCCTGAAACTTTCGGTCACTCTTTCCAACATCATGAATATAACCCGCCAATTCCATAAGGGCTTTCAAACCAATTTCACTTCCAATTTCCCCGGCTCTTTTTCCCGTTTCATACAAATGCTCGTCCAATGGTTGCTCCAGGAAATTTCCGTCGCTACTCGCTTCTCTATGGGCTAACAGCATGTTTCAACCTCTCCTTATAATAATTCAATGATCGTAAAATTTTCAGACGACTTATCAAATAATACTGATATGCAGATATTTCCTTATAACTGATAATTACAATATATCATATTATTTCCCATATTTCTATATTAAATAATAATTTTCCCAATTAATTTCCACATTTGGATTACTAAATAAACAAAAGAGAGTAAAGATAAAATTACCCTTACTCTCTGATCAGATTAAATTTTATTCGTGTATAAAACACCATTTCTCACTGCGTCTTCTGGATGCTTAATATATTTCCTGTGCCTCTTTAAACAGAGCATAAATATTGGCAGGAGGAACATCCTGCATAATTGCTTCATGACTCGGAGATAGAATTAACCCGGTAGGAAAAATCGTACGCAATTCCTTCACCTTATTACGTACCATTTCAGGCGTACCATTCACTAACAAATCCTGTGTATCCACCCCTCCGCAGAAGGAAACCTTACCGCAAAATTTCTCTTTCAAATTCAGCGGCTCCATACCTGCTGCCAAGGCCTGAATCGGATGTATCACATCCACACCGGCTTCAATTAGATCCGGAATCACATCCACAATAGAACCGCAGGAGTGATAAATTACCTTCAAGCCGTAGGAATGCGCCTGTTCCACCAGCTTTTTGCATCCCGGGATCACAAAATCCCGGACACATTGGGGCGAAAGCATAAGGCCTCTCTGACTTCCCATATCATTACCGATTAGCACCGCATCTAATTTCCCCTTCGTTGCTTCAAAGAAAATTTCATTTGCCTTCAAATAAAAATCCACAATTTTTTCGTCCACCGCTTCATAAACCTCGGGATTAGCCAGCATATTCATGAGCGCCGTTTCCATTCCGAAGGCTGCGCAGGTATCCTGAAAATGGGCAGACCAGCACATGGCCAGACGCACCTTATCCTCAGGAGCCATATTAATTCTTCTCCTGCACTCTTCCACATCAATATATTGAGCAGGGTCAGGCCATTCAAAAAAGTCCAGATCCTCTATTTCTTCCGCATCTTTAAAACACCCATCCGCCGTAAGAGTTCGTTCCTCACTGTCCACATTGCCGTCCATATACCAGTCAAAGGCGGCATAGATGGCATTCGCAGTCGGCGATTGATAAGGTACTTCAATCGCATAAAAATCATCGCCAACCGCAAGCTTTAGTTCATGAATATCCCTTACTCCATAATAATCAAACAAAGCCGGCTGTGCCTTTATATCCGGCATTCCAAGCCAGGCCGCCGGGCGGTCCACTGTTTCACGGTTAACGGTTGCAAAAAAACGCTCTCTGCTGTTCATAATCCTCCTCCTTGCTTATGACGGGGTCGCTGCAAAATAGATTACCCTGCAACAGCCCCAATCCATAAATACCATCTATATTACTTAACATACAACTAATTATACAGAATAATTTAGTACAACTCAACAAATGCTTTACACAGGATCTAAACGTTTAACCAAATAACATTGACTTTTATTCATCAATATGACAAACTACATTTAACGAAAAGGAGTCAAAAAAATGGTTACATTAAAAGAAGTCGCCCGCAGGGCAGGGGTATCCGTTGCCACTGTCTCTTACTGCATCAATGGTAAAAAAAACATATCGCCCGAGACACAGCTAAAAATAAGAGAAGCCATTGCCGAGCTTAATTACATCCCAAACTTCTCTGCACGCAGCCTGAAGAATAGATCTTCCGATGAAATCGGTGTCGTTTTGCCTAACCTGGATGATTCCACAAACTCAGAAATACTAAAAGGAATCATTGCCCAGGCCGGCAAAGCAAATTATTCCGTCAATGTGGCCTGCAGCTATAACAATCCACGCAATGAGCAGGAAATCATCCACAAATTTATCGGCAAAAACTATGCCGGCATCATACTGATGACCTGTCAATCCCATGATTCCGCCTTTTTCAAGAACACATTATTTAAAAATGATATCAGTAATGTATTCATCATGCGGCTCCCTCAGAAAATCTCCGGGAATTTCTTAGGCTTTGATAATTACAATACTGTCCGTTATTTAACAGAAAGCCTGCTTCAAAAGGGTTATGAGGATATTGCCATTGTCACCGGACCGGAAGACTTTTTTTCTGAAAGCGAATGTATCAACGGCCTTATGGAAGCCCATGATAAATACGGGAAAGCATATCACAGTGAAAATATTCTCTGTACGGATATGTCTAAGGAGGGAGCCTTTAAAGTCACCATGCTCTACCTGTCCTCTTTTCTTCCCCAGGCGATTATCACTTCCTCCCAAACAATTATGGATGGAGTGATTGAAGCATGTGATGTCCACAATATCAAACCAAAGGATAATATTTGCTTAATTACCCTGTCAGAAGAGCGCTGGAACCAATCCGGCTATAACCAGAATGTACTTCACACTGCCGCCACTGCCTATACCTTGGGAGAGGACAGCTTTCGAGTCCTCATGGAGGAAAACATCCCGCCCCAGCTCTATGACAGAAAATTCAAGTTATACAAGGATAATGTGTTAAATGCTCCTTTTTCCGTTCCGAAACCCGAATTCAAGCCGGCGGCATATGCAGAGAATCCAAAGACAATACATATTGCCAGCACGGATTTACCGACCATTCGGGCCATTCAGGCAGTAAGCCGTCAATTTCTTGCAGCCTACAATATAAAGCTGGAGATAGATTTCTACCCCCTTCGGGAACTTTTTTCGTTGATTGAAGAAGATACACAGCTGGACGCCCCGAACTATGATATCTATTTGTCCGATGTCTCCTGGATGGCATATTTTACGCAAAAGAATGTATTCATGGATATCACAGAGGTTTTAAACCATATCCCCGAATTGGCTGCCTCCGTGTTTCCTAAGAATTTAAATAATGCAAAAATAGGGGATCGCAGCTACGGGTTTCCTGTAATAGGCGGAACCCAGTTTCTCTTCTATCGCAAGGATTTATTTGAGGATCCTCAATTACAGCGCCAGTACAAGGCAACGCACAGCATTTCCTTAAGACCCCCCAGAACCTGGACGGAGTTTAACCGTATTTCACGTTTTTTTACTCGGGAATATAATCCCGCTTCCCCAACAAAATATGGCACCTCCATTTCCTCCAACTTACCGGAGGATTTCATGCTGGAGCTGCTGATTCGACTATGGAGCCATGACGGAGGACTTTTTAACAGCCGAAATCAAATGGAACTGAATACTCCCCAGAATGTAAATGCCTTTATTAATATGGTGGAGACTGTAAACTATACGCCGCCAATGATAAATTCCAGCGAAACAACCTTTGAGCAGATTGGCAGCGGACAAATTGCCATGGCCATTACCTTTACGGAATATGCCTCCAAAATTCAAAATAGCCTGCACCCTGAATTCCTATCAAAAATCGGATACAGCAGGCTGCCGGGCAATACTCCTGCCAATGTGGGATGGCATTTCTGTGTTTCAAAGCAGACGCAAAAGCTCCCTGCGGTGAAGCAGTTATTTCAATGGCTCTGTCAAAGACAGAACAGTTATTATCAAACCATCCTCTGCGGACAATCCACGCTGATTCATCCCCATACTCATCATGAGCTGCTGCTGTTATATCCATGGCTGGAGCTGACAGCCGAGGGATTGGCCCACTGCCGAAACCGGGTATATCCGGTTCAGGGAAAGAATGGCTTAATCGTCCCTGCCGACTTTGAAGCGAATCTGCGAATTGCTTTTCATAAGATGTGCAGCGGAGAATTAACCATTCCCAAGGCATTAGAAAAATGCCAGACAGATATTATCAATCAATTTTTTATCTGAAATACGGATCGGCTTACAGTAAGGCTGTTGTAATTTATTCTCTTTATTGCTATACTATACTAAATTGTTAGATTAACTCGAGAAAACACATAAGGAGGAACTATGGACTACAGAACCTATTTACGAAATTATCCCGACGCAAACGGTAAATTCGGAACCTATGGAGGAGCCTATCTTCCGGATGAGCTCATTCCGGCATTTGAGGAAATCTCGGAGGCATATCAGACCATCTGCCACTCTTCTCAGTTTATTAATGAGCTTCGGAGAATTCGGAAAGAATTCCAGGGACGCCCCACCCCGGTATATCATTGTGAACGGTTATCCGCACAGGTTGGCGGAGCTCAAATATACCTGAAACGGGAAGATTTAAATCATACCGGAGCCCATAAGCTTAACCATTGCATGGGAGAAGGTCTTCTGGCAAAATTCATGGGCAAGAAAAAGCTTATCGCAGAAACCGGTGCCGGCCAGCATGGAGTTGCACTGGCAACAGCGGCAGCTTTCTTTGGTTTGCAATGTGAAATCCATATGGGAGAGGTTGATATCGCTAAGCAGGCTCCCAATGTTACTCGTATGAAAATTCTTGGGGCAGAGGTAGTTCCGGTATCCCATGGCTTAAAAACCCTCAAGGAAGCGGTGGATTCTGCCTTTGAATCTTACTCTAAAAACTATAAAGATTCTATCTACTGCATTGGATCTGCTCTCGGTCCGCATCCTTTTCCCTTAATGGTACGAGATTTCCAATCGGTGATTGGTTACGAAGCCAAGGATCAATTTAAGGAAATGACCGGACTTTTACCGGATGTGGTCTGCGCCTGTGTCGGAGGAGGAAGCAATGCCGCCGGAATGTTTATTCCATTCCTGGAAGAGCCGGTAGATATTATCGGGGTAGAACCCTTGGGCAGAGGCTCTGATCTGGGAGATCACGCGGCATCCATGACATATGGAGAGAGCGGAATTATGCACGGGTTTGAAAGCATTATGTTAAAGGACGAAAAAGGTGAGCCTGCTCCGGTATATTCCATTGCCAGCGGTCTTGACTACCCTTCCGTCGGACCGGAGCATGCGTTCTTACGTGATCTGGGCCGCATTGAATACCAAACGGCAACGGATCAAGAGGCTGTGGATGCTTTCTTCCTTCTGTCAAGGCTGGAAGGTATCATTCCTGCATTGGAAAGCTCCCATGCTGTTGCCTATGCCATGAGAAAAGCAAAGGAAATGAAGCAGGGATCGATTCTGGTTAACTTAAGCGGACGCGGGGATAAAGATATCGATTATATAGTAGAACATTATGGTTATGCTGAATAATTTTACAAAGTCAAACCATTTCATTCGGTGAACATAATGAGTACCACCTCCCAAGTGAGAAACGAGTATGAATAATCTCACTTGGGAGGTGGTTTTTGATATGACTATTGAGCTGGTGCCGGAAGTTGTTAGAAGCAATAAGAACTCTGTCATTGCCTCATAAGAATATCCTTATAACTGCGATCAGTATTTCGCATAACGATATAGCCGGGTAAAGGTGGGGTGCCAGATAATTTTCCGGCCCCTACCTTCTTCCAATAATTCAACACAGCCGCCAGTATGCATTTGTGTAAAAGCTTTCATCAATAAGCAGAGAAACAACTGGATTGAAGTACATCTTCAGAGGTATCAAGGAGTAACGGACCATTTTTGATTCGAGCTGCCACTTTTACTCCACTGTCCGACCACGGAACCATTTGTGGTATATCCCAATCCATCCAAATATAATCCCGTTCCTCTGTTTTTGAACATTACATAGTTACCGGATACCTCCTGAGTCCACTGCTGATTCACACTATTGGTATTACCCCACTGCCCGGCAGTCGCTCCATTCGAAGAATTCCCAAGACCGTCCAGATAGAGTCCGGTTGCAGCGTTCTTAATTCTTACATAAGTACTGCCGGTGCCCTCGATTACCCATTGCTGCTTCGTATTATTGGCACTGTTTATTTGCAAGGTATCGGCTCCATTACTAGTAGCTCCGTTACCATCCAGATACATATTCGTAGCTGCATTTTTAATCTTTATATTTGCATCACCCCAGGCATATTTGAGGCGATCAAGACCACTAGTGTTGGTCACACTTAATGTAATACTCGAACCACTTCCGCTTTTTGTGGTTAGCCGATAAGAATCTCCATCCCGCAGTCCGGGCCAGTAACAGCTTCCCACGCCCATAGCCCGCAACTGATTACTTAGCCCGCGAATATAACATACTTCATTATCTGTGCTGGGCTGATTATAATTCTTACCTGTAGTCATGGCTGCACCCCATTCGGTTACCACAACACGACTTGCATAGCTGCCGATGATGTTTGCTATATCCTGCTGCCAAGCTCCCTCGGAGCTAAGTGTCTTCCAGAATGCATAATCGTGAACTCCCAGCAGACAACTGCTCAGATTGGAGTCCGCACCTACAGTTGATAAATTCTCGGCATAACCGGAACCGTCTAATATGATCCTTCCTTTAGGAACGCTTGCATAGTTTGACACCCAGGTACGATATACGGTGCACAAGTCAGAAGCCGAATAACCATAAGGCTCATTGATCGGCTCAAAATAACAATTGCTATTACTACCGTATTTATTTACTACTGTATTCCACATATTCCAATAGTTCGTCATATTCGACGGTTTTCCGTTCGCAGCCGCCCAATAGCATAATATCACTTTCCCTTTACTTAATGCCGTATCAATCGCGCCTGTATAGGTACCCCAATAGCTGGAAACCGTTGCTTCATTAATCGGCATCCGTACCGTATTGGAACCTAGCAATGACATGAACTGACCGATAACCCGATCAGCAACCGTCGCGGCTGAGGCATAAGTATCCGTAGAACTAAGACCTGACAAATACAGCACCCCTGTATTAAAATTATCATTCGGATCAGCCCAGTTTACACCCTTAATTGAATTTGTGGCAGCAGATACCGTAGTCGCCTCCATGCTGAACAAATCTGCTTGTCCAAAGTTAACAATGCTCACGATTAGTAATATCGTTAAGCATAATTTAAAAATCCTTCTCTTTTCCTTTAACATAGAATATCCTCCAAAAATATATTATATTAAGATACTCGTCTACAAGCTATGATAATAAATCCAGCCTTTGCTCCTCGGATTGTAAAAGAAGGTCTTTACTAAAAACACTAATAAAGTTCGTCTGTATTATTTAATATTCTATCGTATTCCACTGCTTCTGAGCCGTTGCCTATATACCTGGATAATTATACGGTTTAAGCTTAGCTGAGGTAAAGTGACACCCTCCTTTCTAATTTCAGACCCCTCATCTAAAAAATATAAGCAGGTTTGAAATCGGTTTCATACATTCATTATACATGTTTTGAAATATTTGTCAATTGTATTTATAATGTTTTCTTCCATTCTTATACATCTATCTCCCCTTGAAAGGAAGAGATATAATCACATTATCAAAAATGGGAAAACCCTGTAAATCAAGGTTTTCCCATCCAAATTTAGTCTGGAGCCGTGGAGCGTTGAACCCTCTCATCATAGCAGAGCAAAGGATGCCCACAGAACATTGAAATCTATATTAAGTTAATAAATTTAATTCCGCTTGAAGTGCATTAATTTCTGTTTCCTTTGATGTAATTAAGTCAGTATATTGATTAACTAACGACTGATAATAATCAATATTATTCTGTGCAACTCGAATGGCGTCCGGATCCGCTTCATAAACGAAACCCTGGTCTTCACGATAGATAAGTATCGTTTTATTGTTTCTTGCACGTTCAAGGTCATATTGTGCTTTCTGCAATTTTGACTGATACTGTGCCAATAAGGATTTATAGCCGTTTAAAGTCACCTGTGCAGACGATATCTGACTATTCAAAGATGCAATTTTTGCAGAATTATCAGGTACTGCTGTAGGCGTGGGAACTTTTACAGGATTATCAGGTGTTTCTGTAGGGGTAGGAAGCTTTGCGGAATTATCAGGTACTGTTGTAGGCATAGGTGTTGGCGTATTCCTTGTATCTTGAATCTGTGGAGTAGGTGTTGGTGTTGGCGATGCTGTTACTGTCGGTGATAAATTCCCGCCCACTGTAACCTTAATTTTGTACTCTCCCTGGTATAAATTTGATGTAAATATAAGATAAGTTTCCCCTTCTTTAAACGGGGAAATAATTACTTCATACGCATCCTCTTTCCACTTTGCAATTAAGATTATGTTAGATTGTTCACATGTAAAGACTTCTCCCACAACATCACCTGGAATTCTTAGTATGACTGTCTTTATGTCTGTCAGACTCAAATTAATCTCTTTATAATTGCTGCTAATTCGTTTTGAAAAATCATTGTTTACGCTTATTTCCCACTTAGCAGAAATGCCGCTTCCATCTGTTGCAGTTGCATAAATATACGCCGTTCCTTCTGCAACCGCTAAGCATACTCCCGCTTCATCAACTTTAACAATCTTTTCATTACTTGATTTCCATTCTAGAGTATCGTCAGCAGTTGATGGATATACTGTGGCATTAAATGCAAACCGGGAATTCACTGGAACCAATAGTGAACTGCTGGTTGTAATAATATCTGTTACCAAGGTAATCGGCTTTTTAACTACTATAGTACATTTATACGATTTGTTATTTACTTTGGCTGTAATAGTTACCTTCCCGGCTTTTTTCCCTGTTACTATCCCCTTTTTACTTACAGTTGCAATACTCTTATCACTGGACTTCCATGTAATACTTTTTGTTGTACCGGTAATTTTTAATGCGACTGTTTCTCCCACATATATAGTGGCTTTCGATTTGTTTATTTTAACCGTCGCGGCCTGAGCCACTTTGGCTGCTTGAAAACAAGTCGAATTACCAGGTAATATCCATAGAAATATCAGAATAAATGCCATTAACGCAGTTATTCTTTTAAAGCGCTCAATAAGGCTTTTCATAATTTGTTATCTCCTTTTCCATGTAATAGAGTACTACCATGGTGTATTACCATAATTATACATCATCTTGCAAAATACTGCAATACAAAAAAAGCACCCGACTACGGCCAAATGTCTTTTAAAGGAGGAGTAAACGAAGCTCACCTCTTTACACTTTAATTATTCGGTAGACTATCGGCCTGCAAAAATGTTACTGATTACATCCTGAATATACTGGTAATTTTTTGTGGCTTCCTCTTTAATTATTTGTTATAATGGTAAATGATGTAATCAGCAATATTATTTTAGGAGGTGTCTTTTTTATGCCCTAAATTGAGGAGATATCATAATGGCAAAAGCAAAAATTACCATCGGCAGCCAGAGGACTCTGCTACAGCCACATCGACCAATCCAGGAATACAAAAATCAAATTAATTACATTAACCGGACACGCTATCGATATGCAGTTTAAAAGACTGCTAGAGAAAAACAATGAGGAGGCGCCGAATGAATTCAAGGCATACATGCAACACGAAATGCAACACAAAAAAATAAAAAACCTTGATTTCTCAAGGTTTTAAGTATGGAGCTGAGGGGAGTTGAACCCCTGTCCGAAAGCCCATTCATTGCAGTTTCTCCCATTACAGTCTATCTTTTATGCGAACCCGAAGTCCGCTGTTCCCTCCGCCAATCGCCGACAGACAGGCTATTGGTTTCGGTAGCTTCATGGATCTTCTATCTTCTCAAAGCTTTGAAAATAGAGGGCCTCGCTAATTTGATGCCGGGTTCCTGAGCTGCGAGTTGCTTAGGGCCGACAAGCTGCTTATGCAGCAGCTAATTCGTAATTATCGTTTGCGTTTAATTTTAATTCTAAGTTGATGACGCAGTCCTAGTCTGCGAATGGCTTCCGCAATTTCAAAACCCCCGTCGAAACCAGTACAACCCCGTTAAATAAGATTGTGGTTTTCAAAACGCATTTTTTAACGCATCTATATCATATTACACAAATTCGGTTACGTCAAGTAATACCGGCTGTTTTTACAAAATTTTAATGGATTTTTAAATGGAAATCTTACCACTACTTTTTCAAAATTCCTTTTTAAACCACTTTAATCTTAATCTTTGCTGTCAGGCCGTTCTCTGTCATTGCTGTAACGGTTACTGTTCCACGCTTTTTAGCGGTCAGTTTTCCTGTTTTGCTTTGAATCGTCGCAATGGATTTATCGGATACCTTCCAGGTGATGGTTTCCTTGGTTCCGTACTTCTTTGCACTAATATTGACGCTTCCGCCGATAGCAAGCTCCTTTTCCAACGCTGTTAGCTTAAGATACGGCTCCTTTACGGTAATCGTAACATCGCACGGATATATTATCCCATCCTGTGATATCTGGATAGAAATAACCGCAGTTCCGGCTGCAAGCGGGCGAACGGTTCCGTTTTCATCCACTGACGCCACCTCCGGGTCACTGGAACTGTAGACTGCCATGGCATTATCTTTTAACTGACTTATTTTAATTATGTAATCCTGATAGCCTGTATACAGGGTTTTCTTGTTTTCTGTTTCCTTTGGTATAAGCGCCAGTGCCGAGGAAGATAGCTGACTTAGATACCACAGCTCCTCCATTGCACCGGTATATTCCCGAACCACTACCTCGTGCTGTGCTTCCTCTGAACCGGAAGAAAGAACCGACGCAATCACCATATCCCCATGGTCAGACGGAGATATCGTATATAAACCATTCCCACGATCTACAAAGAAGTAGCTCTGTGATTGCTGTTCCGAGGATATCCCTTGCCCTTCCCCTGCCGCCAGAAAACTCCCATCGGAGACAAACTGCAGGGAATACCTGTCCCCGCCCAGATTCACAATGCTGAGCTTTTGTTCATCGCTCTCCTTATACTCAACCAGCGAAAGTCTTCCATTCGCTCCATCCGCGGAAGCAGTCATCAGCTTCATCGTGGATGCCTGAAATATCTGATAGATACCCTCCGGAATCAGAGCCGGAGCCGCCTCTGCCTGATTATCCGGAATTCCTGTTCCTGAACCAGCCTCCGCACCTTCTTCTGTTCCTTCCAACCCAATATCTTCTGAATTCCCTTCCAACCTTCCGCCGGTTGCTTGTTCAATCCGGTTGCTATAGGTAAAGTAGGAGTATCCGGCATCATTAAGATCAATGGTACAGTCCACCCAAGCTACATACTGCCCATTGAGTGTTGTGCTGTAATTCTGCTGTATCAGTGTCACCGTATCTCCGGAAATATCCTTCACAATGGCCCAATGTGTCTTTTTATTATCCCGCACAATATCCCCCACTACGGGCTGTTTCGTCAGGGAAAAGCTTCCCTTATTGTCATAAACCAGGGGTGTACTTTTGGTATCAAACAGATTGTATACACCAATTCCATAGACCTCCAGATAGAACTTCTTCACAAACGCAGCACAGCCATAAACCGGATCCCCGCCCGAAGTCTTATGGTCATGGTAAATTGCTTCCACTGTGACACCATTATAGGTAATGGTCTCCAATACCTGCCCCTCCTGGGTTAAGGTAACTAACGGCCCATTCTTCTGCACTGCAGACGCGATTGTACTCGCCCACGGTCCAATCACAGTAAGAATCAGTACGAAGGTAATTACAGTTTCAAGTCTGCTTCGTCTTATAGATCTATTCCGTCCCGCAGATCCGCTCTGTCTCGCAAATCCACTCTGTCGCCCAAATCCACTCTGTCTCATAGATTCATGCTGTCTCACAGACTTACTCTGTCCCACAGACTCACTCTGCCCCACAGACTCACTCTGCCTCACAGACTCATTCTGTCTCACAGATTTACTTCGTCTCATAGATTCATTCAGTCTCATAGAATTTGCCGCCTCCTTCGTACTTATAACCTTTTATCTTTTCGCATCCTTCTCGCCTAGGTCACCCTACCTATCGGGCGTATCGCAGTCACAGCAGGAATCAATACAGATTCTTCACCTTGAACTCCTTCTCTGCCTCCCTGCGCTGATCCTTCTTCGCAATGTCCTCCCGTTTATCATAGAGCTTCTTACCGCGTGCCAGTCCAACCTCCACCTTAACCAGGCTTCCTTTAAAATAAATCTGCAGCGGCACCAGGGTATATCCCTTCTGAACCGCCTTGCCCGCAATTTTATTAATCTCATATTTGTGCATCAACAGCTTACGCACTCTCAAAGGATCCTTATTAAAGATATTCCCCTTTTCATAAGGGCTGATATGCATATTGTAGATATACACCTCCCCCTTCTCGATTCGGAGAAAGGACTCCTTCAGGCTGCACTTGCCCATACGCAATGACTTCACTTCCGTTCCGTGCAAAGCGATCCCGGCCTCAAATTTATCCTCAATAAAATAATCAAAATACGCCTTCTTATTATTGGCGATCAGCTTAATATTCTCCCCCACTTATTCCTCAGCCTCCGTCTATTCCATTTCTGCAAATGCGAAATCAATTGTCCTCATAATCTTGTCGGCATTCACCACTTCTACCGCAACCTTCTGCCCTAATTTATATACCTTCTTCGTATGCTCTCCGATCATCTGGTAACGCTCTTCATCATAGACATAATAATCATCCTTCATCTCACTGACGCGAATCATTCCTTCAATGGTGTTGGGCAGCTCCACATACATCCCCCAGGAAGTCACTCCTGAAATGACTCCTTCAAAGGTCTCTCCGATATGCTTCTGCATATACTCCACCTTCTTCATCTTCTCCACCTCGCGCTCCGCCTCATCGGCACGGCGTTCCGTCTTGCTGGAGTGCTCGGTGACTTCGTATAGAATTTTCTCATAATGGGCTCTTCGCGCCTCTCCCAGACTTCCCTTTATATTCTCCTTGATAATCCGGTGGATCTGCAAATCCGGATACCGTCTTATGGGCGAGGTAAAATGACAGTAATACTTTGCGGACAGACCAAAATGTCCCGTGTTCGCCACGGTATACCTGGCCTGCTTCATGGACCGCAACGTCAGTCTGCTGATCAAAGCCTCCTCGGGAGTATCCTCCACCTTCAATAACAGCTTCTGCAGCTCCTTTGGATGGATCTCCTCCTGCCCCAGCCGGATGCTGTAGCCGAAATTATGAATAAAAATAGCCAGTTTTTTTATCTTCTCTTCATCCGGATTATCATGGGTGCGGTACACGAAGGGAATTTCCTGCCAGAAGAAATCCTCCGCTACTGTCTCGTTGGCGATGAGCATGAATTCCTCAATAATCTTCGTCGCCTTATTCCTCTCGTAGGGCTTTACCTCTAAGGGTCTGCCCTGCTTATCCACAATGATTTTACTCTCGGGAAAATCAAAATTAATGGACCCGCGCCGATGTCTTCTTTCCTTCAGAATCTCCGCCAGCTCCTGCATCAGCAGGAATACCGGCACAAGCTCCTGGTATTCCCGGATTACCTCCTCATCGCTTCCTTCCACAATCTTCGCCACATCCGTATAAGTCATGCGGCGGTCAGAACGAATCACAGTCTCGGCAATCTCATGTCCCAGAACAGTACCCTTGGAATCAATATCCATAAAACAGCTTAACGCCAGGCGATCCGTTCCCGGATTCAGAGAACAGATTCCATTGGATAATTTATGCGGCAGCATAGGGATTACCCGGTCCACCAGATATACGCTGGTGCCTCTTTTCAAGGCTTCCCGGTCTAAAGGCGTCCCTTCCCTTACATAATGGGTTACATCCGCAATATGGACGCCCAGGCGATAGATATCCCCTTCCTTCGTCAGCGTAATGGCATCATCCAGATCCTTGGCATCCTCACCGTCGATGGTAACCGTTATGATATCCCGGATATCCTTCCTGTTCTTTGCCTCCTCCTGGTCAATTTCCTCAGGAACCGCATCCAGGGAACGCATCACATCCCCCGGAAATTCCACCGGAAGATCATAGGCTTTGACGATGGACATAATATCAACGCCGGGATCATTCACATGCCCCAGAATCTCAATCACCTTTCCCTCCGGGTTCGAATTCTCGTCCCCGTAGCTGGTCAGCCTTACTACCACTTTATGTCCGCTGACCGCATCCTTGGAGAACTCCTTGGGAATAAAGATATCCTTGCCGAACTTCTGATTATCCGGAATTACGAAACCATAATTCTTATTCTTCTCAAAGGTTCCCACCATCTCTTTATTGCCGCGTTCCATAATTCCAGTCACCGCTCCTTCTTTTCTGCGGCCCGACTGCTCCTTCTGAATGATTATCATAACCTTATCCCCATGGAGCGCCCCCTTGGTGGCTTCCCCAGGAATAAAGATATCCTCTTCTTCCCCTTCTACCGACACAAAACCAAAGCCTCTCTGAGTTCCAGAGAAGATTCCCGTCTTCACATCATCTCCCGGTATCCGGTAACGGTTCTGACCGTCCAGAACCAGCTTTCCAGATGAGATCAGAAGATCCAGCAACTGCTTCAGCTCATGTTTGGATTCCCGGGGAACCTGCAGCAATCCTGCCAGCTCTTTAAATCTCATGGGTCTATATTCCTTACTGGAGAACAGTTCCTCCAGCATCTGCTTCTTTTCTGTTAATTCTTCTTTGAATTCTTCCTTCTCTCTCATCGTTTCACCTGCTCTTCCCGGCACCTCAGACCTCAGTTTGTCCATATTAGCCTTTGTATTGATAGTATACCATAAATTGCTTGATTTAAAATACAAATTTATAAAAAAACACCCTGACCAACGTTCAGAGTGTTTTTATAACTAACTTATCTCAGTTATTACCATTTTAAGCATAAAATAATAGAAAGAACCATGAATGCTGCCGCCAGGTATTCCGTTACTCTTACCAGAGTACCTTCTGCAGAACGTCCTTTATTCTTACTCCAGTAGGTCTCACCCGTACCAGTAATAGCACCGGATAATCCTGCTGTCTTGCCTTCCTGTCTCAACACTACGAATGTCAATGCTATACATACTAAAATGTATATAATCTGAACGATTAGCTTTAATGCCTCCATGTCCGCACCTCCTAAAAACTAAATTCAATTCTAACATAGAATAGAAATTATTTCAACCTATTTTTTAAAGCAAATCTATTCGCTTGAGTAATGATTTCCCGGTCATTTCCTCCGGCTTCACCATCCCCATCATCTCTATGAGAGTAGGAATAATATCCGCAAGACATCCGTCTTCTGCCAGAGTATAATTCTTATCATAGTTTACCAGAATAAAAGGAACCGGATTGGTGGTATGGGCGGTAAAAGGCTCATGGGTGGTATAATCCACCAGCTGTTCCGCATTGCCGTGGTCTGCACAGATGAACATCTGACCGTCCACCTCAAGCAGGGCATCTACGGCTCTGCCGACACATTGGTCCACTGCTTCAATCGCCTTGATGGCTGCTGCTTCAATTCCGGTATGACCAACCATATCCGGATTAGCAAAGTTCACTACAATAACATCGTATTTGTCGGATTTGATGGCCTTCACCAGATTATCCGCCACTTCATAAGCGCTCATCTCCGGCTGCAGGTCGTAGGTGGCTACCTTGGGAGAGCTGACAAGAATACGGTCCTCTCCTTCATTGGGCACCTCAACTCCGGCATTAAAGAAGAAGGTGACATGGGCATACTTCTCCGTTTCAGCCAGACGAAGCTGGGTCTTGTGATGCGCCGCAAGGAACTGCCCAAAGGTATTATCAAGGGATATCTTATGAAAAGCAACAATCTTATTGGGAATGGTAATATCATATTCCGAGAAGCAGGTATAAGTAAGCTCCAGCCTCTTTCCCCGGTCAAAGCCCTTGAACTCCTCGTCACAGAATGCCCTGGTAATCTCTCTGGCCCTGTCCGGTCTGAAGTTATAGAAAATCACGGAATCCTTATCCTTCAAGGTCGCTACCGGCCTTCCATCCTCCATTACAACCGTGGGAAGTACAAATTCATCGTATTTCTCCGCATCATAAGAATTCTGCACGGCAAGCACTCCGCTCTCCGCCTTCTCTCCCTCGCCGTATACCATGGCACGATAGGCCTTTTCCACGCGATCCCAGCGGTTGTCGCGGTCCATGACATAATATCTTCCCATCACGGTGGCAATCTTGCCCACACCGATGATCTTCATCTGCTCCCAGAGCTCTTCCACAAAGCCCTTGCCGGAGGCCGGAGGGGTATCACGCCCATCCAGGAAGGCATGGACATATACATTGGTCAAGCCCTGTTTTTTGGCCAACTCCAGTAAAGCATAGAGGTGGGTATTATGGCTGTGCACACCGCCGTCGGATAACAGCCCGAAGAGGTGCAGGGCCGAATTATTTCTCTTGCAATTGTCCACTGCCGCAAGCAGTGCCGCGTTCTTAAAGAAATCACCGTCCTGAATCTCCTTGGTGATTCTGGTCAGCTCCTGATATACAATCCGTCCGGCTCCCATATTGATGTGACCAACCTCAGAATTGCCCATCTGACCATCGGGAAGACCAACCGCCATTCCGCTGGCATAGCCCTTCACAAAGGGATACTCCGCCATTAACCGGTCCATGACTGGGGTGTTGGCCTCCGCCACCGCATTGCTGTCCGTTCTTTCATTCAGGCCGTAACCGTCTAATATCATTAATACTGTGGGTTTTTTACTCATATGTTTACTTGTCTCCTTTATAAAATCCTCTGACCGGATTATGAATCCGGTCAGAGGCGATGAAATGAATTAAGAAATCTTATTTGTAATTTACAATCTTGCCAAAATCGGCCTTCAGACTTGCTCCACCCACTAATCCGCCGTCAATATTGGGCTGGGAGAATAAATCTGCCGCACTGGCTGCCGTTACACTGCCGCCGTACTGGATACGGATTGCTGCCGCCGTTGTCTCATCGTAAATCTCAGCGATGCATTCACGGATTGCCTTGCACACTTCCTCCGCCTGCTCGGTGGTGGCAACCTTGCCGGTTCCGATGGCCCAGATGGGCTCATAGGCAATGACTGCCGTCTTCGCCTGATCCGCGGTGACACTTAAGAAAGCAATCTTGATCTGTTGCCGGATCCAGTCAATAGTAATCCCCTGTTCTCTCTGCTTCAGAGTCTCTCCGCAGCAGATAATCGGTGTGATACCGTGTTCAAAAGCCTTCAGCACCTTTTTATTCACCGTCTCATCCGTCTCTGCGAAATACTCCCTTCTCTCAGAATGACCGACAATAACATATTTTACTCCGATGCTGGTCAGCATGGCGGGAGCGATCTCCCCGGTATAGGCACCGCTCTCCTCATAATACATATTCTGGGCACCAATGGCAATATTGCTTCCCTTGGCTGTCTCCAGGGCGGTTGTCAAAGAAATTGCCGGAACGCAGAATACAACATCCGCATCCTCGGTCACTACCAAAGGCTTTAATTCATTAATCAGGGCAACCGTCTCCGCGGGAGTCTTATTCATCTTCCAGTTGCCTGCAATAATTTTTCTACGCATAATATTCTCCAATCATTTACTTATCGTTTGCTGCTGCAACACCGGGAAGCTCCTTACCCTCCAGGAATTCAAGGGAAGCGCCGCCGCCGGTGGAAATATGGGTCATCTTATCGCCGAAGCCCAGAATATTCACTGCCGCCGCGGAATCACCGCCGCCGATGATGGTGGTAGCATCGATTTCCGCCAATGCCTTTGCCACTGCAATGGTGCCTGCCGCAAAGTTGGAGAACTCGAATACGCCCATGGGTCCGTTCCATACAACCGTCTTAGCTTCCTTAATGGCATCTGCATAAAGCGCACGGGTCTTCTCACCGATATCAAGGCCCTGCCAGCCCGGTTCAATGCCGCCGCGTCCTACGGTTTTGAAAGCTGTGTCATTGGAGAATTCCTGAGCAACCACAGTATCCACGGGAATCAATAATTTAACTCCCTTTTTCTCAGCTTTTTCAAGCATCTGCTTTGAATATTCGATGTAGTCCGGCTCTAACAGGGAATTGCCCACCTCTTCGCCAAGAGCTTTCATAAAGGTATATGCCATTCCGCCGCCGATGATGAGAGTATCCACCTTTTCGAGAAGATTGTCAATAACAGAAATCTTGCTGGACACCTTGGAGCCGCCGAGAATTGCTACGAAGGGTCTCTGGGGATTGTTCACCGCATTGCCCAGGAACTCAATCTCCTTCTGCATTAAATAGCCTACCACAGCGGTATCCACAAACTCTGTAACGCCAACATTGGAGCAGTGCGCTCTATGAGCGGTACCAAAAGCATCATCTACAAATACATCACACAGGGAGGCCAGCTCCTTGCTGAAGGCTTCTCCGTTCTTCGTCTCTTCCGCTCTGTAACGGGTATTCTCAAGGAGAACCACATCGCCCTCCTTCATAGCCGCTACGGCCGCTTTGGCATTGTCGCCGACTACATTGTCATCCTTTGCAAAAGTGACATTCTGTCCCAGTAATTCCGTCAGCCTTGCCGCAACAGGGGCAAGGGACAGCTCCGGCTTGGGCTCACCCTTGGGCTTGCCTAAATGGGAGCAGAGAATCACTTTACCGCCATCTGCAATCAGCTTCTTAATCGTGGGGAGAGCCTCCACCAGGCGCACCTCATCGGTGATTCTGCCATCCTGCAGAGGAACATTGAAATCACATCTTACCAGAACCTTTTTCCCTTTTACATTGATATCATCAACAGATTTCTTATTTAACATAATCTTTCTCCTTTCAGTACTGCGCTCTTATTCAGGAATTCTATGTTATTCATACCATCAACTACAGCGAAACAAAAGGGTCCGGTCCTGAAAGACCGGACCCATGATGGATCAATTAAGCATTGTAAACTTTATGCTAATTCAGCAAAGTATTTAATTGTTCTAACCATCTGGCTTGTGTAGGAGTTCTCATTATCATACCAGGACACTACCTTAACTAAGGTCTTGTCTCCCAGATCGGTCACCTTGGTCTGAGTGGCATCAAATAAGGAACCGTAGGTAATTCCCACGATATCGCTGGAAACCAGCTCATCCTCAGTATAGCCGTAGGATGCGCTCTGTGCAGCCTTCATCGCTTCGTTGATCTCAGCCTTGGTTACCTTGCCGTTCACAACTGCAACTAATTCAGTAAGGGAGCCTGTGGGAACGGGTACTCTCTGTGCAGCGCCGTCCAGCTTGCCGCTTAACTCAGGGATTACAAGGCCGATAGCCTTAGCTGCGCCTGTGGAGTTGGGAACAATATTAGCAGCTGCAGCACGTGCTCTTCTTAAATCACCCTTCGGATGAGGTCCGTCCAGAGTCATCTGATCACCGGTATAAGCATGGATGGTGGTCATGAAGCCCTTCTCGATGGGAACTAACTTGTTCAATGTGGCAGCCATGGGTGCCAGGCAGTTGGTGGTGCAGGAAGCGGCGGAAATAATGGTGTCGCTTGCCTTTAAGATATCCTCGTTTACGCTGAATACAACGGTGGGAAGATCATCACCGGCCGGAGCGGAGATAACAACCTTCTTAGCGCCTGCATCGATATGTGCCTGAGACTTAGCCTTGGAAGCGAAGAAGCCTGTGCACTCAAGAACTACATCTACTCCAAGCTTGCCCCAAGGTAAGTCAGCCGGGTTCTTCTGAGCGTAGATCTGGATCTCCTTGCCGTCTACAACAATGGAATTCTCCTTTGCTACTACCTCGTGACCAACATATCTGCCCTGTGCGGAATCGTATTTTAATAAGTGTGCTAACATTTTAGCATCTGTTAAATCGTTGATAGCTACAATTTCGTAACCTTCCGCACCGAACATCTGTCTGAATGCGAGACGGCCAATACGTCCAAAACCGTTAATTGCTACTTTTACTGCCATGATTATATTCCTCCTAAATTATTTAAATTTATAATATACTGCCCAAGATACCAACGAACTGATTTTCCTGTCAAATGCTTGTTATCGGTACATTGAGGACAGCAATTAATCAAAGTAGATACTTTCTGTGAAATCTTATTTCTCAAGGAATTGGGAACCGGAATACATTGACAAAATTTTCTCAATCCAAAAATATTTTACCTAATTTACAACAAAATATCAAGAGCTTATTTCCCTATTTCATTATAATTATGAATATGTTACTAATTTATAAGGCAGGTTATCTATTTTTGTGCAATTTTATCGTGATAACCATGCTATGACGAAAGCGAAAAAAGTGCTGTCCCTCACATCCACTACATTCCATTATAACATAGTTTGTATGCCTTTACAACATGTTTGACTTTTCCCCTATGGAAATACCGCAAAAAGGGTTACAGTTCATAGGGCAGTCAGGCGGAAGACAAGGTGCCCTGCGAACTGTAACCAAAAAGGCCCGCGGCGTCAGGGAAGCCCCCCTGTGACCGCAGGCCTTCTTATGTAAATTGATTTGCAACATCCCATGTACAACCTGCTGATTATGACCGTAATTTATATTCTAACCGGATCTTATCTGCAATTAATGCCACAAACTCTGAATTCGTCGGCTTTCCCTTGCCGTTGCTTACGGTATAGCCGAATAGTTCATCGATGGTATCCATCTTTCCCCGGCTCCAGGCCACCTCTATCGCATGCCGTATCGCCCTTTCCACTCTGCTTGGGGTTGTCTTATGGCGCTTCGCAATAGAAGGATATAAAATCTTTGTGATAGAATTCAACATCTCTGCATCATTCACCGACATCATGATCGCATCCCGTAAGTACTGATAACCCTTAATATGTGCGGGAACACCAATCTCATGTATGATATTGGTCACATCCGATTCCAGATTGCGTTCCACATAGGAGCTGGAGCTTCTGTTTTCATATGCGCTGACTCTGTGGTTATCAATCAGCTTGCTGTGATAATCCCCTTTAACCTGCTTGATTCGAGACAGAATCACGTTATTATCGAAGGGTTTCATAATATAATAGCTGGCACCCAGGTCAAATGCATTCTCTGTAACACCTTCTTGACCGATTGCTGTTATGACGATGAAGGAAGGACTCTTCTTCAATTCCGCATCCCTCCGGATCTTCTCCATTACTCCCAGCCCGTCCAACTTTGGCATTATTAAATCTAATAAAACAACATCCGGCTTCTTCTCTTTGATCATGTCCAGAGCATCAATTCCATTTTCTGATTTACCAACAACCTCAATTTCCGAATCTTCCTTCAAAATATCTTCCAGCAGATTTACCATTCTCTCATTGTCGTCAACGATAGCTACATTAATTTTACCCATTTTACCTTCCAACCTCCATTACATATTTTGTTCTCCTAAAACAAATCCCCTTAAAATATCTCTTCATCTGGCCTGTATCCCGGGTTGTACATATACGTGTCTTCACTTATCGTGAATTTTCGTGCAGTATTTTGGGTTTCATGTTATTTTTATGATATCATTATACATCTTAGCTAATTACGCGTCAATCTATATTGCTTTAGCAAATTAAACAAAATATAAGTACCATAATGTGACTTTTATTATTAGTCTTTTACATTTTAACCCATTAAACTGCACAAAATTCAGAAGTTTCTTCGACAAGTTTTCGGTTATCAGTTTCTGTAAATTATTGCCATGTCTGAATTATAATCATAAAATTTACAACTTTCAAACATTTAATACCGCACCAATCGACATGATAATAAGCCTGTTTTTTAAAAATAAAATGGGAACCACAATATTTTGTGTGTGATTGGAATTTATTAGCAATTAATGTGCTGTATTCTCTCTTTGAAACAAATTGTATTTACTGCATTTTTGTCGAATTCTTTTTATAACAAAAGCTCTCCTTATTCCAAATTATTTACCATGTTCTCTATGAAAGTACCGTAGCCTTTGGTTGAATCCTGTATAAATACATGCGTAACCGCACCAATTATCTTATTATTTTGGATAATCGGGCTGCCGCTCATTCCCTGGACAATCCCTCCCGTCATTTCCACCAGCCGTTTATCTGTAATCCTGATCACAATTCCTTTGCTGTGATTGCTGTTGCTGATATCCACGCTTTCAATCTGAATTTCATAATCCGAGATGGTTTTATCAATAGCACATCGGATGTAGGCCTTTCCCTTTTCCACCTCCTGCTTTAGTCCGATGGGCAGCGGTTTCAGGCCCTTGCTGCTGTCAAAATCATAGCCGTAGCCAATCCTTCCGAAGATCCCCTGGTAAGTGTTATTGCTTATATTTCCTATCTTATATTTGTCGCTCTGGCGGATCATGCCGATTAGCTCTCCCGGCTCCCCGCTTTTGCCCTTAACGATGGACATAATCTCCGCCGTATAGATAGACCCCATTTTTACATCCATGAGCAAACCGGTGTCAATATCGGTGATTCCATGCCCCAGGGCGCCGAACTGTCCGTCCGGTGCAATAAAGGTGAGCGTTCCGATGCCCTGGGTATTGTCCCGGATCCAGGCTCCGATTTTATAGCTGCCGCTGGCTGTTTTCACCGGCTCGATGCTCACCGTAATCTCTTCCCCGTTTCTGCGGACCAGCAGGATGATGTCCTTTCCCTCACATTGTTGAATCAGCTCTACAAAGTCGTTCTTGCGGTTCACCTCGGTCCCATTAATTTTCAAGATATAATCCCCGGACTTCAGCTTATCCCTGGTGGGCTCGTAGTTCAGACCGTCCGCTCCGGTGATCCTTCCGCTGCCAAGTACCAGAATTCCATCGGTCTCCACGTAGATTCCGATGGGATTCCCGCAGGGGATGAGCTCCATGGTGTCAATCACATCCAGGGACACCCGCTTGAAGCTGAACAAACCAAACAGCTTCAAATCCATACTGTAGGTTCCGGTTTGGGTTGACTGTAAGGTAAAAGGCTGCTTTAAATCAACTCTGATCTGCTCTGTGGGGACACTTAGATCATTAACCTGGATTACGCCAATATCCTCCGTGGTTATATTCCCTTCCAGGGGCATTCCAAAATCAAAGCTTTCCTCGGTGCCCACCAACAATTTTATTTCATCCGGTATCCTTTTATCCATTGTGCGATATATGAAAAATACTAACAGAAAAATATTTATGAGAAAAATACAGATTAAAAAATTACGGTATCTTTTCCTGCTTCTCATCCTTTCACCTCATACCCTCTATCAAGTTTTCGTAACAGATCAGCCTGCGGCGGTGAGAAGGGCATGATGCTCCCGTAATGCACTGTATGGAAGAGATGTGATTGGATTTGTATGTCACAGACGAACAAACTTGTACGGTTGTGACATACAAATCCAGTCATATGTCTTCCATCCTGTGTGAGAGAGCATCATGCCCTTCTCACCGCCGCAGGCTGATCTGTTATATTTTTTCCCTATTTTACGCAGTTTCTCAGCTGAGAATCGAAAAAGGATATACATAGTATTGTATATCCTCACCGTAAGTATTCTCTCTTTTTTAGTTTTTTAAAGGATGTATTTTTTAGCAGCAGATGCCAATTCTTTCATCTCTCTTGCACTCTCACGCACACGTTCCGTAATCTGCGCACCGCCCAGAAGACGGGATAATTCGTCGATGGTCTCGCTTTCCTTCAAGGTCCGGATCACCGTCTGGGTTGACACTCCGTCCGTCTCCTTCTCTATCACATAATGGGCATCCGCCATCGCCGCAATCTGTGCCAGATGGGTGATGCAGATAATCTGATGATGCCTGGCGATCAAGGAAAGCTGCTCCGATACCTTTTGGGCTGTCCTTCCGCTGATACCAACATCAATTTCATCAAAAATCAAAGTCTCAATCTCATCCTTCTCGGCCAGCACTGATTTTATTCCCAGCATGATACGGGAAAGCTCTCCTCCTGAGGCAACCTTTGACAGCGGCTTTAACGCTTCTCCCGGATTCGTGGATAGAATGAATTCACCGTCATCATAGCCGTTGGGAGAATAATGCGAGGCCTGTTCAAAGACCATATCAAATCTAACCTCAAGAAAATTCAAAGCAACGAGAGCTTCCCTGATCCGCTCTGTCAACTCCTTCGCCTTGCTCTTGCGAATTGCGGACAGGCTGCTGCATAACTGCTCCAGCCTGTTCTGGGCCGAAGCAAGCTCTTTGCCCAGCTTGTCCATATATTCGTCATAATCCCGGTATCTGGATAGCTTTTCCTCACAGTCCTTACAGTAATTAAGGATCTGCTCCATGGAATTACCATATTTTGATTTTAAATGATTGATCCGATCCAGTCTCCTGGTGACCTCCTCCAGCTCCTCCTCCGGATTCTCCATATCGGCAATATACTGGGAAAGATCCCTGTTTAAATCATTCAGCAGACCGTCAATCTCGGATACCTGATTCAAAAAACCGCCGATCTCTTCATCATATTCCGTCAGCTTCATCAGCTGGCGAAGAGCACGTCCCACAGAATCACCTGCGGCAACGGCATCATATCCGGTATACCGGTAGGTATTCTGCAAGCCTTCCGACAGGATATTGGCGTTGGACAGCTTCTTATACCGCCCCGCCAGCTCCTCATCTTCACCCGGCACCAATGCGGCGCTCTTAATTTCATTCACTTCATATTCTAAAAAGGCAATTTCCCGCAGTCTCTTCTCTTCATCCATTCCGGAATGCTCATACTCCTGCCTGAGCCTCTGGTATTCCTTATAGCTCTCCTCCAGCTCGGCCTTCAGGTCTCCGATCTCATCACGGGCAAAGCGGTCCACGATCTCCAGATGCTTTGCCTTGTTCAAAAGGGACTGGTGTTCGTGCTGTCCATGGATATCAATCAGCATTCCTGCAATCGCAGCCAGGGCAGAGGCTGTCACATTCTCTCCGTTAATTCTGCAGATACTTCTTCCGGCCATGATCTTGCGGGAGATTATGATCTGATCACCCTCCACAGGAATATCAAGCTCACGCATGGCATGAAAGACGGCTTCATCCTTTGTCTCAAATACAAGCTCCACCAGAGCATATTCCGCTCCGTTTCTCACAATATCCTTGCTGATCTTCGCTCCAAGGGCAGCATTAACAGAACCGATAATAATTGATTTTCCCGCACCGGTCTCCCCTGTTATAATATTCAGATGGTCCTTAAAATCAATCTCAACTTCATTAATAATTGCAAAATTCTTCACATGCAAGCCGATTAACAATTAGTATCCCTCTTTTCGTTTCGAAACATACGTTCTGCAAATATTATATCATGAACAAAAACCATGTTCATGATCTTGTTACTCCAATCGGAAATTGCAAGCAAGCTTGCTGTGCGGATGTCTTTTCCGCACTATCCTCATTCCGCTTTCATTGTATCACAAGGGCTTTTTTGCCGCAATCCTTTGTTCAAACTCTGTTGGTTATTGCCAGAAAATCACCCGGCTTCTATTCAATATCCATAAACTGTTTTATAAAAACAGCTCATAAAGCCACATTCGAAAATATGCTTTATGAGCCGTTCTTTATCCAAGCTGCGGGGAATAGACCCGGCAGTTTATTTGATCTTGGTTACGGTAAGCTTGCAGGTCAGCTTGCGGCCGTTCACCGTAGCGGTAATCGTTGCCTTTCCTACTCCTCTGGTGCTGACCATTCCATTGGTCACTTCCGCAACCCTGGGATTGTCAATACTCCAACTGACTTTTGAGTCTGTTCCTTCAACCTGCAGCTGATGTTTATAATTTGTATACTCTTCCAGCGTCAACTCCGTTATATTCAGCCCGATTACCTTCACCTCTACCTGGGCCGTCTTTCCGGAGTCGGTCATTGCCGTAATATAAGCAACACCTTTCGCTCTCGCAGTGATTCTGCCCGTGTTCTTATCAACCCTTGCTACTGCCGCATTATCCGTACTCCAAGTAAGTTTATCCGTGGTAGTGGCCGGAGTGAGAACGCTGGTTACCACCTTTTCTTCTCCCGCAACCATTACAATCTGCTTGTCCTGGAGGGTTACTCCCGTAGAGGCGACGCGTTCATATACAACCACATAGCATATCGCCTTCTTCCCGCTGTTATCCAGAGCCTCTGCGGTAATTGTCGTATTGCCCGCTTTCACTGCAATGATCTCGCCTTCCTCATCAACTATGGCCACACTGGGATCACTGGACGTCCATTTCGCCGCCTTGAGGGTTGCATCCCCAGGCTTTACCGTCACTTTCAGTTTCCTGGTCTGACCCACCATCAGAGAAATACTGGAGCTGTTTAAGGAAACGCTTTCTACCGGCTTCACCACCTGTATCTCACAAGTCGCTTCCGCCTCGCTTCCGTCTGCAGCCATGGCTGTAATTGTAACATTTCCTATCTTCTTCGCTGTTACCTTACCCTTCTGATTCACGGTTGCAATCTTGGAATTGCTGGTGGACCAGATGATCTCCTGATTCGTTGCAGAGGGGGAGGATACCGTGGCAACCAGTGTTACCGACTTGTCCACTCCCAGATAGTATGTCTGATGATTCAGGCTGACATTGGTAACCCCTTCCCGCACCGTCAGTACACAGTTGGCTGTATAACCGCCGTCCTTTGTCTTACAGGTAATGATTGCCGTACCCCCGGCAACCGCCGTCACTTCACCGCTCTCATCCACCGTTGCAATGGTGTTGTTGGAGCTGGTCCAGGTCACATCCATCAGGGTGGCATTGCTGGGCGTAACGGATACCTTGAGCTTTAAAGTTTCTCCCTTGTAAATTGTCTTCTCTGTAAAGTTCATCAGCAATCCGCTTACCGGCGTGGTTACATTCACCTTACAGTATACGGTGGCACCTGTCTCCAGCTTTGCCGCAATGATAGCGGAGCCCGTTGCCTTTGCGGTGATCTTGCCGCTGGCATCCACCGTTGCAACCCTTGCATCACTGGTTTCCCAGGTGATCTTCGCCTCCGTACTGTCGGCAGGCGTCAAGGTTGCTTTTAACGCATAGGTCTCCCCTGTCTTCAGATTCAATGCCGATGCATCCAGCTTGATGCCTGCGGCAATCCGTTTTACTGTGATGGTACAATAGGAGGTATACCCTCCGTCCTCGGATTTCAATATAATAACCGCTGTTCCGGGCGCTTTTGCAGTAACCAGCCCCGTTCCGTTCACCGCTGCAACCCTGGGATTCGTCGAGGTCCAGCTTACGCTGTTAGTGCTGGCATCCACCGGATTCATGGTATAGGACAGCCGCAGGGTATCCCCGACATTCATAACTTTCTCCGTAGTATCCAGGTTGATGGAATTGACGGGAATCAGAATATCAATATTACATACGGCTGTAACCTCAGGACTGTCCTTCGAGGTCGCAATGATGGATACCGTTCCCGGCTTCTTCACCGTTACCAGGCCGTTCTTGTCCACTGTAGCCTTGCTTGTATCAGTAGAGCTCCAGAGTATCTCCTTATTCTCCGCGTTATCGGGACGCACGATGGCATTGAGCTGAATTAGCCTCCCGTTTAAATCTGCAACAATTTTATATTCGGATAGCTCAATCTTGGTAACCGGCTGACGAACAGTGATATGGCAATATCCTACAACCACATTGTCCTCATTAATCGCAGAGATTACCGCATGTCCGCCGGACACACCCGTAACGGTAGCCGAGTCCGGGTAAGTTTTAGAAATCTTAACTACTTTCTCATCAGAGGATTTCCAAACCAGATTAACCGTTGTATTATCGGGTGTCATCTTAGCAACCAGTGCAAGATTTTCACCGATTCCCAGGGTCCACTTCGACGGTACCAACTCAATCTTGGTCACCGTCTTTTCCACCAGGAGCTTACAGATTGCCTTCTTGACCACTCCGTCAATGGTTACACTGGCAATAATATTCGCTTGCCCTACAGCCTTTGCGGTAATAAGGCCATCCTTGACCGTCGCAACCTTCTCATTGCTGGAAGACCAGACTGCCTGGGTTTTGTCCGTGATATCGGCAACCAGCTGCAGAGTTCCGCCCACGTACATCTTGGCATTGCTCATATTAAGGGATATTCCATCAATTACCCTTACATTAATTATAAATTCATCTTTTAAATCCGGTACCCCTTCGGGATAGAGCTGCCATCCGGGCACCAGCTTGCAGATAACCGAGGTAGATCCCTTGGTTTTTGCCTCCAGAACCCCTACTTTTCCATTTTCAAAGCCCACTATATTGAGGTTATCCGATGTATAGGTAAATGCATCTGCCATGGGTATATTGGAGTTTTTAAAAATATCATAGGTATCCCCTACCTGCATTACAATACTTGTATCGTCCATTCGGATCGGGACCACAATTCTCATATAAGCATATTCAACAGCACCGCTTTGTTCCGTATAGTCCTGGCCGGCATAGGCCCGTATCTCATAGGTGCCCGCCTTCACATTGCGGAAGGTTACGCTTTCGCCCACGTTGCTAACAATATACTCCAGCTTCGCCGAATTTGCAGAAAGCTTCTTGGGAGTCTGCCCGGTGCAATCCCAGACCTCCCATTTCAATGTTTCCGCAATCTGCGCATTGGATCTTACAATAAAATTAGAAGGAACATCCCGCACTGGGGTCTTCTTACTCTTCGGATACCATGAGTCCTCTGTCCTGGTTGCACCGTTCTCATCCCAGGAGATCTGGAAGGTCGGCACTACAACCACTCTGACCTTCGCTGTCATGGGCTTGTCCGAACCGGAATAGGTGGTGCTGCTGACTGTGATATCAGCGCTGCCTCCCCCCTTTGGCGTGAGCTTACCCTTCGAATCCACTTCAACCACCGAAGTATCACTGCTTGCAAATTCAATCCCCGTTTCAATCGGGCTGCCGCTCACCGTACCGGTTCCTGTCTCTGCATCCGCATATTTCATATAAATTGTCTGGGTATCTGGTAAATCGCTCAACCTCAGCTGAACTACATAGCTGTCCGTTCCCCCTGATGTTTTTGCCGCAACATGCTTGGTTTTAACCCAGTTCACCTCAAGCTTTATCTCTATAATGCAGCTTATTCTCAGAGTGTATCCCCCTGTTTTAATCGTCGCTACTATAGTGGAAAAGCCCGGACCGTTGCGCTTCAGCCTTCCGTTCTTATGCTCGGCATCCGTAAACGAAAGTGTTACCACATCTGTTGAGGAGGTCCACTCCACTGTATAATCTTCCATCCAGTCGTCTGCCTGAACAATAATGTCCGTCTCATTCACGATGCCGTTTAATTTCACTGTGCCGCCATCCTTAACCTCAGTTCCTCCTATTCTAAAATAGAACTTCGGCCTCGGGGCTGCCGACGCATATGCCTGTTCCGGCCTGATTGAGAAGAAGAACAACAGAAAGAAAACGCCAAATACAAGGGATATACCAACCTTTTTTATCCTGCTCATTTGATAACCTCCTAAACCATATCTTAATCAATATATCGGATGGGTATTCCATATTAATTAGTTTTTTCGTATTCATTTTATTTGTAACATTTGGCATTTTTGTGACAGATAGGAAATATTACTGATAAGAATTTGCAAAGCTGCCATTTTTTTGACAATGATATTGTGGTATGCTATAGATAGGAAAGAAAGGCAAGATATAATCTATGATAATAGGAGGTTAGTTTTATGAAGCGAACAGCAGGACGATGGATAAGAAGGCTACTCTTAGTATTCGCCATCGCATTGCCGATGCTCCTGCATGGCACAGCAGCGACGGCGAAGGCCGCAACTCCGGCTTTCAAAGAGAAGGAGGTTGAGATTCATGGTATCGGAGAGGAATATCAGCTTAAAATTTCCAATAAACCGGCAAAAAGCAAGTATAAATGGTCTTCCTCCAATAAAAAGGTTGCCAAGGTGGATAGCAGCGGACTTGTAACCTCGGTAAATAAGGGAACCGCGGAAATAGAATGCAGGATCACCTATTCCAATGGAAAAACAAAATATTTATACTGTGATATTACCGTGCTTATCCCTGCCGAGAAAATTAAAATTAATAATACCAGCGAAAAGAACGGCGCTCACATTATGAGAGTCGGAGAGAGCTACGATTTTAACCGTACGCTCTCCCCCTCCAATTCCACAGATAAAACCTATTGGTCGCTGGATGCTTCCAGTGACGACGCGAATCCCAATGCGGTTCGGATTGACGACAGCAAGGTAGGAAAGGTGACCGCTCTCCGAAGCGGGAAAATCGTACTGGTGGCCACGGCTGCCAGAGAATCCAACGAAAAGTCCGCCAAGAAGAGCATTGTCAAAGATGCCGTCATTATCGAGGTGGTAGGTTCTGCCCCGGAAGTACTTTCCGCCAGCATTATTAATTCAAAACAGATTCGGGTTGAATTCGGGGCTCCCGTCCAGTCCTCCACCGTGATCAATTCCAACGGGACCCTGTCCGGTAAGATCAGACTGAGCAGATTCGATTCCAAGGAGGGAGAAGCAAAGGATCCGGGTATCCTGCGGGGGACCCTGTCCGGCAATCTGAAGACCCTGACCATCACGGCGGACAACTACTTTAACGGACACTATGGCATCACCTTTGAGAAAGGGATACTGACAAGCGGAGGAGAAGCAGTCTATCCTGATTATTTTGAATTGGATTATACCGCCGTAGTGCCGGACGATCCGTCCAACAACACCGGCAATACGGATGATGATAATTCCGGTACCCCGGATCCCATGACGCCGGATACGGATGCACCGCGCCTGGTTCAGACCGTGCTGAATGATAACGGAACGACCAATATCATCACATTTTCTGAAAAGATGGATTTCAGCGGCTTCACCGTCTCCGATGCAAAGCTTGTAGCAGGCTCCTCCAGTGCCGCAGCCGGCTCCATCAGCTTTTTAAATACGAAGAGCAACTACTCCTTCAGCTCGGACGGCAAGTCCGTCTATATCGACCTGGCCGGAATTAATTCCGGCGATTATAATAAGACATTTTCCATCGCCATATCGGGAGTTACGGACACTTCCGGCAACCGGCTGGCGGGAGGCAGCGTTATTGTTACACTTCGAACGGATACCTCCTCCAAAGCACAGGCAAGGCCTATCTCCATAATCCGAACGGCTTATGACACGGTTACCGCCACCTTCAGCAGAGCAATTAAGGTTCCCGGTTATGCCTATATTAATGGCAGCTATGCCTCCGGTAAGGTGGATGCCAATGACAACCGGAAGGTGAACTATGAGCTGTCCTACTATGAGCAGACCTTATCCGGAACCCAGACCGTGTCCATCGGCTTCTGGGACAGCTTCAATGTACTGCCCCAGGATACCTATGCTGAGAAAATGTATGATTTTAAAGTGAATTTCACCACGGAAAAGGTCAGACCCCAGATAATATCCCATGATTACAATCCGGCTTTAAATTTACTGACATTAACCTTTAATGAAAAGGTAGAATTATACCTGACTACGGACAGCCTGGAATACACCATGTCCTCCAATCAACGGGATAATATTCAGGGCTTCTTACAATATACCCAGGCCAGTGCGGTGGGCAATGTTATCGAGCTGCTGCTGAGTGATATGACCCTGTATGGGGACTATACCTTCACGCTGCCGGAAGGCTTTGCAAGAGATACCTTCCAGAACTCAAGCTACAGCAAGACCATTACCATACGCAATGGCAGCGGAGCCGGAGGAGTGGTCAAGCTGGCCGAGCCGTATTCCATCTATCAATCCGAGGCAAATCATTCCTTTATCTATGTTGAATTTGCCGACCAGCTGGATGTTGCAACTGCCATGGATCCCAACAATTACGCAATTTCCGGTGTCACCACGGAAGAGGTCAAATTACTGAGCAACACCGCAAACGGAGCGACAGTACGTCTTACCGTCGAAAAGGGGTCCATTACCAGCTCCGGCAAGCGCAAAATAACCGTGTCGGGAATACGGGGCTATAACGGTACTTCCGCTGAAATGGACAGTTATTCCAAGGATATTACCCTGGCAGAGAATAAGGATCCGGAACTGCTGAGTGTAAAATATGATTCTGCCTCCAAGAGCGGAATACAGGTGAAGTTCAGCGAGAAAATCCAGGGAACCATGACAGTGACGGTAAGGGAACGCAATACAGGAAATATGATAGGCAATACGGTCACCGTCTCCGGGGATACTGTTCTGATTGCATTGGACAATACTCCTCCTGCCGGAACCCATGTACAGATCTATGTGGATAATAACAGTATTACAGATTTAAGTGGCAATCCATCCACTATTGATCCGGTTCTGAATGCCTTTGTGAATTATTAAGAAGCATACGCTCCGGATTCACACAAACAGCCTGTCACCGCTTCGGTGCAGGCTGTTTGTGTTATTTCAGGATATTTTGCCAGGTTACTCGATCACTCCGCCCTCTACAACAAGATTATCCGGGGATGCGGCATCACCGTAGACCGGAGCCAGAGTTTCCTCATAAGCCGCATGGAAGAATTGCTCTTTACCCAGAGCTTTGATCTCATCGTTTAACCAATTTAACAGTTCCGTATTTCCTTTCTGAACCGCCGCCGCAATGGTATCAAGGCTGCCCAGGGATTCAATTCCCACGGAAAATCCCGGATTCTCAAGCGCCCAGGCCAGAACCTCCGTATTGTCGGTGGACATGGCATCTCCCCTGCCATCTAACAGAGCACCGTAAGCCTCACTGTACTGATCGAACTTCAGAAGCTTAACCTTCGGATAATTCTCTGTGAAAAAGGTCTCTGCGGTAGTTCCCTTGCTGATAATCAGGGTCTTCCCTTCCAGCTGCTCCGGCGCGGTGATCAGCGCCTTATCCGGTGATACCACTCCCAGAGCCACCTTCATATAGGGCAATGCAAAATCCACCTTCTCCGCACGTTCCTTCGTCACGGTGAAATTAGCCAGTATAATATCCACCTTGGCGGTAACCAGGTACTCCACCCTGCTTGCCGCTTCCACCGGAACATATTCTGCTTTCACCTTCAGATCCTCTGCAATCCGGTTGCCGAAATACACATCATAACCCTGGTACTCCCCATTCTCATCCACATATCCGAAGGGCTTCTTATCACTGAATACACCAATAATAATCTTTCCGCTTTCCTTAATTTCCTCCAGGGTTCTTGCGGTTGCCTGGCTGTCCGGCGAACCCTTTGTCCCATCGGTGCCAGGGACGTCCGTGCCTTTCTTGCAAGCGGCAAGTCCTGCCGTCACCAGAATAAGGCTTAACAATAGTGCTGCTAAATTTGTTACTTTCTTCATATTCCTATCCTCTCTTTTCCCTGTAATGCCATTGCGGCATTCCATAATTTATTCTTAAACTTAATTAAACTCAAAAAGATTGAGAAACTGCCTGGCTCTCTCCGTCTCCGGCCTGGTGAAAAATACGGCCGGATCACTTTCTTCCACAATTCTGCTTTCATCCAGAAAAATAATGCGGTCTGCAATGGCTTTTGCAAATTGCATCTCATGGGTCACGATCACCATGGTGATCCCCTCTCTGGCGAGCCCCAGAATGACATCCAGAACCTCACGTACCATCTCCGGATCAAGGGCAGCCGTTACTTCATCAAAGAGCATAACCTCCGGATGCATACAGAGGGCCCGGACAATCGCCACCCTCTGCTTCTGTCCTCCTGAGAGCTGTCTCGGATAGGCATCCCTTTTATCCGACAGTCCAACCCGTTCCAGAAGCTGTTCCGCTTCCTCCACCACTTCCTTCCTATCCCGTTTCTGTACTTTTACCGGTCCCAGAACGATATTCTCCAACACGGTCATATGGGGGAATAAATCATAGCTCTGGAACACCATTCCGACCTTTTGGCGGACCAGGTGCATTTTCTTCTTCTGGCCGCTGATCAGCTCTCCAGCTAGGAGGATTTCACCGGACTGGATCTCCTCCAGCCCGTTAATACATCGAAGCAGAGTGCTCTTCCCGCAGCCGGAGGGACCCAACAATACCAGCACCTCGCCCTTATGGATATCAATGGATATATTCTCCAGGATCACATTGTTCTCATAGGATTTACTAAGATTTTTTATTTCAACTAATTTTTGATCTGATTTCATAAATACTTGCCTCAATTCCTCCATAATTTTTCAAGTCTTGCGGATAACAGGGAGATGGGATAGCAGACCAGAAAATAAAGCATAAAAATAATCCCATAAATCCAGATGGCCGAGGAAGGCGTCGTTAATCTGGATGCCTCAATAATCTGCTGCCCTACCTTAACCACTTCCACAACACCGATCAGCACGATGAGGGATGTGGTTTTTATCATTCTCGTGACCAGATTCATCGCCTGGGGCAGCAGCCTCCGGACGGTCTGGGGGATGATGATATAACGGTATATCTGCAGGTCTGTAAGACCAATGGCCCTGCCGCTTTCGTACTGGTGCTTCGGTATCGAAGCCAGGGCTCCTCTCACCAGATCTCCCATCTCCGCCGTTCCCCAGAGGGAGAATACAATCACTGCAGATGTCTCACCGGAGAGGTTAATCCGGAACATCTTGGTCAGTCCGAAGAAAACCAGAAACAGCAGGACCAACTGGGGCATAATACGGATGAATTCCAAATAGATTCGGGTCAGCAGCTTGATCACCGGGTTCTTTACGGACATAATCATTCCAAGGAGAATTCCAAGTATTGCGGACAGGATAACAGACAGCATGGAGATTCGGATTGTGACCCAGAGCCCCTCCAGGAGCCGGATCAGATTTCTCCCCTGGAAGATCACATTAATTCCCATATCCTGCATATCTCATCCTCCTCTCAATCAGGGTGAAACCAATTGATATCGGCAATAATATGATCAAATAGGCAGTCACCAATAATAGCAGGGCTTCATCCGTTTTGTAATACAATCCGATCAGATCCTTGGCCACATACATCAGGTCCGCCAGAGCTACCGCACTGAATACGGAGGTTTCCTTAATCAGAAAGATGACATTGGCGCTGAAAGCGGGGATGGTGACGGTTATCGCCTGGGGCAGCACAATATGCCTCATTACCTGCCCCCTGGTGAGCCCCAGACTGAGTCCCGATTCCATCTGGCTGCCTGCAACAGATTCCAACCCGCTGCGGAAGGCCTCTGCCATATAGCTTCCTCCCAGGAATATCAGACCGATAATGGCACAGGCTTCCGAGCTTAGCACAATTCCTATCTTCGGCAGTCCAAAATATAGGAAGAATAATTGAATCAGTAAGGGAGTATTTCTTGAAAGCTCTGTGTACAGAACCACTATTTTCTCCAAAAAAGGGACCCTGAAATAACGGATCAGACTGCAGACCAGTCCCAGGGCCGCCGAAGCCGCTATTCCCACAGCCCCAATTCGGACTGTCAGTCCGGCCGCCTCCAGATACATCGGAATATGCCGATAGATAAAATCAAAATCCATTTTCATTCCTTTCTTTCAGACACGGAAAAACAGTATGCCGTCAGGCCTGCTCATGCAGAGAAACGAAGATCACTTATAAGATATATTATGAATCTGCAACAATAAAATTCCTTGCATCTCATACTACACCCTCTATTTTCTCCTTATTCATCGGTTTCATAACACGTTATCTTCATTTCATACTATTTCTATATGAATTATATGTTATAATAAATCCTCTTTCTCTTTTTGTCAAGACCTTAAATATAAAATCTGAGCACAACAAAAAAGCCGGAGCGATTTTGTCCTGAACCGCCCGGCTCTCCACTCTTTCTATTCCGCTATATTCCAAACTCCCAATCACATAACCGGCATACTTCTGTACTTGCCCTGCAAAAACCGTATCAAAAAGATAATGGAACGGAACAGCCAGTCAATCGTCATTGCAATCCATATTCCCAATACACCCAGCTCAAGGGTAATCGCCAGAACATAGCTGAAGCCGATTCTCCAGACCCACATGGAGATCATGGATATCCACATGGTAAACCTCACATCATTAGCCGCCCGCAAAGCATTGGGCAATGTAAAGGAGAGCGGCCAGATCAAGGAAGAAAGGATACAATGATACAGCATTAGATCCGACGCGATATCCGCCGTCTGGTCCGACACACCGTACAGCTTCAGGATCGCCGGTATCAAAAATATGATCACCAGGTTGACCATTGCCACCGCTATGTAGGCAAACCGCATCAGACGAAAGGTATATCGCTTGACCGCCGCATAATCATTGGCTCCCATACACCTCCCCACTACGGTAATCAATGCAAGGCCAATGGCAGAGCCCGGCAATATTCCCATACCGCCCACCGTACCTGCAATAGCATTGGCAGTGATGGCAGAGGTTCCCAGCCCCGCGATGATTCCCTGAACAATGATTTTACCGATCTGAAATGCACTGTTCTCCAGTCCGTTGGGAATACCGATCTTAAGAATTCTTTTAATCATTCCGATATTTATGCGAAAAGCCAGGGGATTCCCGATGCGAATCTCCTGCCTCCCCTTCATGAGCAGCAAGAACATAATAGCTGCCGCCACCACTCTGGACAGCAAGGTAGCAATAGCTGCTCCCGCTACCCCCATATTCAGTCCAAAAATCAGTATCCCATTGCCCAGAATATTAATCACATTCATAATAAGAGATATCAGCATGGATACCTTTGAATTCCCCATAGAACGGAACAGGGCCGAACAGGCGCTGTGAACCGCAATAAAGGGGAAGGACATGGCAGAATAGAGAAAATAAATTCTTGCATTGTCCATGACATCCTTGTTGACATCTCCAAAGAGCATTTTCAGAACAGAATGGCCAAATAGTAATGCCGTCGCCATAACGGCCAGAGAGAGAACGAGAACAGCCGCAATCAGCTGTTCTCCGGCTGTGCTCGCCGCCCCCGTCTTCTTCTGTCCCAGGAACTGGGCAGATACCACGGCCCCTCCTGTCGCCATTGCACTGAACAGCCCGATGAGAAGAACATTAATAGTATCCACCAGAGACACTCCGGATACCGCCGCCTCTCCGACTCTGGTCACCATCACGCCGTCCGCCATTCCTACCGTAATCGCCAGCATCTGCTCTATGATTAACGGGATAATCAATTTCATTAGATCTTTTCTCGTAAACATCTTATCGCCTCTGTATCACCATGATCCAGACGGAAACTGCCGCCCGGCACCGGTGCCCTCATTCCTCTATTGATTGTAGCTCTCTTCATATGCCGGCTGGGGATTCATTCCCTGCCCGGATACCTCCAGATAGAAGGCGGCGGTGGCCGCATGGATGTATGGATTCAGCCATAAAAATCCAATTCCCAGAGTAAAGAGGCACAGGATCGCCCAGCCAATGAAACTGATCTGGAGACAGAAGAGACGGAACTTATTTCCCCTCATCATGTCACTGGACCGGTTAATGGCTTCCATAATACCAATGGACGGGTCATCATCCATAATATAAAACGCCATCGAATACCGGTAGGATGCTATAATACCCGGTATAATAAACAACAGAGTCCACAAAACAATAAAAATGGTGGTCACCAGGCGCAGCCCAAGAGCCTTGCCAAACAGATTAAATCTGGAAAACAAATCTGAAAACTGAGGGTTATACCCCTTAATCAGGTTCTTATTGAAACGGCAGTATCCCAGTTCAACCGCACCGCCGATCAAAAAGCTTATCAGTGCCCATAATGCAAGAGCGGAGACGATACCGGCAATAAAGAACAATAAAGCTCTGCCCCATCCGCTGGATATCAGATCAACAAATCCATTCCATAGCCTCGATCCGTCCCCCGTCCTGTTGCCTGATCTTCCGCCATTGCTGCCGCCGCCGCTTGTATCCGCTCCCAGCAGCATGGCTACAAAACCCGTTCCTACGGCAAGCGCCCATCTCCCCCTGAGCGCGTTCCTTGCAATGCTACGAAAATCCTCTGCATATAACATACCGCTACCTCCCTAATCATACATAGTTAAAATACGTTTCTGCTGACTATAGTAACAGTTTATTGCAGATATTTCAATAAAATATACTTAATTTAATCCTTCTAATCAATTTTTAAGTAACTGACATTGCCCTCTGAACTGTTACATTTTTATATTTTTGCTACGTCACTTAGACAATCACACTGTGGCAGGCGCCGTCATCCGCCAGCTTAACCCGGTTCCCCATGATGCGTTCCCCATCGACGGTAAGCTCCGTCGTGGAAAGCACCCCTTTGCTCCGGCTCTCCACAATAATCTCATACAATGCGCTGCCATACTGATAGCGGATCATGTAGCTGCCAAAGCAGGCAGGAGTGGCGGGATCAATAATCAGCTCCTGGCCCTCCTTTCGGATACCGAGAAACCAGCATACCAGTCCCTGGTACATCCAGCCGGCGGAGCCGGTATACCAGCTCCAGCCGCCCCGGCCCGTATAGGGAGGACTTAAGGAAATATCCGCAATCATCACATAGGGTTCCTTCTCATAAATCAGGGACTCCCGTTTATGTTCCGTGATGTGAATTGGGTTCAGCATGGTGAACAGGGTATGGGCCATGTTGTATTCCCCAAGCTTCGCGGTGGCAATGGCAAGCCATACGGCCGCATGGGTGTACTGGCCCCCGTTCTCCCGGATACCCGGATAATAATTCTTAATATAGCCGGGATTTTTATCCGTCTTATTAAAGGGAGGTGCAAGAAGCAGGGAAATATCATCCTCCTCTCTCACCAGATACCTCCAGGCAGATCTCATGGCCGCCAGGGATCTGTCCTTGTCCCCTCCGCCCGATATCACACTCCAGGACTGGCTGATGGAGTCTATTCTGCACTCATCGTTCTCCCTGGAGCCCAGCTTTGTGCCGTCGTCATAATAAGCCCGCAGATACCACTCTCCGTCCCAGCCGTGCTTCTCGATGCTTTCCAGCAGGGTTTCCCTTTTCTGCTCCAGCTCTCCGGCCAGATCCGCTTCTCCCTCATGATAGCACAGCGGAATAAACTCTCCCAGTACCGTATAGAAGAACCAGGCCAGCCACACGCTCTCCCCCAACCCATCCTTACCGACCTCATTCATACCATCATTCCAATCCCCGCCCCCCATCAGCGGAAGCCCGTGGGCTCCATATCCGGTACGCAAGATCGTCTTTTTGGCATGCTCATATACCGTACCGGTGATCTCAGAGATCTGAGGGGTGAACATTACATCATGCTGCCCCTCCTCCAGCACGGGGCCTTTAATATACGGCACTTCCTCCTTCAATATGGAGAAATCCCCGCTGCTGCGGATATAGGCCGCCACTGCATAGGGCAGCCAGAGCAAATCATCCGTTATCCTGGTACGAACTCCCAACCCCGTGGGAGGATGCCACCAATGCTGCACATCCCCCTCTTCAAACTGTCTGCTGCAGGCAATCAAAATCTGGTTTCGAAGTGCCCCCGGGTCCGCAAACTGGAGCGCCAGAGTATCCTGCAGCTGATCCCGGTAGCCGTATGCGCCGCCGCATTGGTAGAAGGCCGCTCTCGCATTCATTCTGCAGGACACGGTCTGGTACAGAAGCCACCCGTTGACCAGATAATCTATGGCCTTATCCGAGGTCTTAATCTGAATGGTACTGTTCAGCCTGTTCCAATAAGCCTTAACCCGATCCAGCTCCTCTGCTGCCCTGCGGGGATCCCTATATTGATCCCGCAGCCGGCGCAGCTCTGCCGGATCACCGCCATAGCCCAGGGCAAAAATTACGGTCTTGCACTCCTCGGGGCCCAGGGCCAGGGAGGTCTGAAGCGCCCCGCAGGGGTCATAGCACACCCCCGTATGGTTGGACAGTATTCCTTCCACTCCCTGGGGACAAACAATCGAACCCCTGGCCCCCAGGAATTCCTGGCGGTCACCGGTATATCTTTTAATCATTTCACTGCTGAAGAGAAAGGCACTGCTTTCCCGAAAATGAAATGCATAGTTATTCTTTGCCGCCAGATATTCATGTTCATTGTTATAGGAGGTCACAATATAAGGATTCGTATCCTCCCGGTTGGTTCCCAGCACCCACTCCACATAATAAGCCAGGCTCAGATATTTCACCCGGTTGGAATTATTAGTGAGCTTCAGCTGCCACAGCTTAACCGGGTCCTCCACTGCCGCGAAGACAGTAAGCTCCTGCTCCAGCCCGGCCTCTTCATGCCGGAACACAGAATAGCCAAAGCCGTGCCGAACCCGGTAGGTTCCCCGGTCGCTCCTTCCCAGAGAGACGGGGGTCATAATCTCTCCGGTAATCTCATCCAGAATATAAATCACTTCAGAAGGAGGATCGCTTACCGGATCATTGGACCATGCCGTAATCTTATTCTCCCTGCTGTTGCCGTACCAGGTAAATCCTCCTCCGGCCTCCGAGATTGTGAAGCCGAACTCTTTATTTGCAATTACATTAATCCAGGGCACCGGGGGCTTGTTCTTTCCCTCCAGAAGAATCTCATATTCCTTTCCTTCTTCCACAAAGCCTCCGAATCCGTTAAAATACTCAGAATTTCCCTGCAATGTCTGCTCCGTCCCTGTGTCCAAATCGGCCCGCCTCCTTTACTCCGTTAATAGGTTTTCCTTATATCTTCTCATAAAATAAATTCCTGTCCTGTTGGAAATCACCACTCTTGCCACCGTCAAAAGCAAATCAATCTCTGCCGGCACCATCTGATAGGAATGCAGCAGGAATAAACTTGGCCTGTCATTATTCGAATCATATAACCGCAGAGAGCTGGTCAGATCATTCACCAGTTCATCCAGCTCCTGAAGATAGCCGTGCTTTGCTTCGCTCAAGAGAATTAAATCTACCGCCACCCGGTTCATCTTCATATATTCATATGCCTTCAGCGTATCCCTGATCAGCTCCGCGTCCTCAAGGGACTTCACCCGCAGAAGCATAATGGGATTATCTCCGGACACTCCGAATCTCCACAGGAAGCTTTGATTTTGATGATTTCTCCGAATGCTCTCCCTGGGTCCCCGGTAGATGGCCACCGGGTAATAAATGGGAGTAATCAATTCCTGGAACGCAATAATCTGCGCCTTTGATATCTCCAGATATTTCAGCTCAAGTTCCTTTTGCAGCTTAAATTTCTCAAAAATATCATCAACATGATATCCCCTGCTCAATTCCTGCCCTACCAAAACCGCCTCCTCCCGGCTGCCGCAGATTCCCGTGATAAAGGAAACCGACGCCGACTCTCCCGCATCCAGTGCAATGGTCACCCTCAGGCTCATAATGGGATCATTGCAAAATCCCGCCTGATTCGAGAGGGCATAGCTGTTCACCACTGCCGCCGGGTGGGCCGGAGTATTGTTTCTTCCCAAAAATCTTAACCGGTCATTCTCATATTCCACTCTTTTCAGAGGCTTTACACCGGACCTCACCATATGCATAATATAGGGATAGCTCACACCCTTCCCGCTTCTGCGCCTGGAGAGGAAGATCCCCTGCTCCTCCAGAAATTCGCTTTCCATAAAAAGCTTGTTGAAAGCCGGATGGCTCCGCTCCGCCAGATGGGTATCCCCAACCACCTCCAGGTAGCTGGTCAGTTCAATTACCTTGTCCTCTTTGCTATGGTTTGCCACCGTCACCCTGCGAATCTCCATATTGCGGTTCGCGTCCAGGCTGACCACGGTCTGGGTGGCAATCTCCGCATCCTCCCGCATAAAAAGCGCCTGGTGGGGGGAAAACACCGCCTGATACCGTACCGGCTCGGTCTTCGTCGGATGATAGGTGCTGCTCCATACCTTTCTGCTTCCGGTGTCCTTAATATAAATATAATTTCCCGAATTCGCATATAAATCCGGCCTCCACCGGTACAGCATCAGATCCCTGCAGCAGCCGAAGCCGTCTCCGTCCGAAGTAATCAGCAGAGAATACTGCCCATTGGAAAGATAATTCGTAACCGGCGGTCTGGCAGATATTCCGTTCACATACCGGCTGCTATAAGCCTCTTCCTTAAAATAAGAACGGTTGATCTTAATGGTATAGCCCTGCTTTGCAATGGAAATCAGATGACTGCGCCGCCTCTCCTCCAGCAGGCTTTCCGTGGCTTTCACCATCGCCTCGGAATGGAAGCGGTTCCGCATAATCCCTTCATTAAGAAAATTATTAATTGCCACCAGATTCATTCCCTGGTGATGCGCCATGAAGGAACGCACAATACAGTAAGGGGTCATCTCCGAAGCATCGGGGCTGTTGTAATCAATGGCTTCGTAAAAACCATATTCCCCATATACGCCAAGGTCCTTCAGTCTCCTCAGATTGGCAAAGCAGTCCTCCGGGGCATATTCCAGAGCCAGCATACAGGCATAGGGCGCCGCCACCAGGGAATTCTTCCTCACCGGCTGAAGCCTCAGCTTGGGGACGCCAAAGGCCTTATACTGGTAATTGGCGTTCAGGTCAAAGCGGTAATACTGGGATTCTGAGATCCCCCAGGGTATCCCCGCCTCTTTTGCATATTTAATCTGCTGCAGCACCGCTGCCCGGGAGGTCTCTGCAAATACAGAATCCTCATATTCCTTCAATACCAGATTCGGCATCAGATATTCAAACATGGTGCCGCTCCAGGAGACAAAGCAGGGAATTCCCCTAACCATGGTAAGCGGCCTTCCCAGCTTAAACCAGTGCTTCTGCGGAATACTGCCTCCTGCAATGGCCAGAAAGCTGGTAAGTGCGGATTCCGACGCCATCAGATCATAACAGCCGGCATCCAGGGTCTGGGAGGACACATGGTAGCCGATATGAAACAGCATCCGCCTGCTGTCGTATAAAAAGGTAAAATCCACATCGGCCAGAATAGCATCGATCTGTCCCGCCAGGCGCCGGATTCGGTCTGCCATCGCAATCGCATTCTTATTTCCCTTCTCTGATAACTTCTCCAGGGAGGGACATCCGGAAAGGCTTTCTCCCTTTACCATGTAGTACATGGTCTCCTGAAGGGTCTCCTCCGACAGCTTCTCCAGCTCCCGGATCCAGCGGGAATCCTCATACTGCCGGATGCTTCTTCCCTGCAAATCCTCCCGAATTCCGGCAACCGCTTCACAAAACTCACCAACCATCGTGTAATCGGAGGAAAGCTCTCCTTCATAATGGCTGAGCTTCAGAAGCATCCTCAGTTCCTCCACAAAATTCTTTGTAAAAATCGGCTGTTTCAGCATCTCCAGCAGTCCGTTCTTCAGCGCCACCAGGTGACCCAGGAAATTCCCGCTGTCCACAGTGGATATATACGCCGGATTCAACACCTCCAATGTTTTGATATGATACCAGTTGAACAGATGTCCCTTCCATTTTTCCAGCCTTTGTACCGTATCCATCAGTCTCTCAATCCGTTCTACCGTCCCGCTGAGAGTTTCAAAACCCAGGTCCCTTGCCGTGAGAATGGATAGGAACTGAAGCCCGATATTGGTGGGAGAGGTCTTATCGCTGATCTTCTCCACTCTGGCAATCTGATAATTGTCGGGACATAAATCATGGTTTTCCGGCTTTGAATATTCCTTGAAAAACATCCAGGTTCTGCGGGAAGCCTCCAGAAGCATTGCCCTGTCTTCCGGCTTCACCGCATTCTTCAGACCTTCCGGCTGACTGATGCCGTAGGAGAGGTAAAAGGCTGACGCCCAGCACAGAGCCGTACTTCCATACAAAGCCAGTCCCAGAGGGGAGATCCGGACTCTCCACAGCAATAGCAGCAGAATGCCAGCAGCCCAGGCGCAGCTTGACATGGTAAGAAAATATCCCCTTACCGTATTGCTGATCTGGGAATCCACCGCTTCCGCCGTATTCCAGCGGAGCAGATTCCTTCTGCTGATATACAGGCGGAACAAGGTCCGCAGCATGGCATCCAGAGCAATATAGGCCCGGTATGGTATAATCACGAACTCCAGAAACCCGCACTCCAGCATAGCTCCCAGATCATGCTTCAGTCCTTTATACACCAGAGCCAGCTTAGGCCTCAGCAGCTTCTGTTTTGCAATGCTTAAAATCAGCACCGTTATCTGGAACAAATCACTGAAGAAGACCAAAGGCACCCAGAGCATGGCTCCTCGCGGCAAGGTCACCAGATTGAGTACAATGATCAGGAGCTTGCTGACAGGAACCAGACTTCTTCTGAGATTATCAAGAACCTTCCAACGGGACAGGGCACACAGCCCCCTTCCTCCGGAAGAACCGCTCCGAAACAGCCAGGGAAAGAGCTGCCAGTCCCCTCGGATCCAGCGGTGCTCTCTCTTGGCATAAGCAATCACACTGCCGGGAAAGTTATCCATCACTCTGGCACTGCTGGAGAATGCCGTTCTGGCATAGCAGCTTTCCAACAGGTCATGACTCAGAACCCTGTTCTCCGGTATCACCCCATTCAGCAGCCGGTGAAAGGCATGGATATCATAGATTCCCTTCCCGATATAAATACCCTGGTCAAAAATATCCTGATAAATATCCGATACGGCAGTGGCATAATAGACCATGCCCGTCTGTCCCCCAAACAGCTTGGCAAAACGGCTTCCGCGGCCGTTCACAATATGATTTCTCACCATGGGCTGAATGATAGCATAGCCCTCCTTCACCTTCCTGCCTTCCTCGTCCAGTACCGGACGGTTCATGGGATGATCAATAAGGCCCACCAGCTTGGCCGCGTTGTCCCGGATTAAATCCGTATCCGAATCCAGCGTGATAACATAGCGGAAGGCGGCCAAAAGTTCACGGTCGCACCGGATCAGCGAGAAGGTGGTATTCTCAGCGGGCACTCCGCTCAAGAGATTGTTAAATTCTTCTAGCTTTCCCCTCTTGCGCTCCCAACACATATAACACTTCTCCGAGGCATTCCATTTCCGGTAACGGATAAAAAGCGAAAACCGGGGATGAGCGGAGGGATAAAGCCGGTTTAACTCCTCCAGCCGGTTTAAAAGGGCCTCTTCCACCACCTTATCCTCTGCCAGATACTCCTCCTGTGCATCCTTATGATCCACTAAGAGAGCATAATACAGATTCGGCTGGCGGTTCGCCAGATAATGCTTCTGCAGCCGATCCATATAGCCCACAGCCTGGGCAGGGGAGGATACAATCACGGGCATCACCACAAAGGTTCTGGCTTCCTCCGGTATCCCGTCTATATAGTTCATGGAAGGTATTTTCTTCACCTGGATATTCCGGGTAAAGATGAAATTGTTTATCTCCAGGCTGATTCCCATAAGCAGCGGAGCTCCGGCCAGCAGCCAGAAAACAGCCGCCGCTGTAGGAGATACCCCAGGCAATGGCCGAAAAACAGCCGTATCATAATTTCCGATTCCACAGCGTATCAGTATAGCCAGAATGAGTGCATTCAGGCACAGGAAAATTCCTGTCAAAGCTGCAAAATACAGGAACCCTTTCCAGTTCTTCTTCTCCGTCTTATCCGGCACCGGCTTTCCCAGGAGCTTTGCCCGCAGAATCCGGTATCCCTTACCCAGAAGATATACTCCCACATGGTGGGAGCAGTTCATCCCCGGCACTCCCTGGACAGCCAGCTCCAGACAGGCATCCGCAATCTTTTCTTCTTTAATTTTATATTTGCGGGAGAGCTTGACAATAACCTGCCGGTACATCCCCCTGCTTTCCGAATCCATTCTGGAGTATACCCCCTCCGGGTCCTTGGAAAGAATGTGCTCCAGATAGGAACAGGCATCAAAAAAGGCCTCCGTATCGATATCATCAATGTCTCTCAGGCTGATGATCAGAGCACGGATATAGGCTTCCAGCTGGGATTCAATCTTACCCTCCGCAGTAAATACATCACTGGGTTTAATGAGACGTCCAAAACTTTTAAAATGGTAGTCTAGATACCTCTGAAGGGATATTTCATCTGCCGACCGGTTCTTTAACAGGTGTATTACATGGGAATGAAAGTTAAAATCATGCCTGCACTCCTGGTCTAATTCCGTAAGCAAGGGAGTTATGTCCAACAACCCTTGCTGATTTCCCTGTTTCCTGTGCACGAACCGGTCTGCCTTTGATTTGATTTTAATGATGTGAATGATCTCCTGGGCTAATTCAATGATGTTTTCCAGCAGACAGAAGCCCAGCATCTCCGGCAGCACCCATATCTCCCTGTCGGTCAAGGGAAGCTCCTTTTGATAAGCAGACAGCATAATATGGATATTCTCTTCATTCAGATGCCCCCCGCTTAACTGGGTGATGGTCTTCGCCAAAATATAGACTCTGGGATACCCTTTGTCATCTCCGTCCTTTAGAATTGGAAGAAGCTCGTAGCTTGTCCCCGATGCACGGAACTTTTTGATTTCCCGGTACATCATCTGAAAGTTGTCAAACAGCCACCGTGCCGCCGGAATTAAAACGATAATGTCTGTGGATATCTGGGAGATATGGTCGCGAATCCGATTCAATTTTTTATAGGCAACCTGATTATAATAATCCAGAATGGTATTATACCTTGTTATTTTTGTATTCCGATGATCAGAAGCAAGATCCTTCATAAACTGCTCCCACTCTTTTGGTCCCAAATCATTCAAAGTCATTGCTATGTCCCTTTCCTGATTATACATTGCTGGCAATGTATGCAATTTTGATTATAGTATGCCAATTTTGCAAAGCTTTATGAGTCCGCAAAAGATCCTTTTAGCAGATCAGGCCGGTTATGTAATAATAGGAATGGTTATATTGTATATAGCAATTAAAAATAATGGGGATGGAATGCTTTCTATTTGATGAAATTTGCAAGGAGCATACTCGTGAAGAGGACTGTATTCGACATGGAATTCAAGTGATCTGTCGGATTCGATTGACGAATTGGGCAACCTCTGATACTATATATATAATGTATATATCATTAGCGTATATTGCCGGGAGGAAATATGGATAAAGAAGCACTATATAAAAAAATCTATAACGATTTGCTGGACGATATTCTTAGTAACAAATATCCGCCTGGGAGTTGTTTACCATCAGAATTTAAAATATCGGAGCTATATGGGGTCAGCAGAATAACCAGCAAAAAAGCCCTGGAAATGTTGGCTGAGCAAAAGCTGATTGTCCGAAAACCAGGCAAGGGATCCTTTGTTATTGGCAATGAAAGCGATGGGCAGGAACCGGCAAACAAGGTGCATCAGGAAAATAAAACCATCGGCGTTTTGTTTGATTCCTTTGGCAGCAATTTTGGCTCCGATATCCTGTTGGGCATAGAAAAAAGATGCAATAAATACGGATTTGACATGGTGTTAAAATGTTCCCATGGAAAAAAGGAAAAGGAAACCAGCGCCATCAAGCGCTTCCTGGAGATGGATGTATCGGGCATGATCATAATGTGCGTGCATGATGACATCTATAATGATGAGATCTTGAAACTGTCCTTGAAAAAGTTTCCTATGGTTTTGATTGACCGGCAATTAAAAGGAATCCCAATTCCTTTTGTGGGAACAGATAATTATAAAGCCTCCAGGGTGCTTACGAATTATTTATTTGATCTGGGCCATACGAATATCTGCTATGCAGCGCCGCTGAGCAATGATACCTCTACCCTGCTGGAACGGCATAAGGGATTTATCGACTGTCATCTAGAGCGGGGGGTTATCACCAACGAAGGAAACCGGATTGCCAATCTGGTCTCTACCCTGCCCAGTTATTGGGACTTTGATGAGAAAAAAGAAGATCTGATTCGCCGGGATGTGGATATGGTCAAGGCATATATGGCGGAAAATCCGAAAACAACTGCGTATTTTGCTGTTGAATACGGTATCGCCAAAATCATTTATGAAGCAATGAAAGAATTGAATACAGAAAAGGAAAAGGTTATTGTATGCTTTGACGGTATTGCGGATTGCAATCTGTCTGCCCAATTTGCTTATGTAGCACAGGAGCAGTACGTGATAGGGAAAACCAGTGTGGATATACTGAATGAAGTGATGAATGGAAATCATGTTCCGGAAACCACCTTAATTCCCTATCAAATTATTACCTATCACCAGCCGTGAGGCGTAATTTCCTATTATAAAAGGGCACATCCTGAAAACGATGTGCCCTTTTTGTATCTGTCAAGTTATGAAAAAACTAAATCAGACTGCCTTCCGGAGCGATCCTGGCCGCTGCTTCGAGCAAAAATACTCCGCTTAACTGGCAGGTAACATCCAGGGGCAGCTGCGGCTGTTTGGTCCATACCTGACCAAACAATCCCTGTTCCTCCGTGCTTCCTTCCAAAATCAGCTTCTCCGTATTATATTTTATAAAGTCTGCAATCCGCTCCTCCTGATTAACCTGATAGAGCTGCTCCATATAGCGGATCAATATTCCCTTGAATAATCCTCCGTCCCCGTTTCCTTCACTCTTCAGCACTCCGTCTTCATTAACCAGGCCCTTCATGGAGCCTTCCGCTGTCTTGATTGCATCCTCCAGATAATGCCGCTCCTTGGTGATACGGCAGAGCTCAACTCCCGCTCCAATATAAGTACCCGCATTATAGGTAAACAGCCAGGCCTTATTAATATCCAGGGTCTTATCCCCCCGGACTGCCATACCATCATAAACCAGCCCATTGTCCGGATCAACCAGATATTTTTTTTCATAGGCATAGATTTTCCGTGCCCATTCCAAATCGCTCTCATCCGCAAACCGCTGATACAATCTGGCAGCCAGAATGGCGGCGGGACCGTTGCAGCAAGCATTTCTGCCTTTTCTGCCTTCATCCTTCTTCCATGCCAGACCTCCGATTTCATCCTCCCACCAGGCAGTTTTAATATCCTCCCAAAGACGGAGGGCATATTCCTTCATCCGCTCACTGCCGGTTATATCGTATAACCTCAGGCAGGCCAGAGCCATCCATTCTTCATCATCATAGAATTCATTAAAGAGGGAACCGTTGCGTGCAAATACCCGGTCAATCACTGCCTCTGCCCTTAATGCATACTCCTGCCGCCCGGTGCGCTCCAGACCGTCAATCATTGCATCCGCCGCATGAGCCTTCCACCAATAATTCAGGCCCTCTTCCCGTTCAGGCTGAAAGGGATAATAATTACTTACGCATTGCTCCTTCTCTACCCAATAATTTTCATACAATTTCTCCTGAGCCCATTCCGCATAATCGCAATAAGTCTCTAACTTTCCCGCCGTATAATTCTTCTCTTTCCTATTCATAACCTCACCTTTCTCACTGCCTGCAAGCTTTGGCTGCAGGCACTATTATCCAACAATACCGCTTCTTTCAATTCCCTCCGTCAGGCTCTTCTGAGCAAAGATATACATGATAATCAGAGGGGCAATCACCATAAGACTCATGGTTCCGGTGTAGGCAACCGTTAAGGGCTGGCCGTTCTTTAATCCCAGGGTCTTGCCGGCAACCATCATTCCCTCAAAGCCCTTCAGTAAGGCATTGGATAAGGTCCGTATTCTGCTGAAAAACATCCTGGTATAAAAAGTATCGGTCCATTGCCATGCAAAGGAAAACAGGAATACGGTCAGCATCATGGATTTTGCCAGGGGAAGTATAATCTTAAAATAAGTCCGTATAATCCCCGATCCGTCCACATAGGCCGCTTCTTCCAGTTCCTCCGGTACGTTTTTAAAATATTGTCTCATCATAAATATGAATAAACCGTTCTTAAAAGCAAATCCCGTAAAGGACAGAATTGCCAGGGGCCAGAAGGAATCCATCAAATTCACCGTATTTCCCGTCAAAAGCCTGATAATACCCAAAAAATCAAAATAACGGAATTTTAAATACATAGATGTCTGAAAGGTGGACGGGGGCGCCAGGATGGTGAAGAATACCAGCAGCATCACCAGGCCCCTGCCCTTAAACTTAAATCTGGCAAGCCCGTATCCGATATAGGAACAAATAAACATCTGTACCACACCGCAGAAAACGGAAATCATAAACGTGTTTTTTAACCCGGTAAAATATTGGGTATACTCCGCAATCACTTTATAATTATCCAAAGTGAAGTTACGGGGAATATACACCACCAGAGTATCCAGCATATCCTCCTCGGTCATAAAGCTGGTCGAAAGCTTTAACAGCAGGGGATACAATATGATAAACGACAATCCGGCCAGGAGCAGGTATTTTAAAACACTCGTAACCGTCATTTCAGCCATCCGCCGATAGGTTTGTTTCCCTCTTGTCCTCTTCATTTTTAACCTCCACAGGCCATCCGCCTACTCTCTATTTTGATAAAATACAAAACTCTTCACAACCATTCCCGCCACTGCCATCAGTAAACCGATCACCAGGAAATACATCCATGCCGTTGCGGAGGCTTTTCCATATTCCGCCCTGCTCAGGAAGGTGGAAATGGTATTCATGATGACATTGCTCTCATTGGTGAAGGAATCCACCACCGTATACACTACATTGGTCAGTATCAACGGACTGATAATGGGAAAGGTGATTTTCCAAAAACATTCCCATCGGGAGCAGCCTTCAATCTGCGCAGCCTCGTATAAGGAGGGTGATATCCCTTGCAAGCCGGCAAGAAAGATCAGAATCTGCACACCGGAGGAGCTCACCACCTGATAGATATTGGAGGCTACCGAGACCGTCATACTGGTCAGCGCGGGGCTGAAGGATAGTATACCGGAAAAATAATAGGTCAGGCTGGCCGTATTAAACAGACTGTCCATCTCAAATGCAGCGCTCATACTCTCACCGACATCAATTCCCTGATAAGCATTCAATACGGAATTCATCGCATCCGCCTTATCAATGATACCCGTGGCCAGAATAACCGGAATGAAGAATATTGCCCGGAATAAACCACGGCCCTTCATTTTACCATTTAAGAGGATGGCAACAAATAAACTGAACATAATGGTGATGGGGATGTTATAAAGCATATCCCGGACGGAATTTCTCAGATTCCTCACAAAATCCGTATCCACCGTCAGCATATAGGAGTAATTCTCGAACTTAATATTCCGTAACAGAATGCCTTGGGCAGGATCTGTCTGCACATCCATAAAGCTGAATTTTAAGGAATTATAAATGATCCCCAGAAAGAACAGGAAGAAGCCCAATACCAGCGGTGCAACGAAAAACCATCCCATTCTTGCCTTTTTTGCCTCTAACGATATTCCTTTCTTTTTAAACCCGGCCATAATTATCTTCCTCCTATCTGCTCAACTGCATAATCCATAGGAGCAATTGTCAGTCCATCAATCTCAACAATTTCATCCGAGTAATTTACATAAATCCCGGTTCCATTATCGTAAACGGTACGGTAGACATCCTCCGCTATATTTTCATGATTTTGGATGGAACTGTTCCTGACTCCCGACAGAACTTCATTGACCGTCCGGTATATTGACACCGCCTGTTCCTTCCAAATATCAAAATTCACAGAATAGTAGGAATCGTAGATTTCACTTTCCTTCAGCAGGGAGCTGTCATTATAGCATAACAGGAAGTAGGGAGACGTTCCGTATTCCAGACAGGTCAGAAGCTCTTTCCTCCAGTCACTGGATAAATTAATGGCGGTTCCCGAATACTCAATATAACCGTTCAATGCAATCTGTATAAAGGGAACGCTTCGGTCGGCGATAAGGTAGGCGCTGTCCGTTGTCGGGAGATTCAGAATATAATCGGTGAAGCCAAGGGTATAGGCATTGCCGCCGTCCACAAGAATATTGCTGTATTGATCCTGTGCCCGCTTCAGCATCTCCATGGTAATATTCTTCGAGTCCTCCCGGTTGACATAATTACTGTTTTTATAATTGGAATTCAAGACCTCACCGGCGCTGCCAAGGGATATGCCGTCAATTCCCATTTTGTTATAATCTACGGTAAAGCTCTCGTAATAAGACAATACCACCTGGGGATTCACACTGTAATACCAGTTACCCATTTTCAGGAGGGGTGCGATAAACTGCGGATAATATCCGGTCTTTTGAAACAAAGTACGCACTCCGTCCCTGTTGGCATTAAAATTATCAAACCGGGTGTTATAGTCATGAAGGAGGAAGTCCACGTCCGGATATAATTCCACATTGAGTTCTTCCGCCCTGGCAGCCAGCTCCTTCAACCCCTTCTTGCCGCCGACTGCACTCTCCACCTTCATATCGGAAGCAGCCGAATGATAGTAGCCCCCGTTATACCAGGCACGATACCGCAGCTTCAGATTGGATACGCCCTGATCCAGAAAATATTCCATCATCTTCCCGGCATCCTCAAAGGAGGTTATGGCAACATTGGCTACATGGGGTATGCCCAAAGTCTTGACCGGTTTCTTAACCGTGCCGATGGTCTCCAGCATAAAGGGAACTTCCCTTTGATCCGTTATCTTCGCAATGCTTCCTTCCTCCAGAAGGTGGGATCGGTAAGCCTTAGCCATACCTGTATAATTCGCATCCTCCCCGGTAAGAAAATAATATTTCATTGCGATAATGCCGTCATAACCCTTTTTATCATAGACAATCCAGGGGTCCTGTTCAAAGGCGTTGGAGGCCATAAATTTATCGTTATACCGAAGCATAAAGTCCCCATAGGCGGTGTTATAGGAATGACTGATATTTCCCAATTCACAATTGATACCGGATAGGGCATCCCCTTCGGTAATCACTCCCATGATGGCCTTGTTCTCTGTTTTGATCCCGAATACCGGATAACGAAACTCATTTTTGATGCTTCCCCTATCCGCATTGCTCTCGGCAGCATCATAACCATAGACCTTACCCCGGGTAAGAAAGGTGTTTTTTCTTCCGTCATTGTTAAAATCAATGAGAGTGCCCGAACCATCAGGAAGAAATACATAGCCGTCCTCTTCTCCCCCGGAAGCTCCAAAGTATGGCAAGAGAGACAGATAGGTCAAATAGAACTGGCTGCTGTCATATTCCAGCTCACCGGTATTCAGAATAACTTCGAGAGAAGCATTCTCTAAAACATAGTCAATGGAAGTCTTAAAGCAGGGGAAGCTCTCCGCTGCCGAGACAAATCCCAGCTCTTCATATTCCTGCTCCATCTTCTCATAGGTATATCCTGCCTTTTTGTAATACTCCTCCAGGGTTCTTTTATCTCTGTCGGTAATGGAGGATTTTAAAGAATAGAGATCCGTATGGTTAAGACCGGGATATTTCGCCTTCTGTTCCTCATCCGCCTCCTCCATACGGTACAGCAGATAGAAAGCCTTCATTCTCTTGGCCGCGCTTCCTCCGCTGCTTTCCTCTACCTGGGCCGCCAGCTCCTCAAAGCTTGCCGCGCTGATTTGCTCTGGTAAAAGCTTAGAGGCTTCCTCTCTTCCCAGAACCATATTAACCCGGATGCCCTTCTCAATCTTTGCCCAGGATATCTGGTTCAATAGAAAAGCATTGGTATAGCTGTCAAAAATGGTCGTCGTTTTTGAGTTCAGATTAAAATAGGTCAGCAGAAGGGGCGAGCTTAATTGCTTCTTCATGGTATCGGATGCTTTGGCATCCTCCATGGCATTCTGCGGGGAGGAATAAAACATCTCACCGCTGCCCTTATCTTCCACGGCGATACCGCCGGTTTCATTGTCAAAATATAGTTTAAGTACATCATTCTCTGCCGCCGGCTCCAGACCGCTGCCCGGCGCGATATCCTTGTATTTTCCCAGGGTATCCCGCTTCGTCCGGTCAGGCCGCGGCACCCCCTGCAGCACTGTCTTTGAAGATAAGCCCCATATCACCAGTATACCGGCAAGAATGACAGCAATTACGGCAACGCTAAGGATTATCTTCTTTCTTCCCTTTACCATATGCATATTCATCCCTCCTAAATTCTATAAATAATTTCAAAGACAATGGTTCTTCCGAATTCCCACATTTCACTTAACACATTGATAAACAGAACTCCGATAAAAGCGATGAAGCCCATACCAACCAGTGACAGCAGGGTGGTAAGCGTATTCTTACCCAGGGTATATTCGTTGGTGGTAAGCACTCCAAAGAAAATCAGAAATACAGTCCAATATAATCCCAAATTATTCATGAAAAATACGAATTGCAGTTCCCCCGAGGTAACAAAGTTGGATAATATAGTCGCCGGTATTCCCAGGAGTATCATAGGCATCAAGGAATATGACGTAGCGATGAAGATATCACGCATCTTCCCCTTGCCATCCATTAAGGTAGTCAGCGCCCAGTTGGCAACGGTCCATAAGATAACCAAAAAGCCCACGGACATAAACGCATCATACAGGCTGATCTTTCTCCAGATCATGCCGGTTACCATATAACCGCTGGCAAACTGGTTGAATAAATAATTAAAGATAGCCAGCCCGAAGATGACCAGTGCGCCCCTCATGGTTCCCCGGTTATCTCTCTTTAGCTCATAATAACCGTCAAAGGGATGGAACATGGTGTAGTAGGAAAAGCACAATTCCTCCTTCAAGGTTCGTTTGCCATGCTTTCCCCAGCCTTCGTTGTTTATTTTCTTAACTCTCCTGATAAGAAACCCAAGACCCAGGACAATCAGAAGCATTCCCACGGGAATTAAAAGGAAGTAGTCCGCCATCAGCTCCCTCCGGTATTCGGTAAAGGCCTTACGATAACCCTTCAGATTATTCCCCAGCTTATAGTTAACCATAGCATCCTCGTATTGCTCCAACCGCATATAGGAAGAGGCAACACCGGAATAAGCCTGTTCAAAATTAGAATTCAGCTCCAATACCTTATGCCATTGAAGTGCTGCCGCCGTATAATTCCGTTCATTCTGGTATTTTAAGGCCTGGGCAATACTATCGCCGTATGCGGTTCTGGTAAATATGGTAACCGCGCCGGTGGTGGCATCCAGAACCAGAAGATCACTGCCATGGTAACACAGAGCCACCGGCCTCCTGAATACTCCCGCCTGAGTGCCGGAGCCTCCGAATACATAGAGAAGATTTCCATTGATGTCATACGTAAACACCCGGCTTCTGGTAGAATCCAAAACACTGTAGGTACCGTCTTCTCCGATGGCCACATCAATAAACCGGGAAACATCCCCGATAAATTCTATGTCACCTCCCTGGCCAAAAGCGCCGTTTCTTCTTAATACATCAACCCCGGCGGGATTCAGCTTCTTTATGGGTGTTGCGGAGGTATCATTATTCATCATGGAGCCGTACTGCGCACCGGCCTCCAGGGCACTGGAGGTTACATAGGGAAACCCCTCTTTATCAATGGCTATATTATTATATTCCGTCGGTACATTTTGAGCGGAGCGGGCTTTCTGAGCCTCGGTCCGGAACAGATCGGATATAATATCCATAAAGTTTCCCCTGGTCTTCTCGGCCCCTATAAACCCTACAAAGGTTCCGTCTTCTTCCAGGGAGATTACACCCATATTAGTGCTCCTGGCAATTACATAAATCCGGCCGTATTCATCCACAGCCACGGCCGACGGTTCATAGATCAATCCCTGCAATACATCGGAAGCGGGAGGCGGCAGGATGCTTATGAGCTTACCCTCCGCATCCAATACAACAATTCTGCTGTTTTTGGAATCCGCCACATAGAGACTGCGGTCACCGGATACAAAAACACCCCCCGGCTGGTTAAAGGTCTGCTCCTCTCCGTTCTCATCCAGAAAGCTGCTTATGTTCCGTACCAGCTGATAATTTTCATCCAGTACAAGAATTCTGCTGTTGCCCGTATCTGCAATATAGATATATCCCTGATCATCGGTTGTAATATCCCCCGGTGAATTTAAAGCGGTCTCCAGGCCAAGGTCGTAGGCATTCATTACTCCCTCCGGCTCATAGGCATGGGGCGATATAAAAAACCATCCCAAGGCATCATAGGTATAGGTTTCATAAGGCACATAGGCATAAGCTTTCACCGCACCGCCTGTCATCACCAGGAACAGCACCATTCCTATGAATAGAAAAATATGTTTCTTTTTCAACATCCTGCTTCCTCCCTATCAATCTTTCATACCAGATGTGGACATGGTCTCAATAATATTAGACTGCGTAAACAGGAAGATAAGGATCGGAACAATCATCATCAGTACCTGTGCCGCTGCAGCTGCACCCGCTCTCGCTATCCCGCCGCTCATAATCTGGGAGAGTGCATAGTTCACCGTTTTCAGCTCCTCGCTTCTGATATAGACGCTGGAGCCAATTCCCCACAGGCCTTGGACGGAAAACATAATTAAGGTCAGCCACGCCGGCTTTACCATGGGCATGGCAATGTTCCAGAATACATACAGCTCCTTTGCTCCATCGATTCTCGCTGCTTCTAAAATGCTGTCCGGAACCATCTGATCCATGAATTGCTTCATCAGGTACAGACCCAGGGCGGAAGAGAACGCCGGAATAATAATTGATTTATAGGAATCAATCCAATTCAGCTTGGTAAAAATCAAAAAGCTGGGAATAGCCGTTACCGCCGAATTGAACATCAGGGATAATACAACCATGCTGAATAAAATCGTCTTGCCCGGAAACTCATGCTTTGACATGGCAAAGGCACAAAGAGATGCAACAAAAACATGGCCGGCGGTCCCCACCCCCGTAATGAACACGGTATTAAAAATATATCTTCCGAAGGGTACCCAGGAATCGGACATCAGACGGAATAGATCCGTAAAATTCTTTGCAGTGGGATTCTCTACAAAAAGTCTTGGAGGGAAGTAAAAGAATTCTTCCAGAGGCTTCATCGAATTACTGACTGCATATACCAGGGGCAATGCCATAATAACTCCAAACAGCATCAGCAGCAGATACATTCCCATATCGGTGGCGTAAGACCGTTTTACCCCCCGCGTACGTCTCGAAAGCTTTATTTTTTTCTTATTTGCCATCTTACTCACCCACCTTCGAAATAACCTTTTGTATCACTTTATTGGAGCCTATCATAATGACGAAAAGTATGGTTGCTATGGCTGAGGCGTAACCCATCTCAAAACGCACCCGGCCATAATCCTCCAGATGGTTGAAAACCGTATGAGCCGCATAGTTGGTGGAAGGCAATCCGGCCAGGGCCGTGACAATACTTCCTACCCCAAAGGCTCCGGTAATGCTCATGACCGCACCGAACATAAGCTGGGGCTTCATGGACGGCAGTGTTACATACCACAGCTCCTGCCAGCGGTTTTTAATTCCGTCAATTGCCGCCGCTTCATACAGATAATCGGGAATTCCCTGAAGCCCGGCAATAAAGGACAGAAAGGTTGTCCCCACACTGGTCCACAGGGCAATTCCAATAATCAGTCCCATCATATACTTTTCATTCTGGAACCATAGAATCGGAGCTTGTATGATACCATAACGGATTAATACGGCATTCATATATCCCTGGGCATCATTATTAAACAGATACTGGAAAATAAAGTAGACATTACCGGATAGGGACGGTGCATAAAAAACCAGGGTTAAGATGGTTCTCCACAGCTTGGGCAGCTCGTTCAGCATCCATGCCAGGAATAAACAAATAAGATATCCCACCGGACCAATGATGACCGCCATGATAAAGGTATTTCCTACGGCATCCATAAAGATCCGGTCCTTGAGAAAGAGTCTTATGTAGTTCTCCAATCCGATAAATACGGGAGGCTCCAGCACATTGAACGAGGTAAAGCTCAAATATATGGAAATGATAACCGGCAATGCGGTAAAGCAGAAGAACATCAGCATATAGGGAGCCACAAATAAATAACTCTTCTTATTCCGCTTTATCTCATGCCATAATTTCGTTCTTGTATATTGTTTCAACTCATTTCCTCCTTATCATTCAAGCCCGAACTCTGCTCGTTTTCTTTTAATCTCTTCGTTGGTTTCCTTTGCATAATCCATCAGCACCTCACCGTCCCCGGTCTCATAGGCGATATTGGAGGCAAATTCCACACTTCTTGATACATAATACCCGCCTGGAACCTCCGGTGTCCCCTGGATATGGTTCCATTGCATCAATAGATTGCTGTATTCCTCTTTGGTCCATGGCAGACTCTTGATGGCATCCCTGTTGGCGGTAGCATACATTGCGGCCTTATCCAGAACCGATTTAATCTCCTGGGCAAATCTTGCCTGGATTTCCGCAGAGGTCCACCACTTCAAAAACTCCCAGGAGGCATTCTTGTCCTCGGCCCCCCAGAGAACCATTGCACAGGTTCCCACACTTGCAGCCGCCCTGTTGATGGTCCCATCCTCCTCCAGAATTCCCGGTATGGGTGCAAATCCCCATAATCCCTTAATCTCCGGGGCAAAAGCAGTCAGTATATTGTATTCTGTATAATCCTGAATCGCCAGAGGCATCTGACCGGTACGGAAACGGTTAGAAAAATTATAATCCCGGGGGAATTTGTAGGTTGTAAATAATTCTATCATTTCCTGGAAGGCATCAATGGTCTGATCTCCGTTCAGGGTTGATGCAGATAAGGAAGGGTTATATAGGGATCCCCCGCCTTGATATAAGAAAATTTGTGTTCCTGCAAAGCCCTTGGGAAAACCGATCTCCAGGTTATTCCTTTGCAGAACCGCAATTGCTTTATAAAAATCATCCCATGTCTGGGGAACTTCGATTCCCAACTGGGCAAAAATATCCTTCCGGTAGAACATCATGGGAAATGTCTGGGTCTCCGGTATGGCATAGGTCTTTCCCTCAAATTCATAGGGAACTATTGCACTTTCGTGAAAGCGCTGTTTCACTTCATCAAACCCTTCAAATTCATCCAAATTGACCACCGCATTCCGAATTGCATATTGAATCGGCATGCCCACCTGATTGCCCAGGGCAACATCCGGTCCCTGCCCTGCCAGAACAGAGGGCAGTAAGCTTTCTTCATTTACCAGCTTTAGATCAACGTGGATCCTCTTCTCCGGGGTAAAGCTGTCGTTAATCATCTGCCTAAGTATGTTGGCCTGATCCCTTCCCGATGTAATCCAGACCTCTACGGATGCCGCAGCCTCCGTGTTATCATCACTTCCCGTCAGTCCCAAAGCAGCATAATCAACAAAGAAGGACATCACAAAGCTTTTTATTTCGTACCACAGATTAGCAAAGAATCCCCGCTCCGCATTGGGCAGTTTATTCCCGGAGGGAGCCGCATAAATATAATCAATGGATAAGGGCTGTTCGCTGATGGTTAAAATCCAGCTTGCCAGATTACCGATATTGTCCTTGAACGCGGTAAAATTACTGGCTATCTGCCTGGGATTCTTATGCATTCTTTCCAGCTGGCTCTGCAATTTATCCAGAATGACCGTCTGTTCTCCCTTACGGCCCACGATTTCTTCCAGCTGCTTTGATATTCCGGCAATTACCTCCGCCTGCTCTCCCATCAGGTTTATGATCCGCGGGATCTGCCGGTGAAAATTATAATCCCTGTAAATATCCGGCTCCGCACCGGTAATTAACAATACATTCCGGTATATCTCATTTAATACCGTCAGGCTGTCATTTACCTGGGCAATGGAGGAGGCCAGCTCTCCCAGGGTTACTTCCAGGCTGATCTCATGTTCTCCTGCCGCCAGATAGAACAAATAGTCCTCCTGCCCGTTACCGAAGTTCTCCACGATCCAGTCACTGCTGTATCGAAAGGCCAGCGATTTTGCTTCTTCGAAGGGTATCTCGCCGTCTATCCTCAGTGTTCTGTTGGAATATACACCGGACAGAATGCTCTGTTTATAGCGGAGCGCTATGGTGTACAGCCCGTCCTCCGGGACATCCAGCTTCCAGCTGACCCATTGTCCGGCCAGTTTAAACTTGCTTTCACTGACTGTATTCAATTTTACTGCAGCCACATCCTGGGGCTCCGTTGCAGGTGAGGTACGGTCAGTCGCGGGATACAGGGTGTAATCTGATTTCCGGTGCATATTCTCTGCCTGCACCTTAATGGGTTTGGCCGAAGCAGCTTTATAACCCTTCTTCTCATATTCCGCCTTTACCTGGGCATAGTCCGGTAATTCCTTCCTCCTGCCAACCGTGATCTGCCCGATATACATCGGCTCACGAACCGCTTCCAGCGTTATGGTATGGGTCCCCTTCTCCAGATAGAATTCCAGAGGCTCATTATAATATCTGGATGCATCGTAAAGATAAACACTTCTCCATTCCGGCGCTTCTATCTGTCTGGGGCGGATGTCATTGCCGTTCACATCCTGTCTGATCTCATCCTCATCAGCCCAAACCCGTGAAAATGTGATAAATTGTGCTTCGTTATAGGGTATCTTCCCATCTATGTAAATATTTCGTTCCATACTATTGTCATTACCTTCAGCCGGAAGATAGTCAATTGAAATATGATACATTCCCGCTGTTTCAATGGTCACCTGCCATGAAACACTGCTTTCCTCTCCGGTATAAATAATACTTTCATATGCGCCGCTGCCGGGCGTCTTATCTATCGGGCCGTCCGCCTTGCTTATCTCTCCGGCGGCTTCCGAATAATGATCTGCCGGAATTCTATGGACATCCGCACCGGCGCCGGCATTCTGGTGCATTGCCAGGTACCCGGAGTAGGTATCTCCCCCGTAATAATTCAGACTCTTCTCCTCCGGCGTTTCTTTACTGTCAGCCTGTGCTCTATTGCCCTTTATGGAAAATAATATAAAGCAGAACGCGGAAAGCAGAAAAACCATACCGGCCAACCTTTTCATCTTCAATCCCATGCCAATAACCATGCCTTTCTTCAATGCCTGCCAACTCAAGGAGAGGGATTCAAACCTCTCAATATGACTGAGGCCCGCGCCTCACAAATCAGTGATTTGAATCCCTCATTTTGATGATTAAAGCGTCAAAAACCTTGTAACGCTTTAATCATTCCATTAATTTATTCTGCTGCCTCAGTCTCTCCTGTCTCAGCCTCATAGATGCCCTGCATCTTTTGAACAAATTCTTCAATGCCTGTTTCTACCGCAATTTCAACCTCGGCAACCATGGATGCTACCTCGTTCGTCGGCTGATAAAAGCATGTATTGGGAATAATATTTAAGCCGGAGTAGATGGAGCCTACCATCTGCTGTCCGATGAAGCAAAGATCGGATACCGCATATTGGTTTACCTGCTTCAGAATTTCTGCAGATTCATCATCTCTCAGCTTTGTAAGCACATACTCCTCAAACGCAATATCATTCTCCTTCTGGGCCGCATAAGCCAATGCTTCGATCACAATACCCGTCTTCTCGATATCCGGATTGGTAATGGGCACCGCCATACTGGGCGCATCATGGCTTACCCAGCACTGATAGGTATTGGTGTTGTTGCCCATGGGAATGGGAACAATACCGAAGTCATCTTCCATTTCATAAATCTTGTCTGCCACGCCCCTGCCTCTGGAATAGGTATAAAAAAGGGATTTCCCTTCCGCAAAAGCTTCCACATAGGCATCCATATCGGAGCCTTCCGGCTTCGGATAGAAGGTATCGCCAACTGCTACCATCTGCTTAATGGTATTAATCGCCTCAAAGGCTTCGGGAGTATTAACGCCAAAGGTAATGGACCCGTCCGCTTCCTGCTTAATGACTTTATTACCGGAAGCCAGATATAAAACCACTGAGACATCCCAGTCATGACCGGTAGCAAGTCCATAACGGTCATTCTCATCCATGACACCGTCACCGTTCAGGTCCTTCGCAGCCGCTCTCTGGTATTCCAGGAATTTATCAAAGGTCCATTCCCCTCTTTCAACCAGAGCATAGGGGCTTTCCAGATTCAATTCCTCGATGATCGCTTTATTAAAGAACATTACGAAGACTTCATCGTTCTGGCTGGCAAAGGGAGCGCCCATTCCATAGATACGATCCCCATAAGCAAGCAGCTGGATATTATTATAATCAACCCAATAAGATTTTGTAAAATTCAGGCCGGGAACATTGGTAATATCCATTACCCTTTTGCCGTTTACATGTCTTCCGATCTCCCAGGTGGGGCAGATGATAATATCCGCATATTTATCACCGGATAATACTGCATCGGAAAACTCTGTCTCATTATGATTTCTGTATGTAATCTTGCAATTATAGGTATCTTCAACCCATTTTACTCTTTCAATAATGGCGTTGGCAACTTCGGAGCTTCCTTCCTTGGGAAACCAACGGTTCTCATTCACATCTGCCACCACAAATTCATAACCGTCCAGATCCACTACCGGAGGTGCATTAAGATCCGTATCATCCTCGGGCTCGCCTTCGCCCTCTGCATCGGGGGTCACCTCTTCACTGCCGGGAGCCTCAGTCACCTGGTCCGGTGTCTCCGGTTTCTTATCCTTATCTCCATCTTGAGAACAGGCGGCCAGACCTAATATCATGACACATACTAAAAGTAAGCTAATTATTTTCTTCATCTTCCTATTCATCCCCCTTTTTTATTTTTCAAACTGGAACCAGTTCATATTAAACAGCCAGTCTCCTCCGTTGGTATATACCAGATATACCAGCTGTTCCCCTGTGAGAGATGCAAGACCTTCCACTTCACAGGTAACGGAATCCCATATATTCCAATCACCGGTACCGGGCACTTTACAAACTCCCACCAGATCTCCGTCAATGCCGCCCAAGCGGATCTCAACCTCTCCGCCTTCCATGTACCAGGAAGCTACTCTGAAGGTCACCTTATTATATCCGCCGTCACCGAAGTTAATATGATACGCAGTATAGTCGCCGTTGTTAATGCCGCCGATTCCCATAGCGCCTTCCGTATCGGAATTGGCTTCCACAACCAGATCAAAGCCGTCCGTATAATCTTCTGCTTCAATGACTGCTGCCGCATCATGGGGCCCTTTTGCAAACTGGAACCAGTTGAGATTGAATAACCATTCACCGCCATTGGTAAATACCATATAAACGTCCTGAACTCCTTCAATCGATGCCAGATCCGCCACCTCAAAGTCAAAGGTCTGCCAGATGCTCCAATCACCGGTTCCCGGAATATGACAGGTTCCAACCAGCTGACCCTCAACGCCGCCGATACGGATTTCAACATCTCCGCCTTCCTCATACCAGGAGGCCGCCCGGAAGGAAGCCTTGGAAAAACCGCCGTTTCCGAAATTCACCTGATAGAAAGCAATATAGTCACCGTTATTAACGCCGCCAACTGTCTGCCCCCCATCTTCATCGGAGCCGTCTTCCACTACCAGTCCTTCTAATAAATCATTTTCAGCAAATTTAATTACATCTTTTGCATTCTTTTCTTTTACCACTGCTTCCGGCTCCTCTTCCGGTTCAGCCTCAGCATCCGCGGGTGTTTCTTCTGCCGGTGCCTCCTCTGCCGGCGCCTCCTCTTCCGGCGCTTCCTCTGCCGGTGTTTCATCCTGTACTGCATCACCTGTATTATCGTCTAATACGGCATTGCTGTCCACCGGCTCTTTACCGGTATCTTTAGCGCATCCAATCAAACCAAATACCAGTAAACAAATCAATAAAGCGCCAATTTTTTTCTTCACTGCCATCCTCATACCTAATCTCCCTTTCTTTTTTTGCGGCTGAATTTGTTCCTTACCGGACTAATTCAAACCAATTTAGATTAAACAGATCATCATCGCTGCCTTTGTATACCAGATATAATTCCTGGATACCGCTGACATCTGTTACATCACAAGTAAACGTTTCCCAAACATCCCACCCTCCGGTGGTATTGATCTCACAGCTTCCAAGGATCTCGCCGTCCACTCCTCCCAGGCGGATCTCTATGGTTCCGCCCTGCCGCGCCGAAGCCGCCCGAAAAGACGCTTTTGTAAAGCCTCCCTCTTTGAAGTCCACATTGTAATACACGGTATAATCATTGTTCCGGATACCGGCCACACTCCTGCCCCCTTCGGAGCACTCTTTTGTTACGATACCTTTGCAGGTATCAAAGGCTTCTATCTCAATTCGCTGAGATCCATCCAGCATTGCGCTTGTCTTAGTCCTGCTGTTATTTAAAAGCGAAACTGCCGAGGATGCTCCGAATACATCATATTTAACCGTATCGCTGGTTTTTGTATTCCAGGTCGTCCAGATAAGACCGGCTTTATTCCTGTTGTTCCATGCAACGGCTCCGTTATACTTCAGCCATTCCAGAATATCTGTCTGATTGTATCTTACGGCAAACCGGTAGATCCAGCGGCAGAGAATTCCTTTAAACCCAATTAAATCTCCGCTGCTGTCTTCATTATTCATAACTCCGCCCTGATACATGGTATTGATGGTATAATCGGCTGCCAACCGGGCACGGTTATAATACAGCTCATCCCGGGTGTGTTCGTACAGCAGCATATTGGCTCCGATAAAGGTTCCCTGGTTATAGGTAGAAGCCCAGTGGTTCTTTGAACCATGAATATCGTATGCATCATACACTTGACCTGAAGCAGCATCGTACAGGTGCTCTGCCTGCCAGTCCATAATCTGCACCGCTTTATCATAATAAGCATCTTCTCCCAGGGCTTCAGCCAGAAGACAGGCCGCTATGACTGCCGGGCCATTAATACAGGAATTCTTAGTCTGGTTGTCAGTACGCCACCAAATCCCGCCGCCCAAATCATCGCTCCAGCCCCTGTCCCATACCAGATCAAAATGGCTCCGGGCAATTTCCGCAAATACCGGGTCCCCAGTGAGCAAATAGGCTCTGGAACAGGCAATCACCATCCACATAATATCATCATTGTATTCATTGTGCGCCCAGTTCTCCCCATTGTGCAGCTTAAATCCCCGAAAGATATCATATATCATATCCCTGTATCTGGGGTCCCCCGTGTTCTCGTAAGCATCGATTACGATCTCATATATCTCCGCCTGATCCCAGAATTCCGTTCCCAGGAACAAACCAAATTTATTCATTTTACTGTAATAATAATACTCGTCAATAAAGCTGGAAAAGCTTTCATAAGCAGCTTCTTCCACATTAAATTCATAATCAACGGACAGTATCTGGCGGGTAGCTTCGCTTACCAGCTCACCCGTGGTATATCCCAATCCCTTCAATCGGACCTGCAGGGTCTTCCCCGCATCCCTGGGCTGTATTATGTAATGTTCGGCAATGCTTACGACCTCTTCCTCTACAAGCCATTCATATGAAACAATGGCATTGGCAGGTGAGATGGTGGCCGTCAGCTGATCCCCAACCCTGGGTGAGTAATTGCTCAACGCAACGCTCCTCATCTCCTTGCCATTGTCTTTGGCAAACCGAAACCAATTAATATTAAACAGATAATCTTCCCCTCGGTAAATCAGATAAACATCGTGAACTCCGGTTGTCGGCAATATATCACAGCCGGCATTCACCCAGGTTTCCCAGTTGGGGCCGGTTGTGACAACCTTACAGGTTCCGATCAGCTCACCGTCAATCCCGTCCAGACGAATCTCAATATCGCCCCCGGCCATCATGGCCGCTACGCGAAAAACAGCTTTAACAGCCCCTTCCTCACCGAAATCGACATTATAATATGCCGTATAATGACCGTCTCTGACGCCGCCGATACTCTGGCTGTTATCCTCCGAGCAGTCTTCCACAATCACGCCTTCCCTTTCATTGAAGCTCTCAATTGGAATTCTTTGAAAAGCATTGATCGGCTTAATCAAAGCTTTGTCCGTGCTATTGCTATTGCTGCCTGTGGATCTGCTATTGGCGGAACTCACAGCCAAAACCACAATCACGGCAATTATAGCAATTACGACAATAGTCATACCAATAACCAATTTCTTCTTTTTCATCATTTCGTGTCTCCTAAACAGGCTGGAATAAAGTTATTGGAAGTGCGCTCAGCAATGTTCTGATGTCGCCACCCTTTTATAATGATATATATATTATACATACCATTCTATGATATGTCAATTCATTTTGTTATAAATCACATAATATTTTTTATATATTTTTTTTACAGTTATTTTTATGTTATTAATATACAAACCGTTTTCATGATCCGGTATTTTTATGGTAAACTTTTTCACAAATAGAGACTGGTATTTCAAATGGTTTTTAATTTGTAATATTTGATATACCAATCTCTATTTTATGTTGTATTTCTATTCCTTCCGTTTTTATTCTTTAATAATACGAATGGTTTTTATTTCATAAGGCATAATCTCAAAGATCACTTCATTGTCTGTAATCTCCAGGCAGGCTTTCTTCTCCTCCAGCATATTGCAATCCACTGCCTCCGCCACAGGATGGGAAAACCGGAGCTTCACCCTGGTTCTTCGGTTAAAATATTCATACAAACGGATAATAACAGCATTCTCCTGTCCATCCTCCGGTTCCTTCACCAACTCCACCATGACATTATCCGCATCGACGGAACATATGCCATAATTACCTGGCAGGCTCCCGCCCTCCGTTTCTTTCACGCAGCCAAACAGGGGATTATTGAGCTGGTATGCCTCTTTTGCCACATAGGCTTTCTTCCAGTCTCCCCTATGAGGATAAATTCCATAGGTGAATTCATGGTATTCCTTATCCGCCTCCGGATTCGGCGAAGTAGCGGATTTGATCAGGGATAAGCCAATGATCCCCTCATGGACATTACACCCATATTTGCAGTCATTGATTATACTTACCCCATAATCATCTTCGGATAGGTCCACCCATTTATGATGGCAAACCTCAAATTTGGCATAATCCCATGAGGTATTGTAATGAGTGGGGCGTTTTACATTACCATACTGGATATCGAAAGTCGCTTCAGAGCTGTGTATATCCACCGGAAACAGCGCCTTCAAAAGAAGATGGCTTTCTTTCCAGTCAATCTCATTCTTCACTTCAACCACCGGGCTATCCTGATAGAGGTAAATTCTCTGCACAATTGTGGACTGCAGATAATTCCGCTTAATTACAATCCCGCAGCGGTGAACCCCTTCCTCGATCTGGATTTCTGATACATCCCCTATCTCCCAGGATTTCTCCATATAATAATTATTGATATCCCAGGCATCCCAGTTATGGGGAATATCCTCATAGGTCATCAAAACATTCCCCGGCCTATCCTTTTGCAAAATCTCCCTGTCCGCCTGCTTATCGTAAATAGATACCATGTATCCCTTTTCATTAAATAAAATACGGATATAACGATTCTCCAGGCATTCTCTGCTTACGGACACCTGGTTCTCCGGCGCCTTCTTATCCCGAACCAGTTGGAACGCCTTATAACCCATGGCAGGGATCTCATCCGCTTTTACCAGGTATTCCATGTCGCCGACCTTCTGCAGCGGATAGCTCTGTTCCTCATCCAGGATATAACAGCCTTCCAGATTCTCTTCTGCCACGACAACCGCATATCCGGAGGATCGGAAACCATTCATGTTATACACTATCACACTGCCGGCAGGAACCCGGACTGCTTCCGTCACCTGTTCCAGACGTTCCTTCAGCAGCTTTCTTCCTTCTGCAAAAAGGCCGTCATATTCCTTCTTCGAATCCTGATATACCTCAAGAATGGAGGAGCCCGGCAAAATATCATGGAATTGGTTCCTCAGCAAGGTCTCCCACAGTCCCTCCAGCTCCTTCTTCGGATAAGTACTGCCCATCAGAAGCTTTGTTGTGAAGCCTGTTAATTCAAGATTTTGAAGAAGCACTTCTGCTTTCCGGTTGAATTTCTTATTCCTTCCCATCGAGGTATAGGTTCCGCGGTGATATTCCAGATACAGCTCACCGTCCCATCTGGGGAATTTCGCTTTTGTGCCGGCTTCCTCCAGCTTTTCAAAAAACTCCCGGCTGGTAGCTGTTTTCGTCACCGGACACCCTGGAATACCTTTTTCCAGACGCCTCTGGTGCTCCAGCATATTCTTGGTCGGGCCGCCGCCTCCGTCACCAAAACCATAAGCCATGAGCACCTCTTGATTTTTATCCTTTTGTTGATAACGGCTCCACGCTCCTTTTACCTGCTTTGGCTCCAGCATGGCATTGTAGGTGGTAAAGCGGTTATCACTGACTTGCAATCTGTCATAATCACTGGAAGGGATAAAATGAGTCAAGACCTCTGTCCCATCAATTCCCTTCCACCGGAAGGAGTCATAGGGCATCTTATTCATCTCATTCCAGCTGATTTTTGTTGTCATGAAATACTTAAGCCCGCATTCTTTCATGATCTGGGGGAGCGCCGCAGAATATCCGAAGACATCCGGAAGCCAGAGCACTTTATTATCCACGCCAAACTCCCGGCGGAAGAACTGCTTTCCTTTTACAATCTGACGGATCAGGGATTCACCGTTGGGAAGATTACAATCCGCTTCTACAAACATACCGCCTTCCGCTTCCCACTGTCCGCTGCGGATTCTCTCCTTGATCTCTTCATATAAATCCGGCTGCATTTCCTTAATTGCTTTATACAGGTGCGGCTGGCTGGACATAAACTTGTATTCCGGGTACCGCTTCATGAATTCAATCACTGTACCGAAGCTTCGAACCGCCTTATCCTTGGCCACCTTAATTGTCCACAGCCAGGCAATATCAATATGGGTATGGCCGACGCAATATACAACCGGTCCGTTATTATGGCATTTCTTCTGATAAAATTCCTCCTGGATATACCGCTCCGCCTCTCTTACCGACTGACGGAATTCCTCCGAATATCCCTGACGGAAATCAAGAAGGTTCACCGCATCATTCAGACCCCTGATTATAGTTATGTAATCATCCTCTTTCTTCAAGAGTCTGGCTGCTTCATAGGGCACTTTCAGATCGTAATAAAGCTTCTCCGTCTCTGTCTCCAGAACCGCGATGGAGGAATCCAGGGAAGACCAGAAATATTCCTGCCCGGTGTACACCCTCAGACAGATCTCATATTCCGTTCCAGGAACCGCATGATCCGTTAAAATAATTCTTTCGTGATTGTCATCCAGCCCCTGTACGAACTGTCCGTTGATATAACAACAGCATTGGGGATTCGTGGTATCCTGCCGGGTGCCTCTGTGAGTTTTCCACCAGTAAATCATCACCTCCCCTGCCATTTCTTCCGGGACCGTAAATCTGGTTCTGTAGTAATCGTACTTTCCTTCTCCTCCGCACCGGACGGATCCGCTCACCTTATGCCATCTCAGAGAATCATCCGTAATATCATGGATTGGTTCCGACAGTCCGGCCGCCTCATACTCCTGCAATGAAATCTCATTGCTGATAATATACCTCTCCAGTTCCGAGAGCAGTTTCCCTATTCTTTCTTCTAAGAACAACATTTCTCCAGCTCCTTTTCCCGACATAATTTCTCTTCAAAAAATCCTTCCCTGCACAACTTATCCATTAATTCCGCAAACAGGGAATTCGCCCACGCAAACCATTCCCTGGTAAATACTTCAGGAGAATCCGGATCAAAGGATTCATGCATGTAATTCGTTCCCGCATGGGTCCGGGTAAGCATCTCGACGCACTCTAAAACTTCTTTGGAATCGGCGGAAGTTAATGCCTGCATCGTAATACCGATATGCCATACAAATCCCTCGGGAGTATGAGGGCTTCCTACTCCTTCGGCATAAACCCCTTCCGCATAGTAGGGATTTTCCTTGGACAGGATATATTTTCTTGTATTCAAATATACTTCATCCTCACAGCCGCAATATCCCAAATAGGGCATGGACAGCAGGCTTGGTGAATTCGCATCGTCCATTAATACATAATTGCCCTTTCCATCCACCTCATACGCATATATCATTCCGTATTCCGGATGCTCTACCAGCCCGAAACGGTTGATTCCTTCCCTGATCTCTCCTGCCAGAGCTTCACATTCTTGCGCCAGTTCCATATCATGGTAGCCTTTGGCACAGATTTCGGAGGCATAGCCCAGCGCCTGTACCGCCATCATATTGGCCGGTATTAAATACCCATAGACACACCGGTCATCCGACGGACGAAAACCCGACCAGGTCATACCGGTTATTGCAACCGGCGCACCTTTGCCGTCATTGCTGAGGGTATCTGTTTCCGGACAGTTATATCTGCGAAAGGTATAATCAGAGGAATTGTGATCCTGTTCAATACGGAACACCCGAAGAATGGTTCGGATCATCGTCCGGATCTGTTCCGTGAATAAGCTCTTCTTCCCTGTCTCCTTCCAATATGTATGCAAGAGATACAGCGGGGCGCACAGGGAGTCCACTTCATATTTTCTCTCCCAGACAGAAGCATTCAGCGCCGTCTCGTCCTTATGTCCCTGTCCGTTGGGACTCTCATTGAATGCATTGGCATAGGGATCAATCAATACCATCTGCGCCTGCTTCTCAATCACGCCTTCGATCATTGCCCCCAGCTGCTCATCCTCCTTGCTGTATTTAATATAATGCTTCAACTGGGCGGAAGAATCTCTCAGCCACATAGCCGGTATATCACCGGTAATGACAAAATAACTTCCATCTTCCAATTGCTTTACCGTTGTCTCTATGGTATTTAAAAAACATTGCTTTATGAGAGGTGCCGCCGAAGGCATCTTCTCCCGGTAATACTTCTCCAGTTCGTCGGCCCGTCTCAGTAAAATTGGAGGGATTTTAGTATTCATCTGTCTGTATTCCTTTCTTATATCATTTTGCACAAACTTATATGATATATTATATATATCCTTATATGATATGTCAATGTGTTTTTCCCTTGAAATCTGTTTTCATTTGGTCATAACGACAAAAAGGCGTCCCTGAGAAACCGCCTTTTTGTTAATGCTCATTATAACAGGATCCTACCCGATAAAAAACCATCCCTTCACCGCATATTCCAGCGCTGAAGGGATGGCCCCTGTGCTTTCACTCATATTCTATTATCTTCCAAAGAGAACCAAAAACCCCATCAACGGCTCCTACCAGCCATACATGGCATCTTCGTCCGCATAGACGGTAATGGTCTCCGTCTTCGTAATCTCACCGCAGGTTATGGTAATCTTTACTGTTCCCTCACCTACAGGTGTAATCTCAACTCTGCCGTCCTCGTCCAGCTCTCCCACTTCTGCAATGCTGGAATCCGAAGAGGTTACGGTAATTGCTTCCGGTGCATTATAGGGTTCCTTGTATACGTGGAGGATGATTGCATCATCTCCGACATAGGTCTCATCCGAGGACAAATCACAGCTCAGGTCCTCTGCCTTCAGCTCCTTCACAGTCACTTTACAGCTTCCGATGAGTTTATCCTTGGCTGCACTGGATGCGTTCTCATAAACCTTCACTGTCGCGGTTCCGGGCTTCTTAGCTTCCAGAATAAATCCATCTCCATCCGCTTTTACTATAACCACTCCGGTATCATCTGCCTCAAAATAATATTTCACATCAGCCCGTGCATTATTAACCAAAGAAAATGCTCCTATTATCTCTCCGGCATCTATCCCATATTCCTTCGCCACAGAGGCCTTCTTCACAACAAACTTCAGCTTGCCGACGGTTCTGGTCTTCTTATTGTAGGTCTCTTTTACCGTAACAGTATAAGTACCTGCTTTCTTCGCCGTATAGGTCTGCTCGGGGTAATAGCCATTCATTAACTCTGACTTTACCACCTTCTCCTTCATAGAGAAATTCTTATCACTGGAAGTAAAGGTATAGGTCGCATCGTTATTACGGCATTCGTAATAGATAAACATACCGCTTGCCGTACCCAGCGGCAGTCCGTCGTATTCCTCCGCGTACAGACTCGGATCCACTACTGTAACCTTGCAGGTTCCTACCTTGGTTGTCTTACCGTTTAGCTTCTGGGAACAGGTAATCGTTGCGGAGCCTTTCTTCAGTCCTGTAAGATATACCTTCGTTCCGCTGGCCTTCAGCTTCAGCACTTTCTCATCGCTGGACTTAAAGCTATAGGTGGCTTTCTTCACCGGATTACTTACTTCCAGCACATATTTAGCATCCTTCTGATAGACGCCAAATTCGCTCCAGGTGCTTCCGGTACCGATCATCATCTCTGAATCAATCGTTGTCTTGGCCGCTGCCTGAACACTCGCTGCCGGTAATTGTGACGGGAGCAGCAGCCCCATCACCAGCAGGAAAGAAACAATTACTTTTAACAATTTTGTCCTCTGGTACTTCATGTTGGTCATTCCTCCAATGTTTGTTTTTCAGTACAAATGCAATTTTATATGATAGCTGTGACTTTTTCAATCATTAAAAGTAATAGAATTACATTTTCGTCCTTTGTTACTAAATTTTGGACCATTTTTAGTGATATCCACATATTTATCATAAATGACCATATAAGTACTAATTACCCATTGTAAATCCCCCGCTCAGTCATTACCAATAACGGATTTATTTCCAAGTATCATAAAAAACTCTCCCTTGGTTAGCAGGCTTACACCATTCGTTCGCTGTACACCTTCGTTATCCTGTCGCAGCGTAACAAACCATCTATACTGTCACGGTCAAACATCGCATTTATTGCAGCGATATGCTCGTCATATCCAGGGTCGGTTGGCAACGGATTGTTGTCCTGGGATGCGATATAAGCTAACCACCTGTCCCGCGTATAATCCATTGGATTGGGAAATTCACGAATCGTCGGCTTTGTAAAAAAAGCATCGACCGCCTGCTTGCTAATCGTTATCATCTCCCCACCCGGTGCAAGGTTGTAAATGGCAATGACCATTCCGCCGGGTTTGATAATTCGGTGACATTCTGCGCGGAACGCATCCGGATTAAACCAGTGCAGCGCGTGAGCGACGGTGATAACATCAGCGCTGTGTTCGGGAAGCGTTGTCGCTTCGGCTGTGCCATCTATCATCTTTGCGTTTGGAAAAGGTGCAAGGGTAGTACCCAGCTGCCCGCTCATATCTGCGTTGGGTTCAACGGCAAACACAGAGTAACCGCGCTCCGCCAACGTCACCGTGAATTTTCCCGTCCCTGCACCGATGTCGGCAAATACGGCATCCTGCGGTACAAGCGAGCAAATATATTCCATCGCCTCTTTCGGATAGCCCGGGCGTCCTATGGCATAAGCTTCCGCTTTGCCTGTAAAGTTTTCCGTGTTCATAACTTTCCCCCTTCCCACTCGGATTTTAGTATTCTGTATTCGACTCTATCTTTCAATTTCCCGTCATGCCAGACAAAAGAATTGAAATCAGCTTCTTTCGTCATCCCGCATTTAATCATAACTTTTTCAGAACCTATGTTATCTTTCATACATCCGCATGAAATTCTGAAAACTCCGTTTTCTTCAAAAGCGAAACGGATTACTTCCCGGAGGGCTTCCGTGGTATATCCTTTACCCCAAAACTTTGGTCTGATAAAGTAACCCATCCCAACCAATTTACCTAACGGAGTAAACTCTATTACAGTATAACCCATTTCGCCTATATGCTCTTGTGAATATTTATCTTCGATACGTAGAAAGTATAGCTTCCTGTCTATCTTATCTATCTCATGTATGGCATTTTGAAGATTTATCTTCGATTCTTCAATCGTGTTAGTTGCTATGTCCTGCAAATAATACATTGCCCTCTTATCGCTAAAAAGGGCATGATGTGTTGGTAAATCTTCATAACAATGATCTCTTATCATTGTCCGTTCGGTCTGTAAATTAATCATTCGTTTACCTCCATTGTTGATACCATAAGCGAATTTACATTTATTTTATTATATATTACAATACAGATAAGTTCAATAATTCCTTTTAAGCTATACCAAAAACAGGAAGTCAACAGAGGACCTTACTACCAAGGTCTGTCTTCACAAATCTTGTTCCATGAGTAGATCATTGTATTAAAGAATATCCGTATCTGACATTCATATTCATACGGTTTCCTGTCGAACCAAACATAGCCTTCAAAGCCCGCCCTGCTCCAAGCATATAATTCCTCAACAAATTCAAATTTCCAATCACCGTTATTAATTTTAGCAGCGAATTGTTCGATTGTTAATTCTATTCGTTTTGTAAAAATGACTTTCTTAAATAGATGGTAGGTTTTAAAATAATATATTCGAGTAAAATCAGCGTCAATATCTTTAAAGCGAATTTCAGATTTATCCGTACGTAAAGTCATCAAATTCAAAAACGATATCCTTATTGTCAATAAACACATTTGAAATGCAGCAATCATGTAAACTTATATTTGGATAATCATTTTCGGCAGTATACTTCCACATGAATTAGTACCTCATATTCGTTAAAAGTTGTATGAAATGTAAAAAATCCACTCCTCAAGCGAGAAGCGGACTTTTTCCGTGTCCTTGTAATACAGGGCTTTTTCGCGTCAACATTGTATCCGTATTGACATTGCCGCATTTTTACCGTATACATACATAGAGTTCATAGTAACCCTGAGGATAAAAACAAATCGGACAAATTTCAGGAGCGCACAAGCCGCTTAAGATATTGCCGCAGCCCAAACAAATCCATAATTTTTCTTCGCTTTTACAAAACAGGGTATCGGTCTGTATTTCAGCTAAATATGTTTGAAATGTCAGCTGGTGGTTTAGCTTAATATTAGCGATGCCGCTGAATAGTGCGGAGATATCTCCATATCCCTCTTCCCTGGCAATCCGTGAGAATTCCCGGTACATGGTGTTTCCGGCATAGTCTTCATTTTCCACAGCCTCCGCTAAGTTTTGTTCCGTATTCCTTTCACCGCCGTTGATAAGATTGCGCAATCTTTCCGCGATAAATCTGTTATTTCTTGATATGGTTTCGAACGTAAAACCAATTCCCAACAAGACCTCTTGGCTCGCTTTTACACCGAATATATCATATCTGGCCTGTGACTGTAACTCATAACCAAAGGCAGTTTGCAGATTCTGATAAGTCCTGCTTTGTTGAAAATCCATATGACCTCCCAGGATAGCTATTCCTCATATGAATCATATGTTTTATTTGATTTTTTATGTTACTGCGGTTTCCATTTTCATAATGTTTGTAAAAATATCCCTCCAGTATATCTGTCAGTTATCCTAACTTACTCATCCCAATTGTGCCAGATCTCTTGCACATCGTCGTCTTCGTCCAGCAGATCCAGGATACGGTTCATCATCTTGATATCCTGCTCTTCCTTCAGTTCCACCCAGGTCTGGGGGATCATGGTAACATCTGCCTGAAGCATGGGGATTCCAGCCTTCTCCAGGGCCTCTCTTACCGCACTGAAATCATCGGGAGCTGTCACCACCTCGAAGCTGTCCTCTTCCTCCGCAAAGTCCTCGGCACCCGCATCCAGAGCGAGCATCATCAGATCATCCGCTTTCATATCACATTCATCCCTGTCAATAATAATCTGCCCCTTGCGGTCAAACATGAAGGACACACATCCCTGGGAGCCTACATTGCCGTTGCCCTTGGTAAAGGCATTGCGCACATTGCCCGCTGTTCTGTTCTTATTGTCTGTCAGAGCCTCCACGATGATTGCCGTGCCGTTGGGGCCATAGCCCTCATAGGTAACGGTCTCATAATTAACGGCATTGGCATCCCCGGCAGCCTTCTTAATGCTGCGGTCAATGGTATCATTGGGCATGTTGTTGGATTTTGCCTTAGCGATGATATCCTTAAGACGGCTATTGGAGTTGGGATCTGCCCCGCCTTCCTTCACCGCAACCGCAATCTCCCTGCCCAGCTTGGTAAATATCTTGCCTTTTACAGCATCATTCTTTTCCTTTTTATGTTTGATGTTCGCAAATTTCGAATGTCCTGACATCTTAATCCTCTCCTTTAATTTATACTATTAATAAAAAGTGCTATTCCGCATTCAACAGCTTGCTCAGCTTCTCCATAACCTGAACTGTCTCTTCTGCGGTGCGGATGGCACACAGGATCGTATCATCCCCTGCGATGCAGCCTACAATACTGTTCATCTGCAGTGCATCCAGGGCCGCCGCCACGGCCATAGCCATACCGGATACCGTCTTTACCACCAAAATATTCTGGGCCATATCCATGGAAAGAAAACCGTCCCGGAATACACGGATATATTTCTCACTCATTCCCGGCTCTGTCTTCTGGAGCACAATGTACTTCTGCCTTCCACCATCAACCGCCACCTTGGTAAGCTTAAGCTCTCGGATATCCCTGGACACGGTTGCCTGGGTAACATTATAGCCATCCTTCATCAGACGTTCCGCCAGTTCCTCCTGGGTTTCAATATCGTACTTATTAATGAGTTCAATGATTTTACTCTGTCTGCTGATCTTCATCTTTCCCTCCATGGCACCTCATATTGAGTGGTTCCTGTCTTTCCTAATCTCCGCTCTTACCAAGCTTTGATCTGAGAATTTCATAAATTCCGGCATGATTCAGCTTGATCAGCTTCGTATCATATTCTGCCTTCTTCATCAGTATGATATCATCCGTTCCCAGCTCCATCACCCTGCTGCCGTCAAAGGTCACAATGGCTTCCGCTTCCTGTGTCTTCTTGCTCTTCCCTATCACTACCTTAATCGTATCCTCCGCCGACACAATGATGCTTCGGGGACTCAGCGAATGCGGACAGATAGGGGTAATTACCATAACACTGGCCTGGGACATCACAATGGGTCCTCCTGCTGACAGATTATATGCAGTGGAACCGGTGGGAGTGGAAATAATCACTCCGTCCCCCCGGAAATTATCTACCAGAGCATCATTCACATAGATCCCCAGGCTGATAATTCTTGAAAAACCTTTTCTGGCTATTACAATATCGTTAAGGGCGTAACCCGCGGCTTCACCGGCACTTTGCAGAGACCTGGCGCTATGGGCCGCCTTCGCTTCCATCATGATCCGATTCTCAACCTGGTAGTCATCCTGAAACAATCGTTCCAGCGCTTCCGGGACATTGTGCTCCTCAATCTCAGCCAAAAATCCCAGAGTTCCCATGTTTACTCCGAGAATAGGTATATTATAAGTCATCAGGTCATTTGCCGCCTGTATGATCGTACCGTCGCCTCCAAGCACAATTGCACAGTCAATATCCTCCGGAACAGTGACATGTCCGTCATTCTCCATTACCGAAGATACTCTGGAGAGCACAACCTGCTTTCCCGCCTTCTCTATATAAGCAGCCACTTTATTGGTCACCCGCAGATCCGGGTCCTTCTCTCTATTGGTTATAATCAAAAACTTGTCCATCTGACTATTATTCTCCTCAAATGACTGCCCTGCTTCATGCAATATAAAAGTTTATCACAGAATTCCATAAATTTCAATCCTATTATGCATAAACTTTAAAGCAGCTTAATAATTATTCGAAAATCAATCTGATCTTTAAATTTCATCCTATCGAAAGAGTATTATGGGCTTCTGTAACCACCTCTTCCACCATACTGCCGAGTCTGGAAAGCTTTCCCCCTGCTTCCTCTTCCCGCCGCGAGAGTTCCGGTTGAACACAGGGCAGACCGCCGGGTACTTGACCTTGTTTTTGTAAATATAATAAATATTCAATATTCCCTTCCGGCCCTTTAATTGGGGAGAAATCCAGGGCAAGGCATAGAAAACCAATGGAAGCGGCATAGGAGCTGACCAGACGAATGACCTCTTCATGCACCTTCCGATCCCGCACTACCCCCTTCTTACCCACCTTATCCCGTCCCGCTTCGAACTGGGGCTTAATCAGGCATACCACCTCTCCCCCCGCAGCCAGCAGCTCCCGCACCGGAAGGAGCACCTTGGTCAGCGAGATAAAGGATACATCAATAGAGGCAAAAGCAATCACATCCTCCAGCTCCTCCGGCGTAAGGTAACGAATGTTGGTCTTTTCCATCGAAATTACTCTCGGATCCTGACGGAGCTTCCAGGCAAGCTGATTGGTTCCCACATCCACCGCATAGACCCTGGCTGCCCCATTCTGGAGCATGCAGTCGGTAAACCCCCCTGTCGAGGAGCCGACATCCATGCAGATCTTCCCCTCCAGGGAGAGCTGATAACTCTCTATGGCTTTCTCCAGCTTCAAGCCTCCCCGGCTGACATATTTCAGAGGATTCCCCTTCACTTCGATGGAGGCCTCGGCAGGAAAAGTGCTTCCCGCCTTATCCTCCCTCTGCCCGTCAACAAAGACATTGCCGGACATAATAATGGCCTTTGCCTTTTCTCTTGACTCTGCCAGATTTCTATTTACCATTAATACATCCAATCGTTCTTTCAAGATAACTCCCATGCCTTCCGTTCTGTTTCCTGCTTGATCCGTTTCAGGATACTCTGTGCATCTAATCCAAATCTTTTGTGAAGCTCACTGACCGAGCCATGTTCAATAAAGAGGTCCGGAACAGAGATATTAATCAGCCGGATATCCCTTTTCCCTGCTTCGCAAAGATAATCGGCAACCCTCTGCCCATACCCGCCGGTTTTCACATTCTCTTCCATTGTTATGAATAAATTATGCCTGGAAGACAGCTGTTCTAAAATCTGAACATCCATGGGCGATATGAAACGGACATTCACAAGAGTCGCCTTCTTTCCCTCCTGCTTCAGCGCTTCCGCCACTTCAGCCCCGGTCTTAACCATGCTTCCCACCGCCAGAACAGCAATGCCGTCACCTTCTTCGATCACCTCCGCCTTGCCAAGCTCCAACGGCTTCTGGAATTCATCCAAGCCGGAATACACCTCTCCCTTGGGATAGCGGATAGCCGAGGGGCCGGAACGGGATGCGGCAAAGCGCAGCATCTCCTCCAGTTCCCAGCCGTTCTTCGGCGCCATTACCGCCAGATTGGGAATATGGGAGAGAAAGGACAGATCAAAGGTTCCCTGATGAGTCTTACCGTCTCTTCCTGAGATTCCCGCACGGTCAATGGCGAAAATCACCGGCAGGTTATTAATGCACACATCATGAATAATCTGATCGTATGCCCTTTGTAAAAAGGTGGAGTAAATTGCCACCACCGGTTTAAAACCGCCCATGGCAAGACCTGCCGCAAAGGTTACCGCATGTTCTTCCGCAATTCCCACATCAAAGAAACGGTCGGGATAATATTTGTTAAAATCGGTCAACCCGGTTCCGTAAGGCATAGCGGCAGTGATGGCAACAATTTTGTCATCCTTCCCGGCAAGCTTCAGAACCGCATCGGAAAACACCTTGGTATAGGAAATGCCGCTTTCTGTTTTCATCGGCTTTCCGCTCTCTATATCAAAGGGATCCACGCCATGAAACCGGCTGGGATATCTTTCTGCCGGACGGTACCCCTTACCCTTCCTGGTAATTACGTGAACCACTACCGCCTTCTTCGCCCTGGAAGCCGCTGCAAAGGCCTCAAGCATGGATGGGATATTATGTCCGTCAATGGGCCCGATATAGGTCAGCCCCATATCCTCGAAGAACATGCTGGGAAGCATAAAATACTTAATGGCATCCTTAGACCTCTTGAGCTTGTTGACAACGGTCTTGCCCAAACCAGGCATGAGATTCAGCGTATTCTCCATGTTTTCTTTAAAGCCCGTATATTTTGAGCTGGTGCGAAGCTTGGCAAGATAATTCGCCATTCCTCCCACATTTTCTGAGATAGACATATTATTGTCGTTCAGCACTATCATAAAATTGGTCTTAAGCCTGCCTGCATTATTCAATGCTTCAAAAGCCATGCCGCCGGTCAGAGCGCCGTCCCCAAGAACAGCCACTACCTTATGCTCCTCCCCGTTCAAATCCCTGGCCTTCACCAGACCCAGCCCCGCGGAAATCGCGGTGGAGCTGTGCCCTGTATCAAAGGAATCGCATTCGCTCTCCTCACTTTTCGGAAAGCCGCTCATGCCATCCATCTGTCTAAGGGTCGGAAACAATTCCTTTCTTCCCGTCAGTATCTTATGGGTATAAGCCTGATGCCCCACATCCCATACCAGCCTGTCTTGCGGAAAGGAAAGAAACCGGTGCAGAGCTATCGTCAGTTCCACGACCCCCAGGTTGGAAGCCAGATGACCGCCTGTTTTGCTTATATTCTGTATTAAAAAGCCGCGGATCTCCTCCGCCAGCTTGTCATAATCCTGCTCCTTTATCTCATGAATATCATTTGCCTGATTTATAGTATCCAATATCTTCGGCAAGTTATCACCTCATTCCTGAATAGTTCAATATTAGCTTCGGCCTGTTATGGTTAGCTTTCCCTGTTCACCAGCATCGCAATCAGCTGACGCAAGAATTCGTTCTGACGTTGGAGGCTTGCAAACGCCTCCATTGCCCGGTCAGAGATGCGGGCTACTTCCCTGCCTGCGGTATCCGGATCCATAAAGGATATATAAGTGGTCTTCTCATTCTTCTCATCACTGTGCACGGGTTTTCCCAGCTTTGCGGCACTGCTGGTTACATCCAGGATATCATCCCGGATCTGGAAGGCCAGGCCGATATCCCCGGCGATCTGCTCTATCCGGTCAATCTCCTCCCGGGAGGCTCCGGCCAGAATTGCCCCGATCATCATGGCTGCTTCCACAAGGGCTCCCGTCTTTAGACGATACATATGATCTAAATGGTTGCGTGAGGTCTCCTTCGGAGCCTCTTCCATATCAATTACCTGCCCTCCGATCATGCCATAGATGCCGGCCTTGGCCGCCAGCACCCGGAGTGCCTCCGCCCTCCGCCTGTATTGTACCGCCGCAGCGGCCGGCTCGTCCGCAATGTCATCAAAGGACTTCACAGCTGTTTCAAAGGCATAATTCAGCAGGCCATCCCCTGCCAGAATGCCCATCGCCTCTCCGTATCTTACATGGGTTGTCTCTCTTCCTCTGCGGTAATCATCATTATCCATGGCGGGAAGGTCATCGTGTACCAGGGAATAGGTGTGTATCATCTCAATGGCAGCCATGAACGGCCCGATAACGGGACGCTTGCTGTGTCCGTTATACTCTTCTTCCGCCGGTGCCTGTGCCTCCCCGCTAAACAGCCGGTAGGTCTCATGCATAAGAATTGGCCTCAGACGCTTTCCGCCTGCCATCAGACTGTAATTCATAGCCTCCATGATCTGCTTCTGGTATCCTTCTTCCCTTGGTGCATAATACCCCAGAATATCCTCAACCTGCTTCACTCTTTGCTTCAATTCCTGATCAAAGTTCATTGGCTTCTCCATTTTCGCTTAAAATCATCAACTGTTTCTCCACCCTGTCGATGGAATCGTTACAGGTTTTTAAAAGCTGCATTCCTTTCTGATATAAAGCAAAGGAATCCTCCAGGGTGATCTCCGGTTTCTCCAATTCCTCGAGAACATGGTTCAATTCCTCAAAGTTTTCTTCCAGCTTCCTCTCGTTATTCTCCATTGTTTCCTCCATCTATAAAAACTTATGTAAAGTATTCTTCCTCATACCAGCCGCTCTTTTTCCAGCAGATCTTCCGCTCTGGCCAGGATATCTCCGTCCAGAAGAGAAATCGTCAATCGATCCTGCTTCTTCACCTTATGAATGCTTGTAACCGGCTTATTGTCCTCACCCGCAATCAAGGCATAGCCCTTACTGAGCTTTGACAGGGGGGAAAGCCCTTCCAACCGTGCAATCAGCAGCTCCAGCCGGTACCGTCTGTCCCTCAGCTTTCCGGTCATTCCCTGCCGCAGTTTCTGCTCCGCATCCATCAGATATTGTCTCTTCTGCTTAATCTGATAGGCGGGGCTTGCGTAGAAGAGACGCAGCCTCAGCTGATCGGTTCTGCTCCTGGCCGCCTTCAGCTTCTGGGTAAGCTCTCTTGCCAGCTTCCTGCCGTATTCTCTAAGGGTGTCCTGAAAAAGCTGATAATCATTGACAGCCAGTTCAGCTCCGGCGGAAGGAGTCGGTGCCCGGAGATCAGAAACAAAATCCGCTATGGTAATATCCGTCTCATGCCCCACGGCTGAAATGATTGGCGTATTGCAGCGATAGATCGCCCTTGCAACCAGCTCTTCGTTAAAGGCCCACAAATCCTCGATGGAGCCGCCGCCCCGGCCTACAATAATGGTATCCACCCCAAGTCTGTCCAGTACCGCAATTCCTCTTGCAACACTCTCGGCTGCTCCCTGTCCCTGTACCTGAGCGGGATACAGCACCAGCTGTACGTAAGGGTTGCGCCTTTTTGATATATTTACAATATCCTGGATCGCAGCTCCCGTGGAGGCTGTTACAATGCCTACCTTCCTGGGATAGGGGGGGATCGGCTTCTTGTGCTCCCTGTCGAACAGCCCTTCCTCCTCCAATTGTCTCTTCAGCCTTTCAAACTTCTCATACAGCATTCCCTGCCCGTCCAGGACAATCCCGGTGGCATAAAGCTGGTATTTACCATCCCGCTCGTACACATTGATGCTGCCGGATGCAATAACGCTCTGCCCTTCCTCCAGGCGGAAGTTAAGGCCCCTGCGCTGTCCGGCAAACATTACACAAGCCAATTGCCCCTGGGCATCCTTCAATGTGAAATAGATATGCCCGGAGGTGTGGTATTTGCAATTGGATACCTCGCCTTTTATCTGAATAAAGCTCAGTATCTTATCTCTCATAAACAAATTCTTAATGTACTGATTGATCTCAGTAACAGAGTATGCCTGTCCCATATATCCTCCAATATCCTGATCTATGCCAGCTTGGCAAGCACTCCGTTAATAAAGCCCGGCGAATCGTCACCGCCGAATTTCTTGCCCAGCTCCACGGCCTCATTAATGGCAACCTTATCCGGAATCTCCTCGTCAAAGCGCAGCTCATACACCGCCAGCCTGAGAATGGTCAGATCCACCTTGCCCATACGGTTCAGCTTCCAGCCGCTGGAGGCCTCGGATAAAATGCCGTCAATCTCCCCCAGCTTTCCTATCACTGCCTGGAAGCGTGAGGTCAGATATCCATATTCCTCCACAGTAGGCTCTTCCAGCTCGGAGATGTATAATTCAGTCTGCTCATTTAATTCATTTTCCTCATGAAAATCCTTACGGAATAACATCAGAAAAATGTGTTCTCTAATCTCTCTTCTTGTCACAATATTTCCTCCTGATTTGCTACCGCTATCTTCAGCAAAATTCTGCGTCTATGAATAGACAACGAGTGGTACGCCATGCGAACCACTCTTATGTCCACAACGAGTGATACACCATGCGAACCACTCTTATGTTTAACAACGATCGACATACTTCACAAGCCGCTCTCATGTTCACAGCGGGGTTTTACTCTTTTACGATGTTCACACCGGCAATGCGGATATTGACCTCACTTACCTGCAAGCCGGTCATATTCTCTATCGCCATCTTTACCTTCTCCTGCACCTGCTTCGCAGTCTCAGGAATGCCATATCCATAATCCAGGGTTAATGCCATATCCACCGCTACCGCATCCGGGCTCACCATTACCTTAACTCCCTTGGACAGGTTTTTATATCCCAGCTTTCCTGCAAGCTCATTGGTAACATTTCCGGAGGTTGCCGATACACCCTTCACCTCTGTGGCCGCTAGGGCTGCAATGGTTGCTACCACCTCGTCCGCTATCTGTACCTCACCGACTTTGCCGTTTTCCTGTATTGTGTATGTGTTTTTACTTTCCAGTTCTTTATTCACAATCATTACCTCCTCAGAGCATTTCATAATTTACATTTCGTTATCTTTGTGTTATTTATTTCTTAGAGTTATTATACCAATACTGCTAATGGATGTAAACATTCATTTTAAAAGCTTCCGGACTTCTTACACTATAAGCATTTACATGTTGTTTACATATTATAACAGTCTTGATAAATATTGGTATCAAAAGAGGGCCTCCGCACATTAGCAGAAGCCCCACTTTTCAGCTGTCGGATATTTATTCCTGTTACTCAGAAAATACAACCGGATCAATATCAATATTTTCAACGGAAACCCCCGTTTCATCCTTTACAATTGACTCGATGATTGCAAGCTGCTGGTCGGTTAAGGATTCTGAATTAACCACCACATCCACCGCGCCATCGTTCATGAACACGATGGAATCAGCAAAGCCCTTTGCTTCCAGCTTCATCTCCGCCTTCTTCTCCTTCGCCATGATATCGGTGAACTCCATCATGCCGTCCAGCGCAGTCTGCTTCTGTTCCTCCGATAATTCCTTACTGTTAATGATATCCATGTAATAGCTTCTGATTTTCGCCCGCAGCTGTTCCCTTTCAAACTTATTGGTTATGAAATAGCTGGAATCGATCTGGCTGGCTGCATTGGCAAGAACCGCTTCTCCCGGAACCCCTTCCTCCAGGTTAAGCTCGCCATTATCGGTTACATCCTTGGCATTGGCCAGTATATCCTCATCAGAGATATCTCCCAGTTCATCCGATTCCAAGGCGCTATTGGTATCAATGGCCTCGTCATTCTCATCATCCCCTGTGGTTTCTGCCGCCTTATCCGCCGCATCGGCATCATCCAGCACAGTGTCATCCTTATCGTCCGTCGTTTTGTCACCGGTCACCCCGGTGGTGCCGGTTTCCGTTACCAGATCCATCCCGTCTAAAGCCGTGAATTCTTCATAGTCGCCGGAACCTGTGGCATCGGTCTGCAGCGTACCTTTCTTGTCGGCCGTATCATCATTGGTAAAGCTCAGATAGCCGGCAATTACGATCATAATGGCTAACGCCGTGATTATGATGTGATTCTTTTTAAATATATTTTTCATTTTAGACCTCCTGATCATTTGATACCATCCTTCATTTTCATTACTTTAACCTTATGCGCAGGTACGTTAAATAATACCTCCACCGCTTCCATAATGTCCATTTTGATCGCGGGATTATCTCCGCCCTCCGCAATCACAACGACACCCTCTATCTCCGGTTCAAGTTCCTGTAATATGTAAGGCACTGAATTTCCGTTCTCGTTTGTAACCAGAACAGTACTCTCTTCCCGTCTGGCACTATTGTCTATTCTGCTTCCGCCCTCCCCGTCATCTTCGTTTAAGCTTTCCTGTGTAGAAGAACTATCCTTTAGTGGAATCCGTTCCTGGGTACCCTTTACAGTAATCATAACCTCTACCTCTCCGACGCCGGATACTTTTCTCAGGACTGCCTTTAACTTATTTTCCTTTTCTGATATATAGGTATTCCAGGCATAGCTTGTCGTATTCGTATCATTTTGCTGGATCTGGGCTTTCTCTTTCTCTTCGTCTTTATCCTGAGCACGAAATATACCAAATACGCTTGGAAATGACAAAAAAATGATTAATATGCCCGCCATGAACAGCATGATTAATCTCGGTAGGCCTATTTGTTTCAGGGATATCTTCTTCTTTTCCTCCATAACGGCTCCATTCTCTAAGATATTCCCCCGTGACTTCTAATCATTCCATGATGAAATCGAAGTGTCTTTGACGCTTTCATCATTCTATAGTAATATTTATATTAACCTGTTCCATATTATAGAAGTCCGAGAGTCTATTTTTTATATTAATTTCCAACGGGGAGGGCGGTTTTTTGGCTTTTTCCTGCTCGCCAATGCTGATTGGTGAAATCTCGATCTGGTCAATCGCAAGACGGCCTGTATTGCCTTCCTCTTCCTCCTTTTCCTTTCTTGCAGTAATGCTCATTTCCATGATCTCTCCGAAGGTAGGGCTGGTGGGTTCCCGGTCTATGGTGATATCCGCCTTAAGCAGCTTTACCTTCTCCTCCGCCAGTATCCCTTCTATCTGCTGCCGAATTCTTTCCTTGTATTCGGCAAAGATGGCATCCGTCTGTGTTTCCTCCATACGGCGCAAATCGCTCTTGAATTCCGAAGCTTCTACTGCAAAATCATTCGCCTGCAGGTAATAATCCAGCATGTCCCCCAGATCCATATAATTCATCAGCGGTGACAGTATAATCAGCACCAGAATCATACCGGATACGATGCCCACATATTTTTTATAGCTTTTGTCGCCCAGCAGGTTCATGATAATCGTATTCAGCATCATGTACACAACGATGTTTCTTATCCATTGATAAATGGTTGCCATGCTTCCCTCCTTTTTTACAGCATGCTCCCGGTGGTAACCGCAACGATGGTGATGGACAGCAGGAAGAGAGCCGTTCCGACAAAGATTGCCTGGAGCAGCATTGCCGCCGATTTGCCCGAGGCACTGATGCATTCGATGAACCGTTTATCCGAAACCGGCTGCAGAACCGCACTGCCCACCTTATAGACCGCCGCCACCACCAGCAGCTTCAAAAATGGTACGGCTGCAATGATGATCAGCACGACCAATCCGGCAACTCCGATTGCATTTTTCAACAGCACCCCCGCACCCAGGAGGGTCTCTGTCACTCCTCCCAGAGCATCACCGATCCCGGGAATGGCTTCCGTTGCTCTGATCACAGCGGAACGCTTCACCTGGTCAATCACGGGTGCAATGAGTCCCTGGATGGCATTGACGCCGATTACAGCCGCCAACAGACTTTTCAGCATCCAGCTGACCGCCGTGGCGATTAATTCCGCCAGCTTGGACAGGATGTCCTCCTTGGATAGATTATTGGCCAGCACAATAACAAGGTAAAAATTAATCATGGGAATAATCAGCCTGATTAAAATAAAATCCACCAGCGTGATCAGCATCAGGGCTGTTTCATAATATACCATGGAGGTTGCGGAACCCGTGGTAAATGCAACGGACATGAAATAGGTCGGTACCAGGGCCTTCATGAAATCCAGAATGGAATGGATCGTCGTCGACGCGATCTGGGAAGCCGTAATAAAGGTACTGATCAGCAGTGCAAACAACAGAAGGTAGGTAACATAATATCCGGTTTCAGACACCTGATTGTTTTTAAAGGCAAGGGACAGGTTTGTAAAAAGAGCGGCGATCAAAGCGATGGTGATTAAGCTTCCAAAAGTAGAAAGATTTGCTTTCACCTCCCCTTTCACCCCTGTGAGAATTTCGTTGACAATTGCCGATAGGGAGAAGGGCGCTTCTCCCTTGATCAGTTTATTTACATAGGCTCCGAAATCAAATTGGTTTCCTTTGCCCATAATATCCTTAATAACCTCCTGGATTTCCGTATAATCCATGTCGTCAGCCGGGTCGCCCGGCATGGAACTGCCATAACCGGTTCCATCTGTCAGGGAGGAGGAGAGGTTCACCTTTACCGGTGCCGATGCTTCTGCTCTTTCTGTCTCCCCCAGGAATAACAGAACTGCTATCAGCAGAAGCTTTACCGCTGTTTTTATTATTGCTATGTACCTCTTTTTATCATACATACAAATAACCATGCCTTTCTCGTTATAAGCCGCTTTTCTGCTAAGCTGTCAGCAGGTTGTCCAAAGTATCCAGGATGGCAAGCATAATCGGCATACTGATTGCCAGAATTGTGAGCTTTCCCACCAATTCAATCTGCTCCGCAATCGCCTGGTAGCCTGAGTCTTTGCAGAGGGAGGAAGATATCTCCGTCACATAGGTAATTCCGATAATTTTAATCAGTATGGTAACGTAGGATTTATTCATCTGGATGTAATTCTGAAGCTGGTCAATGGTATCAAAGATGATCTCCAGCTTGCTGATGCCCCAGAGCAGAATCAGAATACTGGTGCCGATACTGATGTAAAGCGAATATTCTTCCTTCCCTTTTTTAAAAAGAATTGCCAGTACAACGGCTGCCAATCCCACTACAGCAATCCGAATCATTTAAGAAATCCTCCATTCTGACACCCCCATGAAGCATGGGGCTCGTCCGCATCGTTCCGGACAAAAAGATCTTCTCCCTTCGGGAGGCTATACCACCTGGAAGAGCTGCTGTATGGTAACAAATAGTTCCGTTATGTGAGGCAGCAGCCATAGCAATACAAGCACAAGCCCCGCCAGACTGGTAAGAAAGGCCAGATCATCCCTGCCCGATTGTTTCAATATCTGATTTAATATGGAAACCATGATTCCAACCAATGCTATCCTTAAAATAAAATAGATGTCCATATGCCTCTCCAACCCAGCGCACAGCGCTGTTTTTTATTAGCCTATGATAAGCCTCCGCTATATCATAACAATCGAAATAAAAACCCCTGCCATAATTCCAAGGCTGTTGTAGAGGTAGGAGCGCTCCTTTACTGTTCTCGTGAGTTCCCCTATCTCCTCCTCCAGTTGTGACAGATACAGCTCAAAGGTATTCATCTGCATATCCTTATCCAGGTATCCCAGGTTTTCACCAAAGGATATCAGAGCCAACCTGTCCTTTTTGGAAAGAGAGGTTTTTACCAGCTCCTGCTCCACTGCATTTTTCCAAATCTCCGTGAAGGTCTGTCCCGATAGTTCCATCAATCTGGCGCTGGTCCTGCAGAAGAAAGAACGGAAGCTGCCCCGGTATCTTCCCGCAATTGCACTGATCGCCTCGGGGAGCGGAGTATTCCCATACCGGATATCTCCCTTCAGAAGTCCGATTAATTTCTTCAGCTCCTTTAAATCCTCGATCCGGCTCTTCATCTCACTGCTGAAGTAGAAGCCAATTCCGGCAGAGGATAATATCACCATAACACAACCAATTCCCTTCATAATGTTCATACCTGTTTATGTCCATGCCCCGCCCCACACAAATCGCCATGAAAGTGCTGGCATGGACTCGGCCCCCCTTCCATCTATATATTCCATTTCTTTCAATCTTGTCCTCCCTTCCCATGCTCTATGACCTGCCGCAATCCTCATATGGCACAGAAGATCGACCTCCGCCGTATTTTCTCCCTTTCATGAATGATACAGCTGCTTCCAATCCACATCGTAGACCTCTTCCAGCTGTCCGATTCCTTTGACATTGCTTAATATGAGATAACGTTCAAATAACCGCTTCTCCAGCAGCTTTCCCAATACCGGCTTGTTTCTCACATCTTCAATAGAGCTTCCATGAACCGTTGCAATCAGCTTGCAGCCGCAGCCGATTACGTAATCCACCGCCTCCAGCTCCTCCCTGGAGCCCAGCTCATCCACCGCGATAACCTGGGGCGACATGGAGCGGATCAGCATCAGCATTCCCTTGGCCTTGGGGCAGCAATCCAGAATATCCGTCCGTATTCCCAGCTCATTCTGCGGCGTCCCCATATAGCAGGCACCGATCTCCGAACGTTCATCCACTACTCCGACGCTGATTCCCGGCAGCAGACTGCTGCCGTTGGACAATTGCCGGATGATGTCCCTCAGGAGGGTTGTCTTACCGCATCGCGGCGGCGAGATAATCAGAGTATGGTAGATTCCCTGCATCTGACGGTCAATTACATAGGGCAGAACCCGGTCCGCACAGCCTCTGACCTGATGCGCCAGGCGGATATTAATGAAGGAAATATGCTTCATTGTCTTGATCATATCGTCTTCTACGATAATCTTGCCTGCAATCCCGATACGGTGTCCCCCGTTTATAGTAATGAAGCCCTGCCGGATCTCCTCCTCAAAGGCGTACAACGAGTAGTTGCTGATGTATTCCATGGTCTCCCGGATCTCATTCCTGGTAACCAGAATTGCTCCTGCGGGGCTGTCCGCTAATTTGGCCTCCTCGGTGATAAAAGCCTCCTTATTGCAATAGATGACCAAAAGCGGTCCATTGATGCGAAGCCGAATTTCCTGAAGCCGTTCAAAATTAATGCTCAGCTTGCCGAATACCGTACGCAGCTTCAGAGATAATATCTTCAACAGCTCGTCTTTTGCGCCCATCATCCTTCCCCTCCTTTCGCCTCCGGCCGGTAAGCCGCAAGTAACATACGGCTTATCCACCTTCCGCTTAAAACAAGATATTCCCAGGAACATAAAAATATGCAACCCATCCGTAAGGAATTTATTTTTACTTCTTCCTTAAGAAATGAGTTGCATATTAGTGTTATTATTCTCTGAGTCATCTAATAACCCAGCTGTTTTCCTACAAGGATTACCTTGATTCTATCCTTCATCAATTGCCCCCGGATCATGATAAAGTCCTGCAATCCACACAATAACCCGTTCTGTTATAACGCCTTCTGCTCACGAATGCTTCCCTCGATCTTTGCTATCTGTCTGACCAGCTTATTGTCCGGGAATCTCTCCCTTGCATACTTCGTGATCTGAAAGACGATACCCGCCGGAAACATCTGCTGGTTTAACAACACCAAAAAAGATAAGAAGGCCTCTGCCAGCCCTATGACCAGATATAGGACATGAAGAAAGCCCACCATCCTGATCATCATGCACTGTACAATGATCCATATTACCAATGCCCCGCTAAAAACACCGCTTATATAACCCTGATACTTAAACTTTAATAAAATGGCCGCGGATGCAAATAAACTCCCGATACCGACCACGGCAAAAAGAATGATTCCCGGTATCAGGTAATTGCTAAAGGGGGAATTCTGCAATGTATCCGCAGGCAATCCGGCGGGTCCCTTCGGATTAAGGATCGCCATCATCCCTCCTCCTATCGCACCAACTCCTACAAAAGCATGCATTATCATCAATATACGGTATATTTTTTTCATTCTCCCCTCCATATTCTCTCTTACAAGATAAGTTAAAAATAATTTTATTGTAATAGTAACCCATCCCATAGTAAAATGCAATAAACTTTCTGTAGAAATTATTGATGCAGATACCCAAGCCCCATCCTCTGCCTATTACCGGCCAGGGTTATTTAAAAACTTGTTTACGATAGCGATAAACATCCCCGCCTAATGTACTTTCGTAGTAAAACTCCTCAAATCCATGTTCTAACAACACATCCTGGGAGCTATTCTTCCTGTCATCCTCACCGGGGCAGTCCAATATATAGCCGCCGTTTTTCGTCACTCTGGTCAATTCAGCCAGCTCATTCTCATAATCATCGCCAACCACATGGCCTGACATCACAATATCGAATGAATTATCCGGGTATGGAAGCGCATCTGCTCTCCCATCCACAACTGTGACGTTTTTTATTTTATCAGAGGCTATTTTATCCCGCAGGTATTCACGCAGCGTATCCACCGGTTCGCTGGCATATACATGGCTTGCCTTTTCTGCTGCAGCAAAGGCGAGACGGCCCGACCCGCTTCCCACATCAAGCGCTACCTTACCGGTAAAATCCGCCAGCTCAAGCAACCTCTCCTTGCTCCAGGCATAAATGAAATTACAGCTGGTATCCATGATTTCGGGATAGCAATACACGACAAAATCCTCAAAGGTCTGCAAGACAAATACTTCTGATTTCCGAACATCGGCCTCCCTCATCTCAAAAGGGACATTGGCTGTCACTTCATCCACAACAGGTTTACATTCCGGGCATTTATGTACAAAATACCATTTGACTGCCGGATTATTCCGCAGCGCAATTCCCAAATGTGTTTTCAGCTCTTCCCAACTCCGGGCTTCGTTGCACACATACTGAATATGAAATCTCTCCATAAGTAAAAAGCTATTAAATGAAAATTCATTTGCGTCAATCCAATTTAACGACATACTTCCTCCAGGTTTACTGATAGGGATCCCCTATACCATTATCTAAATGCAAATAAACCATATCATATCCTTCCCGTATAGATAAAGATAAAAAACAGCTATAAATATATTATCCGCATATTTCCCGAAAAATGATTTGCATATTAGTGTCATCTATATTATTCTGTTTATTAAGCATTCGACATAGCGAAATATGAATTGTTTAAGATATGGGTTATTCAGAATATCAGCTGTTCAAGATATCGGATATTTACAGGATAGATGGAAATAGAAAGGATGAGACGATGAGATACGGTTTAATCGGAGAGAAGTTAGGACATAGCTACTCCAAGCTAATTCATGAGCGGATTGCGGAATATACCTATGATTTAATTCCTTTATCGAAAGAAGAATTTGCAGACTTTATGGAACGGAAGGATTTTACCGCAATTAACGTGACCATTCCCTACAAGCAGGCTGTCATTCCTTATCTGGATGAGCTGGACCCCCTGGCCAGGGAAATCGGTGCCGTGAATACCATTGTAAAACGCGGCGGGCGCTATATCGGATATAATACTGATTTCTTCGGCTTTCAGTATATGCTGGAATATTATAATATTGCAATAAACAACAGGAAATGCCTCGTTTTAGGCAGCGGAGGCACTTCCCGCACCGTTCGCGCGGTGCTGCGTCATCTCGGCGCATCCCAGGTACTGGCGGTGAGCCGCCAGCGCGCGGAAGACACCATCTCCTATGAGGACTGCCTGCAGAACCATCCTGACGCTCAGGTCATTGTTAATACCACCCCCCTGGGAATGTATCCAAAGACAGAGGCATCTCCCATTGATCTGGTCCCTTTCACACAGTGTACGGCTGTTGCGGATGCCATCTTTAATCCATTGGAAACCAGACTCACCATGCAGGCGAAAGAGCTGGGAATGAAGGGCGTGACCGGTCTCATTATGCTGGTTGCTCAAGCAAAGCAGGCAATCGAATATTTTCTGGATCAGAAGCTGGAGGATTCTGTAATCGAGGATACCTATCGTTATCTGCTGGAAGCCTTGAAGCTTCAATAAAGTTCTTTCCCAATAGAACTCTCCTCACTGTTGCCCGTCCCCGGCTGCAGACTGCTTTTCCAACCACATATCATAAAGCGTATGGATATCCTCTGCAAATTCCTGATCGGTCTGTGTCTCTCCTTTATTAATCTCCTCCAGAATCGTAAAGGAGAAGGAATTTGCCCCGTACTGTTTCCATTCCGAATTCATTCCCGGTTCCGGACATAAATTGGTGGAAACAAAAAACTCAAACTTATTCTTCTGTCCGGCCAGGTCTTGTGTTGATTTGATCCACTTACGACCATTGCCGCTGCATTCAATGCAATACACTCCGCCGGTTACCAGACGGGTTTTATACTGCTCTTTTCTATCTTTTTTTGAAAATTGTTCCATAAAAACCTTCCCTTCTTCCAAATCGCCCACCATCAGGGCTGCAAATCTTAAAATAGCGCAAATCCTTGGAAATCCTAAAATCCCCCTGAATTTGCGCTATTTCTGAAATGCCGCTTAATCACACACGCTTCATATACTCGCCGGATCTGGTGTCAATCTGAATCTTGTCGCCCTGCTCAACGAATAAAGGAACATATACGGTAGCTCCTGTCTCAACCACTGCAGGCTTGTTGGCACCCGTTGCGGTATCGCCCTTAAAGCCCGGCTCGGTATCGGTGATCACCAGTTCTACAAATAACGGAGGTTCGATGGCAAATACATGTCCGCCATGGGAAAGCATCTTAACCATCTCATTCTCTTTTACGAATTTTAAAGCATCGCCTACAGCATCCTCATTCATAGCGATCTGATCAAAGGTCTCTACATTCATGAAATGGAAAAGCTCTCCATCGGAATATAAATACTGCATGTCACTTCTCTCGATATGCGCCTGGGGGTATTTCTCCGTAGGGCGGAAGGTCTTCTCAATTACGCCGCTGCTTTTAATATTCTTTAATTTCGTTCTTACAAATGCTGCGCCTTTTCCCGGTTTTACATGCTGAAATTCAATAATCTGATATACATTATTGTCCATCTCTATTGTCAGACCGTTTCTAAAATCGCCTGCTGAAATCATATACAAAACTCCTCCTTAAAATTGACTACTCTTTAGTCTATAATAACCCGGACTAATTTGCAACATTTTTTTTCGGCTGCACCCTACAATTCGATTAATTTTTTCTCAGAGAAGGTAAAGTTCTCATGCCCGTCCTGGGTAACCACAACCAGATCTTCAATTCTTACCCCGCCAAAGCCCTTAATATAGATGCCCGGCTCTACTGTCTCTGTCATACCGGCCTCAATGATATCCTCCTCCAGCATGGATAATCTGGGATTCTCATGGATGTACAAGCCTACGCTGTGACCAAGGCCGTGTCCGAAGCACCCCTCATATCCGGCCTGGTATATGATATCCCTGGCAATCTTATCCACTTCCTTGCCCTTCACACCTGCCCTGATGTAATCCAGAGCAGCCAGCTGGGCCTTCAGAACGGTATTGTATACCTCCTTCTGCTTTTCGGAAGCCTTTCCGATTACAATGGTTCTGGTCATATCGGAACAATATCCTTCATATACACAGCCGAAATCCATGGTAAGGAAATCGCCGGCCTCTACCTTCTTAGCCGAGGGCACCGCATGAGGCATGGAGGAGTTCACACCGGAGGCTACAATTGCCGGAAAACTGCACCCCGAAGCCCCCTTCACCTTCAGCAGATACTCAATCCTGGCCGCTATCTCCAGTTCTGTCATTCCGGGCTTGATATAATCTAATATTTCCGTAAATACCATATCGCCGATGGCTTCCGCCTTCTTAATCCATTCCAGTTCCCTGGGGGTCTTAATCCGGCGCAATGCAGTTACCTCACTGCCAACCGGAACCATCTCCTGTACCTTCAGCTTCTCCTTCAAGCGGGTATAATCCGCAAACAGCATATCCTCCGCCTCAAAGCCCAGCCTTTTAACTCCCTCTGCCTGCAGAACCTCATTCAGAGTCTCCCCATACCCGCCGTTTCCGATGGTTATGACTTCATAGCCCTCCGCCTCAAGCTCCGCCTGTATGGTGTACCGGAAATCCGTAATAACCGCGTGTCTGCTCCCGGAGATATAGAGATATCCCGTCTCTCCTGCAAACCCGCTGATATAGCGCATATTGTTGCCATTGGAAATCAATATCGCATCAAGAGAAAGCCTCTGTAATATTTCCTGTACTTTTTTATAGTTGTCCATCTTCTCTACCTGTCCCTTCCTGAGTTTATTTTTTAATTTATGATTAAGGCTCGCCGTACATCCTGTCACTTCCTGATCATGTACTGCTATACCTGTTCACCGCTCATAGCAAGAATTGCATCAATTGCCAGTAAATATCCCTGAAGTCCCAACCCTGCAATCTGACCCGTGCATACCGGCGCCGTGACGGAGGTGTGACGGAACTCTTCTCTCTGATGGATATTGGAGATATGTACCTCAATCTTCGGTACCGTAAAAACCGCCAAAGCATCGCGGATGGCATAGCTGTAGTGGGTATAGGCACCGGGATTAATCACGATCCCATCTACTTTGTCATGATAGGCCTTCTGTAAACGGTCAATGATCTCACCTTCCTTGTTGCTTTGAAAGGTTTCTAAATCAATTCCTCTTGCCCCGGCCTTCTCTTCCAGCAGATTCAGCAGATCATAATAGTCCTGCGTCCCGTAGATTCCTTTTTCCCGGATTCCCAGAAAGTTTAAATTCGGTCCATTGACCACCAATATTCTCATCCCTTACTCTTGCCTCCATTCCCGTTTCCCTTTATCATGGTTGTACAGTTCCCGTATCAGTTCGGCAATCTCATCCGCTGATTTGCCGTCGGTCACAATAACGGCATGGGCCGCTCTTTCATAAAAGGGCATCCGGCTGACCAGCATCCTCTCGACCCGCTGATCCAAATTCTCGCCCTGGAGCAGCGGTCTGGTCATATCACCCCTCAGACGTTGCAGGGTAGTCTCCTTCGATGCCTTCAGATATACCACAAAGCCCATTTCCCTTAAAAGCGCGGCGTTCTGTTCCCTAAGCGGCAGTCCTCCTCCTGTGGCCAGCACCGTCCGGTCCGCTCCCGGCAGCAGCTCTTTCAACAGCTCCGTCTCCAGGTTACGGAAATATTCCTCTCCGCGAGCGGCAAAGATATGGCTGACCGTATCTTTTTCTCTCTGCTCAAGCACAGCATCCGTATCCAGGAAATGATACGACAGGCGCTTGGACAGCCTTACCCCAACGCTTGTCTTTCCGCAGCCCATATATCCGATTAATATTATATTCTGCCTCATAGTCTCTCCTGCGTTGATTCTGCCCGCTGCTATTCCTGTTTTACTTTTCCGTTTTTTACATCTCTTTGATAGAAATAAAGCACAATCCGCTCCAGCTTTCTCTTTAATACAATCTGGATCTCCTCCTTCGGATGAATCGGTTTTACAAGATAGGTCATCATTCCCACCCTGTTCGCACCATATACATCGGTAAAGAGCTGATCCCCCACAAATACGGTATTATCAATCCGGGTCCCCATCAGCTTGACGGCCCGGATATAATTCTTCATGGAGGGCTTCCTCGCTTTATGGATATAGTTTGCACCGATCCTCTCATTAAAACGCCGAACCCTTTCTTCGCTGTTATTGGAGATCAGACAGATCTGGAAACCAATTTTCTTAAGCCGTTTCAATAATTGTACCGCACGCTCGCTGGCATCTGCTCCGTGTTCCACCAAAGTATTGTCTATATCAAATAAAATCCCGCGATAACCTTCCTCGTATAGTTTCTCATATTCAATATCATAAGATGACGGCGCTAATCTCTTCGGATAAAATCTGCGAAGCATAAGGACCTCCCATATTCATACTGTACTCTGTTTACTGTTGCTGATTATTTTATGCTGTTTTCCGATATTCTAGTCCTGATACCGATGACATTAGTTCATGAACATAGAATACGCCTTCATTATAGCAATCACGAAATAATTTCACAAGCTAAATCTGCTTCCTGCTCACAATCCGAATCAATTCTTCGTCCCTGATCCGGGAATTCCGGTCCACCAGAGGAAAGTCCATTCGCTTATAGGTCCACACTGCCCTGCCAATTCCATACTCCATCAGAATATCGCATACATCCTTATGCCAGCGGAGATTGCTTTCCATGGGCGCATGGACAATTACCCCATATTCCCCGCAATAGAGGGGGGCATTGCGCTCCTTCATGAACTCCAACGCAGGCTGGAGATATCTGCGGATCTCCTCCTTTCCAATTCTCTCCTCAAAGTCCAGTTGTCTCCGGAACTCTGCTGACAGCTGTCTGTATTTCTGATAATCCTCCTCGCCGGAAGGGTAGGGCACAGCAAAATCCAATTCCCTCATAGGCGGCTCCCAGCCGGCCTTCTGATGGGTAAAGATATGGGGCTCATAAAAATGAAAGGTATAGACCAGCCTCTCATCCTGAACAGGCTCCAGCTCCTTCAGGGTATTCACACTGTTGTAGCGGTTTCCTCCTACAATAATGATCCTTTCCTTATCAATTTCACGGATGGTCTCCACGGTCCGTCTGCTCAAATGGTTCCAGCGCAGAGAATCCGGCTCCACAATCTCATTTAACAGCTCAAACACCACATTGCCGCCATATCTCCGGTAACGTTCGGCAAAGGTTCTCCAAAGAGACAAGAACCGTTCCTGAAGCTCCCCGTCTTCAAAAAGCCGGTTCTCCTTCAACGAATGAAAGGCATAGCCCGGCGCACGGTGAAGATCCAGAATAATATTCATCCCTCTTTCCTCACACCATCGGATACACCGGTCTATATAGGCAAATCCCTCCTCCTTATATTGAAAGGGCTTTCCGTCATCTTCCAGCACGGTATAATCAATGGGCAATCTGACATGATCCATTCCCCAGGATGCAATCTGCTCCAGATCTTCTTCCCGGATAAAGGTATCAAAATGTTCCTTCGTCCCCTCTTTGAACTGGGATATCCATCCCCCTAAATTGACACCTGCCCGGTATCCCTCCATTATATTACACATCCCTTTCCTCTCCTTTCTTTTCTTGTGTCTGGCCTCATGCAAAAAACAAACCGGATACCATCTTATATAGTACCCGGGTTCATCCTTCCTTCTCCCGAAAATTGCTTTACTGAAGATCCGAAGTACAATGAGGACATTTCGTTGCCTTGATATTAATCTCCGACATACAATGGGGACACTGCTTTACCGTAGGGGCTGCAGCCGGCTCCGGCTTCTTCAGTTTATTCATCCATTTCACCATGATGAACACAACGAATGCCATAATCAGAAAATTAAGCACACCGGAAAGGAAGGTACCGTAGTTGATGGTAGCTGCTCCCTTCTCCTTCGCCTCCGCCAGAGTCTCATAGTGCACACCATTCAATGAAATAAATAAATTATTAAAGTCAATTCTCTTCGTAAGCAAAGTCAGAAGCGGCATAATAACGTCATTGACAAGGGAGTTGACAATACCGCTGAAGGCACCTCCGATAATAATACCGACTGCCAGATCAATCATGTTTCCTTTTAGGGCAAATTGTTTAAATTCCTTCAACATTTTTTTCATTCTGAATTTCATCCTCTTTCTGTATTTTTGCAATATGGTTAAATCGCCACCGGCTGTCTTCTGCGGAAGATAACCTCCTCAAATCCCATTCTTCTGATCAAATCCCTGGCATATGCATTTCCTGCTGCCAGATCGCCACAGACATGGGCATCCGAACCAATGGTGACCCTCCTTCCGCCGCATTCCTTATACAGCTTCAGAAGCTCCTCATCCGGCAAGGCGGCGGACAAGCCCTTCCGCAGGGACGAGGTGTTGATCTCAGGCACAATCCCCCGCTCAACCATTCTCCCAAGGATTTTCTCCAGCTTGGAGATATCATATACCAGCTCACTGTAATAGCGCTTTGGAAAGTCCATATGTCCCAGGCAGTCAAAATGGCCGTAGGACACTGTCTCATAGACCATATCCCAATACCAGCCGTAATACTGCTTCGCAGAGTACAGCTTGCGTACCTCCTGTCCCGGAAACATATCATTCACCCAGTGAATACTTCCGATAATCATATCATAAGGGTATTGGGAAATACTCTGCAGCTCTTCGGGATATAAATGCGGCTCCGAGAACTCTATTCCTGCCAGCAGCACCAGCTGCTCCCCAAACTCCTTCTTCACCTGATTAAATTCCTCAAAGAAAAGCGGGGCATCATAACGGCCATAGCCATCATCCTTCTGATTATAATCCGCATGATCTGTAAAGCAGATAAAATCAACTCCTTCCGCGATTGCCTTCCTGCAGTATTCCTCCATTGTCACACTGGAATCCACGGATATGTGGGTATGGACGTGTAAATCTGCTTTCATAACCCTCCCCTTCCTTCGTACTGTTTCTTAAATTATAAAAATATTATAGCATATTCGATAAAAAACGCAAGTTAAGGATAAGTTTCAAAAAAACGGATGAAGTTTATCTTCATCCGCCTTTTTTCATCATATTAGACAAGTATCTCGATCATCCTTGGTTTCTCACTTCCCGAATAGAAGCTTTCACGCAATAGATCAAGATTTGCCGTTGTAATGACACCATTCGCTTCAACCGTTATATCATAATTACCGAAGAACAGACGTGCTGCACAGGTTCCGCTTGAACCGGTAACAAGCTCCGCATCGCTGTGCCACTCACGGTGAATCAGGTCATACAAGGCATTGTAGACCGGCTTTATTTTAAGGTCTTCTGTCACAACACCCGCCGGAGCATCTAACCAGCGGTGGTCCGTAAAGTCAAACCATGACAAAGCTTCCGTTGCAGGATGGCTAAAAACAAGAGTATAAAAATTGCGTGCAAATTCTGCCTGGGAATACAGGTCTTCCTCCGTTTCACTCCACTGATTCCTGGCCCCTGCTCCGTAATTTGTTACCCCAATGGGTTTGCCGCTGCAGATAGAATTCTCCGGGAAATGAATCGGCCAGCCAAACTCACTTGCCCGATCCATGATTCTCATGGTCTCTTCCTCACTCCAGCGATCCACATGCTGATGGCTTTGTATTCCCAGGATATCAATATCAACATCATTTTCACGAATTTCACGAAGGAAATCATAATATTCCTCCACATGAACATTCCAATCACCATAGAGCAGTCTTGCGTCAGGTTGAAAGGATCGGACAAGCTTTGTTGCAAACTTCATCATATTAATTGGGCCCATCTTTTCGACCCAACGTGACACCGGATTGTCGAAACGGTTATTCACCGTCGTTTCATTGACCACATCAATAAAATCAAAATCCTCGCCATAGTTTTTCATAAGATAAGAAATTCGTTCCGTATACAGCTTTGTTATATCATCGTCAAAGGTAACCCAATCCGGACATAATTCATGCCAGACCAAAGCATGTAATTTTCGTTTCAGATTGTTTTTCTTTGCCCATTTAATCAGATTGCCCGTATATGGTTCATTAAATTCACCACGCTTTGGCTCATACCAACTCCAGTGGTATGGAACCATAGTGTAATTAAATAGCTTTACAAACTCCTTTGTAAAAAGATCGTTCTTCTCTTTCGTCTCATAGGTGCCATATTTATAGCATACCGCACCAAATAAGAATTGGTGATTTTTCATACGGATAGCGACATTAGCATTTTCCACCGGTCTGCCATCTTTTAAAACCCGCACTTCCACATCAGTTTGACGTATTTGCTTAATTCGACGCTGCGCTTCTCTTATTATCTCGCTCATTTTGACTCCTTTATTCTATATTTGAGTAAACGTTTACACATTGCTTACTTGTATTATACTAGAATCTCCTCCTATTTTCAATGAGAATCTTATGACAACGGGTTAAGCGGTTGAATATAAGAACCAAGGGATTCTGCCATCCGAGCAGAACCCCTCCCTGTTTTTCCTTTTACCTATACGGATTTGCAAAGCGGCAATAAATCCTCCAGCCTGGCAGTTGCCAGACACTCCACCGTGTCCGAAGCTCCGTAATAGATCTTCACTTCATCATTATCCTCCAATATCATTCCGCCCGGAAAGATTACATTGGTGCGAAACCCTTCTTCCACTTCATACAGAGTCTCCGGTGCAATCAAGGGTTCCTTATATAAACCGATGACCTTGGAAGGGTCCTCCAAATCAAGGAGCATAATTCCTCCGCAGTAGCGCTTCTGCCACTTTGCTTCCCAGCCATTCTTTCCCCTGGTCCGGTCAATATCGACGGAATGGAATAAGGTCAGCCATCCCTTATCCGTCTTAACCGGCGGTGCGCCGGGTCCAATCTTATCATTGGCATAGGGAACATCCTCCACCCCAAGCAGCAGCCGGGTGTCTCCCCAATATCTCATATCCTCCGAAAAGGAGATCCACATATCAAAACGATCCACTCCTCCTCTGGAGTATACCGGAAACGGACGCTCCAGGCGTACATAGCGGCCGCCTACCTTCTCCGGAAAGAGTACCATATTCCGGTTATCCGGCGCTGTAAGGGTGAGAATCTCGATGGTGCTCAAATCCTCCGTCCTTGCGATACCGCCGCGAACACCATGCCTGGTATCTACCGCAAAGCAAAGATAGCACACATCGTCTATCACGGTAAGCCTTGGGTCATAGACCTTTGTCACATCGGGATCGTTTAAATCCTCCTTGGTAATGAACGGCTTCTCTTGGACCTTCCAGTCAATTCCGTTTTCACTGAAGGCCAGTCCAATCATGCAATCACCGAAGGCTCCCGCCCCATCAAAGTTGTAATCATTGCGGAAGGCCATAACATATTGGCCGCGATATTTTGTAACTCCTGCATTAAAGATGCAATCCGCCTCATAAGGGATGTCCTTTTTGCTAAGCACCGGCTCCCCTCCGTTATATCTGTATATGACATCGCTGGATGTCAAAATCGGCAGCATTCTTCCCATTCTATTTTCCTCCTTGCCTATTCTTATGCACGAAAAGTTATTATGTACGAAAAGTTATTTCTCTTCACTCTCACCGCGATACTCCGTCGGTGTACAGTTATAGAACTTACGGAAGCAGCTGGCAAAATACCTTGGATTGCTGTAGCCGGTTTTATTGGCCACCTCCTGAATCCTCAGGTTGGTATTCTTCAGCAGCTCTCCTGCTGTTTCCATTCTTCTTCTGCCCAGATACTCGACAAAGCTCTCCCCTGTTTTTTGCTTAAACAGCTGGCGTATATAATTGTGACTGAAATATAGCTGCATCGACGCATTTTCCAGATTAAACTCCTCGTTATCCAGGTTTTCCTCGATTAAAAACTTCACATTACGGACAATTTTGTCCCCTTGGTTTTTATTGATGAGGGCATATTGTTCACAGCATCGTATGATATATTCTTCCAGCACCAGCTTGGCCTCCATCAAGCTTCCGTGGGTAAAATGCTTCTTCAGATATTCTACCATTCCTTCATCTTCCCACGCCTTAATATCCCCTCTCGCCTTCATCAGCTTCTCGGAAATGGTATACACCAGATTCACCAGGGATATATTCACAAATTCCACCATATCCACCCCGAAGGAAGCATAATATTTCAGAATATCCTGCAGATCGGCAATTGCCATATCCTTACGATTCATTTGAATATGAAGCAGTAATGAGCTTTCCAGCTCCTTGGGACTTTGTATGTCATCTCCGCTGAATTCCTGCCCCTTTTTCTGCATATCCGCATAAAGAAGGGTGCTGTCCGTCTGGAACAGATATCCCTTCCACACGGAAAGGGCTTCTTTGTAGGAATGGGATATCTGCTTCCATTCCTGATAGGTATTGCCAAGGGCACAGCCAAATTTAATATGATAATAGCGCTGCATGCTGTCTTTCATTTTCTCAAGGCCCTCCTGGATGCTTTTATGGAACAGCATCTGATTGCTGTGATTTCCGCAAAAAATAAGGACCAAATGATTGTTATTCTCATTGACCAGGTAAAGACTTAGATTTGCAGGAAAATAAGTATCCTTCACAATGGCTAAAAGCTCCTCCGTCTTACAGTAGTCCTGCTGCTCTGTTTTATTTTGGGCAATCGGATATTTCAGTATCCCAACGCAATAATATTGCGCCCGGACATCGAGAAGAACCCGCTCGCCCTCCTGCTGCAGCTGCTCCTCGGGCAGATTATTGTGAAGAACCTGCAGCAGATAACGTTCCTGCTCAAGCATCATATTTTTTTGAATCTGGCTTTGCATCTGCTCCATGTTGCGCAATAAATTAGCTTGATTCTCCAGCTGCTCCTGTATCTTTTTCAACACAGCGAAAAGCTCGGCAGGAAGGAACGGCTTCAATAGATACTCCGCTACCCCAAGAGTCATCGCCTTCTTTGCGTAAGCAAATTCATCATATCCGCTGATTATAATGGTCTTAATGCTCTGATCCAGGTCATTGACCATCCTTATCAGCTCCAAGCCGTCGATCCCTGGCATACAGATGTCCGTAATCAGCACATCCGGATTCAACTCCCTGACAAGCTCAATGGCGGCAGTGCCGTTCGCTGCAACCCCCACCACCTCAAAGGGTATTTGTGATTGGTTAATTCCCTTCACTAAGAGGTCTCTTACATATTCTTCATCGTCCGCAACTATGATCCGATACATTTACCCTTCCCCTCCCGTCTCCTGCGCAGGGATTACGATGATCGCCCTGGTTCCTTCCCCTGCTTTACTCTCAAGGGTTAAGCCGTAGGCTTCACCGTAATATAGCTTCAAACGTTCATTCACATTATAGATTCCATAACCGGAGCTGCAATCCGTAATGCACCGGCTCAGGTCCTCATTCAGCTGCTCCAGCTTCTCCTTCTCAATTCCCATGCCGTCATCCTCAACACAAATCTTAATGCCCGGAACTCCGTATCCATCCTCCTGCAATACGGCGGATATCCTGATACAGCCTTGATTCTCTTTCCTCTTAATTCCATGATACAGGGAATTCTCCACCAGGGGCTGCAATACCAGCTTCACAATGGACATTCTTCGGATTTCCTCCGGAATGGAGATCTCGTACTGGATCTTGGATTTATAACGGATCTTCTGAATCTCCAGATAACTGCAAACGTGCTCTACTTCCTCCTGGATTGTAATCACTTCTTTTCCCTTACTGAGGCTGATGCGGAAGAACTTACCCAGGGAATTTGACAGAACGCTGATCTCCTCGGCACCCTGGTCCGCGGCCTGCCAGGTAATCGTATTCAATGTATTGTACAGAAAATGCGGATTAATCTGTGCCTGCAGGGCTCGAAGCTCCGCTTTCCGCTTTAATGCCTGCACCTTTTTTACATTTTCCTTTTCTTTTTCCAGCTCCGCTATATTATCATTTAATTCCGTGACCAGAGTATCGATTTCCCTGACCATGTAATTGTAGCTCTTTGCAAGATTACCCACCTCATCCTCATAGGGGTAATTAAACTGCACACGAAATCCCTTCTTTATAGTCTTATCCATGATCTGCACCAATTGCCCTAAAGGCTTTGTCAGCATTCCCGCAAGTATTACTACGGTAATAAGACATAGAAGAAAGCTTGCGCCAAGAACATAGATTATGTACAAACGCAGCTCTGAAAGGCTTCCCAGCAGAGATTCTGTGGATTTTAAAGCACAGATTCTCCAGCCATTGCCTTTCATCACCGTATAGGTTGCCAGATATTTATTATTTCGATAAGTGATTGGTTCGCACACCACATCATAGCTTTCCGCTAAAGCTTCAAAATCCAGGGATGAATAGATTTCGTTCTCTTCCTCACTATAGTTTGCTATATTATTTCCGTCCCTGTCCACAATAAATATTTTATCATAGGATTCATAAGTCTTCTCCAGATATTCCGTAATTTTGGCCTGATTAATGCTTACGATGGTGAACACATCCTGATAACTTATCCTGAAGCGGTATACAACAGGGATAATCATTTCCTTATCATGAAAGATAGGGCTTTCCATCGCAGGAAACCAGCCTATGGTGGTGTCCGGATGCTCTATAAAATACTGATATAATTGGGTGTCCTCCATGCATACATCATGCCTTCGGATCTTGACAAAGTTTTCAAAATAACCGTATTTCGTAAATATATAAACCGAATCGATATAGTCATCGCTGTTTTGTAATTCACTGATGGAATCCGGTACGGTGCTCAACAGGATCACATAATTATGATTCACCGGAGAAATCAGAAAGTCCGTCATGGGTTTGACGAAGTTCATATTGTTGTTCAGAGCATAAACCCTGCTTGTAATGCCCCGCAATCGGCTATGGATATGAACATTCATCTGGGATACAATATCCTCTGAGCTCTGGTAGAAGTTCCTCAGTGTATCCTTATAGGCATAATTATAATAAAGCATTCCCGCAAAAGTACTGTTAACCAATAAAAATATAATGAACAAAAGAACTATCTTCGTCTTAAACTTCGTATTTCCTAATTTTTTTCTCATGGCCGAACCTCCTGTGAGATTAGTTTCCTTCATCTCCCTGCAAGGCAATGATACCATATTTCAGTCCGGAAATCATCAGCCTTTCACCGCTCCCGAGGTTAAGCCGGCAATGAACTGCTTATTGCAGAATAGATACAGGACTAAAATCGGAATAATGGCAATGGAGGCTCCCGCCAGCATAATATGCCATTCCGCGGCAGCATTGACCGAGTACTTTAATTGAACAACCGCAACGGTCAGGGTCCTCAGATTCGGCAAAGCAATGCTCATGATCAGCGTGGTGATATAATCATTCCATGCATGGCGGAAGGAAAACAGGGCCACAACAGCAAGAATAGGCCGTATCAAGGGCAGCAGAATGCGGAAAAAGATCCCATATACCGTACATCCGTCTATGATTGCCGCCTCATCCAGCTCCTTGGGTATGCTTTTTGTAAAGCCCATGATGAGCATAACATTGGTGGCCTGACCTCCGGTTAATGCCAGGATTAGGCCCGCCACGGTTTTGTTCAGGTTCAGCTTCACCAAAAGCATGTAAGTCGGATACAGGGTTACGGACCCCAATGCCACAAACATTAATCCTACATACATCGCCAGAATTAGTTTCTTAAATATAAAATCTCTTCTTGCAAAGGTATATCCGGCAAGTGCAGCCGTAACACTGGCAATGACCATAACCGAGACACTGACAACCACGCTGTTAAGGGTATATTTTGCAAAGTCTGCTTTTACGAAAGCCAGGTAATAATTATCGAAGTGCCATAGCTCCGGCAAAAAGGCCGCTCCTCTGGTTAATTCCGCATTCGTCTTAAAGGAGCCCAGCACTGCATATATAATCGGATAAACGGTGAATAAAACCATAACACCGACGAACAAATACGCGGCGAGAAATAAAAGCCATCTTTTCTTTTTACTCATCCTGTCAGCCTCCTAATAAATATCGTCAAGTTTTTTTGAGATGAACAAGTATCCCACCGTGATAATCCCGGCTATGATTGCTGAAATAAAGCTTACTGCCGCTCCGTAACCAAACTGCGGCGTTACGGAGGCAATCGCCGATATCGGGAAGAAGAATTGATATCCGTAGAGCGCCATAACCATGGTTTCATTGGTCGGCCCGCCTTCGGTCAATACCATGACATTACTCATATCCGCGAAGGCCGACGTAATTGCCAGCATTAAGATAATCTTCAAAATAGGACCAAGCATCGGCAAAATGATATACCAGATGGTCTGCAGCCGATTTGCACCGTCGATGCGCGCGCTCTCCAATGCCTCCTCCGATATCTGTTGAAGCCCGGCAATAAAATATACCATATAATTACCAAGCCCGCCCCATACCGCGGTGATCACCAGCGTCTTCATCGCGTGCTCCTGTCCCAGCCAGTTAATCGGCTTGCTTATTATATTCCAATCCAGCAGATACTGGTTAATCTGCCCGCTGTAAACATTGAACAGCAGATAGAAGACCAGGCCCATTACCGCAGAGCTCATAATGGTAGGAATAAAAATAATGCTCTGAAACACACCGTTCCCTCTTCTCTTCTTGCTCAAAAGCAGCGCTAATATAAATGCAAGAGGAATCGTCAACAGTATTTTAGCGCCGCCATAGCGCAGGGTATTCATCACCGCTTTCCAATAAATCTCATCCTGAAAAACACGAAGAATGTTATCGAAACCTGTAAACTTCGGAATAGAGGAGCCGTATCCGCCGTACCGGTAGAATACATATTTCAGGGTCCAGATTACCGGATAAACCGAGAATACGATAAATAGAATTAGATTAGGGAGCAGTAAACTGTATGACCTCAGATTTTCGATAATTAATCTCTTTCTCTTTATGGGTGACATTTTAACCTTATTATTTAAGCCCACCGATTTTCGTTCCTTTCTTTAAAAAGTTTGAGTTGTCTTAAAGGTTCAAGACAACTCGCACTTTTGTCTGTATAAAATTATGTCCTTCTTAATTGCCCATCGGCTTCATCGGGTTAAAGCCTGGAATTTTAATCTCTGTTCCAATTCCTTCCTTGATCCCCGTACGATATGCCGCATTGTATCTTTCTGTTAAGTCTGCAAGTCCTTTTGCAATATCCAAATCACCAAGGATCATTTCTGCAAATACACTGTAGAAATCCTGTCCTTCGATAACCACCGCATCGGCTTTGATTGCGGAAGGAATCTTCGGATAAATCTTGTCGGTAGCGGTTAATAACAGATCCGGATTCTTTGTATAAACCTCATCCGGAGTAGCCAGCTCAATAGCAGCCTTTACCGAGGAGATTCCAAGACCCGCGGTATAGTAATCGGCAAGATTTTGAACATTGGCAAATACTGCTGTGTATACCTTCCAGGCTGCGTCCAGGTTCTTGCTCTCTGCATTGAAGAAATAGCCGTTGATTGCCTGATAGTTCTGAGCGCCGTTTACAATACCGCCTGTCGTAGGAAGCTGGGCACAGCCCCATTCCTGCTCCATCGGGAACTGATTCTTGTATACTCCCGGTTCCGCATGGGTATAGGACATATACATACCGATCTTACCGGCTGCAAATTGTGTTCTGAGAGGATCGATATCAAGGGACTCACATCCGGGAAATGCACATTCTTCAGACATTAATACCTTCCATGCCGCGATTTGGTCCGCATATACGGAGAAATCATACTCACCCTTTGCAAAATCAAAGCCGTTGACATTACCGCTTTCTCTCATCTCTGCTAATGTCATGGAACGGCCGAGTGCCGAACCGGGGCTCTTGAAATTGGAAGCGAAGCCATAGATCCCTTCTCCTGATAATTCTGCGGTAATCTTCTTAGCGATCTCAATCATTTCTTCCATACTGGCAGGAGCCTTGTCCACTCCGACTCTGGCGAAGATATCTTTGTTGTAGAATAAACGGCAGCTTGTGGAAGCAGTAGGAACATAATAGCATTTTCCGTCAATTACATTAAAGCCGTCGATCATATTGTCTGCAAAGGTCGCCTTGAATTCATCATCCATGAAGGGGGTGAGGTCGGCAAATTTACCTGTGCTTATGTAATTGTTAATAACCGCATCCTGAACCACCATCATATCAGGAGCTTCTCCGCTCTGGAAAGCCATATCCACTGCCTGAACGTAATTGTCTGAGTAAATCTCATACTTAACCTCGATATTATCTGTGTTGGCGGCATTGTACTCATCCACCAGGCCCTGCATAAAGTCCGCATCATGTCTGTCCTTTGTCCATACCGTGACTACTGTTTTCTCTCCGCTTGCAGCCGGCTTAGAATCCTTCGGAGCCTCGGTAGCTGCTGCACCGCCCTTATCGTCCGTCTTGGTTTCTGTTCCCTCTTTACGATTGCCGCACCCCATGAAAAGGGAGAGCGCCATGGCAAAGGTCAACGCTATTGCAAAAAACTTTTTCATTTTTTTCATTTTAAATACCCTCCTTTTTGATAGTCCCATTATATCCCGGGCTATGGAAAAGAACAATTCACTAAATGACTTAGCTATGTTCGAAAATTGACCCTGTATTATCCTCTGAAATCCTTTAGATATACCCCCTGCTGATGCAGCAGCCGGCGTAATTGGGGAACCTCCAGTTCCTTGAAGCTGATCGCACCTGCCTTACACAAAGCTGCCGCGGTTCCTGCCGCTTGTCCGGTTGCAAAGCAGGGCGGCATCATACGAAGGGTGGACATCATAGCCCGGTCACTGCTGACGGTTCTTCCTGCTACGGCAAGATTATTAAGCTCCTTGGGTAATAAACACCGATACGGGATACCATAGCATTCCCCCATCCGGTACTTGGAGGTTTTGTACCGGACATGATTATCTTCGCTCTCTTCCGGCACCGCTGCATGCATATCAATCGGATAATTGTAATAAGCAATGCTGTCCTCAAAATCAGCGCGGTTGTAGTAATCCTCCTCCGTCATTTTGTACTCGCCGATAATTCTTCTGGATTCACGAATTCCAATATTAGGGCCGCTTCCTGCCAGCACCGCATTCTCGGCTCCGGGCACATACCGATGTAAAAACTCCATAAACTCCGGCAATCGAGACCTCGCCTCCAGCTCCGCTCTGGTCAGATCCTGCTGATCCAAAGGCTTGATATCAAAAACATGTCCAAAATTCAGACCGGCCATTCCATTGGCCAGAATAGCAATTCCGGCAACACTCTTTTCTCCGGCAGGGAACTCTACTGCTGCCTTCGCCCGGTTGACGGCTACGGACAGATTCCCGTCTTCTTTGACCTCCTTTGCATATTCCATGAAACGCTCCACATGAAAGTTGGCTATCTTGAAGCAGAGGGTAGCGGCCTGTACCCTTCCCTGATCATCCCCGTATTCAAAGCCTGCGCCGGACAGGGCAGCCACATCCGCATCACCGGAGCAATCAATGAAGTAATCTGCTTCCGCCTTCTCTATTCCGCTCTTATTATGTATCGTAACAGAGCTTATGGTTCCTCCGCTGCATTCTGCCCCAATTACCGAAGTATGTAACAGCAGATGACATCCGCTGTTCATAACAATAGAATCCAGTACCCGTTTTAAGGCCTCCGCATCAATCGGCAGCCAATCCCTGTTCTTGATCCGGTCCGGTTTATAATCAAAAAACGGGCTGTCAAAGCTAAGCTTTTTCAATTCATCCTGTATCTCTAATCCAATTCCTCCAATCAGATTAGTCCTTCCGTCCGTATAGGGTCCAAAGGCAGGAATTGACGCATTGGTAGCCATTCCGCCAAGATATCCTTCCCTCTCAATAAGCAGGACCTTGCTTTTGTTTCTGGCAGCTGCTACGGCAGCCGCTGCTCCGGAGGGTCCTCCTCCGATTACAATAATATCATATCTCTCCATTTTAAACTCCTTTTTATCTGTTTATTTTTCTGCTCATCTGTAGGAAAGAATCCAATTGGCAAGATGCTCTCCCATACGGATATGCCCGTCATCGGAGGGATGAAGCAAATCCGTACTCAGATAGTCAAGATCCTTTAATATCTCTTCCCCAGGGATTAGAGCCATTCTCCGATCCGATATCTTCTTCAGCTCTTCTCTCAATATTGCCTTAAAGCTTCTATAATTAACATAATACCTTGAGGATTTGTCCGCTGCGATCAAGCCTTTATTCGGGAACATGTCTATAATATAAACCCTGCGGGCCCGGCTATCTTTCATCTTCTGAAGAAAATATTGAATTTTGCTGCGATACTGGTCTTCCTCAAAGAATAATATCATATTCACACCCAGCTCCAGAGTAAGTATATCAACCTCAAGGCCAGCAAGATAATCAGCAACAAAGGGCTCACACAGGCACGAGCCGGACAGTCCCTTGTTTAAAATATCATAATTCAAGCGGATTGCGGCCTGATTCACATAACTATTGGAATACAGGGCGGATACACTGCCGCAGGTAATGGAAGAACCATAGGCAGCCCATAGAGTATCCGGCTTTTCCTCCTTCCTTGGCGGCCGTATCGGAAAACCAAAGGTATCAATGGAATGAAAATGCATATAACTGTTCAGTCCAAACTGAACACGCCACACCTTCGGTGCAAACCGGCCCTTCAATAACCTGCAGGGATCAACGATACGATATATTTCGGGCTTCTCCACATGAAGCACAGTTAGATTGCCTGCTTTTAGAGTATGCTTCGAATGCATCCTGTCACCATAATAGATCATGATGTCATTGTCCCCCTCCACAGCGGTTAGAGCAAGATCAAAGAACTTGGACCCTGTGACAAAACGCAGTTCACAGCCATGAGGACGCTGGGCACGGAAGCGTCCGCTGCGGTTGCCTTCTATTCCTAACTGTTTTGTAAATTCCTTTGGAAAGCGGTGAAGCCGTAATCCACTCATTCCCTCCACTCTTTCGAGATGATCCACATTATGAAATTCGATATTCTGATCTGTCATATAGTCCTCCAATACCCTTTCTGTCCCATTTGTACCGTATTTTCAATCGTACCTTTCTTCTATACCTTAAATACATGAACCGCCTCTTCCAGGGATTGTATATTCCGGTGAAGCTGACTGGCGGTATGATTAAGACGCTCAACCGCTGCCAGCTGCTGGGAAGCCGTCATATCCAGGGTGTTGGTTGCCGCGGAAGTCTCCTGGGCTGTTGCGGAGATGTTTTCGATGGCACCTAACGTATTTGTTTTTGCTTCCTCCATTTTCTTAATATCCTCTTCAATAATGGATAGTTTACCGGTAAGGCTCTCTACGTGTAAGTTGATATCAGCAAACACGGCAATTGTATCCTTTAATTTCTCCTCCTGGGATTGTACGATCACCTCAGCCCTCTTCGCAGTACCAACCGTTTTCTTTGTGCATAGCTGAATCTGTTCGATAATTCTGCCGATCTGAGCGGCAGACCTCGTTGATTGATCGGCTAATTTTCTTATTTCATCGGCCACTACGGCAAAGCCTCTTCCTGCCGCCCCTGCTCTGGCAGCTTCAATGGATGCATTCAGAGATAAGAGATTGGTTTGCTCCGATATTTCATTCATTGCAGCTACAATACTTTCGATATTCCTGCTCTCCCGCTCCAGGTATTTAATCTCCTCCGTGATATCCGCTGTGATGCTGTTGGTATCCTTTACCTTTGCCCCAAGCTCATCCATAATGATGATACCCTTTCCGACTACAGCCTTCGTGCTGCCGGCCATCATTTCAATTTCATGGGTGCTATCCGTCATGGAATTAATCTGCTCCACCAGATGCTCCATCTGATATAAGCAGCTCTGCGTATCCTCTGCCTGCTGCGTTATACCGGCATTGATATCGGATACCGCCATGGAGATTTCACCGGTACCCTTCAGGATCAGCCCTGAGTTCTCCGATACCTCTCCCACGGATTCAGATACCTCTTTACTGATGCCGGCAATTTGAAGAACAATCTTCCTCATGCTCTGAATCATTGAAGTAATCCCGCCAACCAAAGTCTGGAATTCATCTCTTCTGCCTGTTCTTACCTCAACGTTGAGATCCCCTTCTGCCGCCAGGGATAATTTCGTATTAATGATATGTATGATATTACTGATCCCAAGTGCCACATAGGTTCCGATAAGAATAGCGGCAGCACCAGCCATTGCAACCACAATTAATGTAATATTACGAAGCTTCACTGTCTGCCGCATAATGGCAGCCTTAGGAATCATTGCATTCAGCATGAACTGCGAATCTCCGATCATGGAGCAGGCATATAGGTATTCTTCTCCCTTATATTCTACATATTGATAATCGATCTGACCTGCTTCTGCCTGCGGTAAGCTTTCTAAAGCAGCGCCAAAGAACTCCTGATCGGTAAATCGAAAACCTTCCGGTATCATTCCCGCAGTCAGCTCCTTGTCATCTCTCAGAACGATACCGTAGATCGCGTCCTCTTCCATTTTCAAGCGCCCCAGAATCTCTTCCATTCCGCTCTTCTTGATATCTACCAGGATGTAACCTATCTTTTTGCGGTTAGAGCTTTCAAGAGAACGAACCAGAGAAAAGCTGTAGGAAGATGAATTCAGCTTCAGGTTTTTATCCAGCTCTTCATGAGAAGCCAGATAGTAATGAGGTTCGCCGCTTTCCTGATATTCCAATGCCTCCGGATAGCTCAGGAATTCATTATAGAATTGGTTTGGAATATTTGATTTTGTAGCTATTCCGCTTCCGTAATCCGCAAAGATAAATATATTATCAATAAACTGATCCGCAACCTTCACGCCCAGGGTATTTACTGTTTCATTGTTAATCACCTCCATCTCTGCCGGTTTGTCTTTCTTATAATAACCGGAATAGTACTTTTTCAGATTATCATTTAAGGCAAGCTGCAGGGATTTTGCTTCAATGCCGCGAAGGATTACGTTGAAGTAGCCGGAGGCAACCTCAAAGCTTGTGCTTACGGATTTTTCATAGGCCCGGACACTCTCCTTTGCTGATATCTGATAGGATATCAGGCCCAATAATACCATTAAAAGGACCGGGATGCAGAAAAACCCGATTAACTTACCGCGTATTCCAACAAAACTTCCCTTGACCTCTGTATTATTGCTCCTGTTTTGTTCGGGATTTATCTCTTTGGTATCTTCATTTTTTGCCCGCCTCTTCTGCTTACTAATACGTCTTACTCCGCCATGGATATGTTCCTTTATACCTTTCATAAGTATTTCCTCCTCCTTGCTCTTCCCCCTTTAACTACCAATCCAGAAGCTGCCTATATTATCGAAACTAAATCATGTTCCGATAATCACGATCTACAGCATGGGCCGTGCCTTATTTAATAATAGATTAATTTAAAGATAACGTATATTCATTATTTGACTATGTAATGTTCAATTTATGACTTTCAATTACTTCCTGTTTAAAAAACCTGATAAAAAAAACATGGCCCGGATAAAGCCATGCTCTATCCGGGTCATGTTTCTTTTTATACCAGAAACTCTTCCTATTTTTAATGCGAATCTCATGATAACGAGTTAAGCAGTGGAATGAAATTGTTACAGCTCAGCCCGCAGTGCTATTCCGTTAGCCCAAGGTACCGAAAAGAGAGTTTAAAATTATACTATGACATGTTTATTTATATAATTTTGAAATATTATCCGCCAGTCTGGCGAACTCCTGCCGGGTCTCTTCCGGCTCTAATACCTCCGCTTTATCTCCGAACCCAAGAATCCAGCTATAGGTATAGTCTTTATTGGTATAGCCAAGGGACAGGATCAGATCGCTGTCCGTTTCTTCATAGCAATTCAGCCCGTATTCCTCAATTAGCCGAAACCGCATACTTTTATCAATACGAATCTTAATATGATACTCTTCCGGAAACGCATCATTGCCGCTGGCCTGCTCAGGAGGAACCGGACGCGGGACAAAAGCTGTGCCGGTAATCTTCAAATCCCAAAGGCGATTCAGCTTGAAGCGCCTGAAATCCCCGCGGAACTTACACCAGCCAAAAACATACCAGGCATTCCACTTGAACTGGATAAAATACGGTTCAAGCTCGCGGCGAACCTCGCCCTTTGCATAATAATAATCAAAGCTGACTGTTCTGCGGGTAGAAATCGCATCTTTAAGCAGCGCAATTTTCTCTGACAAGCTGTCCTTATAATAAGAGGAAAGGTCAATAACAATACTGTCGGTTAAGGAAACCATTGAATTTTTCGGTGCAAGCTTTGCCATCAGGCATTCCAAGCCGGATGTTCCCGTGACGGAATCGATTCCCTTCAAAGCGCTTATCAAGGTTTGCAATTCATCCGTTGTCAGCACGTTTTTATTGATTTTATACCCTTCCATAATGGCAAGTCCGCCGTCACCGCCCCGTGTGGCAACGATGGGAATCCCGGCCATGCAAAGGCTGTCCACATCACGCATAATCGTCCGGCGTGATACCTCAAAACGCCTTGCCAATTCCGGCGCAGTCGTTTTTTCATTCTGCAGCAATATTGTAAGAATGCCTATCAGGCGGTCCAGCTTCATTTTATCTCCCTTAGATCGTGCTATGTATGTCGATACCCCTTCATTATACTAAAATTAAAATCAATGTACAAGCTGCCTTATTTTAACTTGAAATGGCTTTTGAAAACATAACGGGCAAGGCCGTTTTCCAGCGGCTCTTGCCCGTTTATGTTATATAAGACTGCTTTGGAGATGATCAAGTCATATACGAAATATCCTCCGCTTCTTTCATATAAACGTCACAATCATAATAAGTGCCGTCTTTCCGAAGCCCTACCTTTTCTTCTGTCCTGATATATACCATTCCCGCCTTTTGCATCACTCTGCCGGAGGCAACATTCAACACATCATGCTTTGCCTGGATGCGCTGATAGCCGATTTCATAGAATAGATAATGCATCACCGCACGCAGGGCTTCCGTCATCAATCCTTGATTCCAGTATTCTCTGGACAGACAATACCCCACTTCGCAGAGCCCCGCCATATCGTTGGCGACCTCAACACTGATGGAACCTATCACCCTTCCCCGCTTCTTCTCCTGCAATGCCCATACGTAGGAATTATAACGGACATAACTGCTGATCCAGCTTAGAATTCTCTTTCTGGAAGCCTCTTCACTGGTGTGCGGTCCCCAGGATAAGTATTTGCATACCTCAGGATCTCCCGCCCAATTCTGGAACATGTCCTTTGCATCCGTTTCCTCAAACCGTCTCAGTACGAGCCGTATTGTTTCTATCTGTACTGTCCCTTTATGCCGGATACCCATATCAATCATCATGCCTTTCTCGCAAGCCTGCATCCCTATAGAAAAGCTTATACAGGGACAGCTTCAGATATTACAAAATGATTGGGCTTTCCTCTTACTTTCTGATCTCCAGGCCCTTGGATGCCAGCAAATTCAACAGTCCATCCACAATTCCGGAGATCTCGCTTCCCTCCAGCGTCCGTTCCATGGAGCCGAATTCCAAGCGAACCGTCACGCTCTTCTTTCCTGCCAGAAGCTTCTCATCCTCAAAAATGTCCACCAGGCGTATCCCCTGAAGATATTCACAAGGATATTCCCTGATACTGCTGACAATATTCTCATAACGCAGGGCTTTATCCGCCAACAGGCTTAAATCAATGGTAACGCCGGGATATTTGGAAACCTCCGTATAACGAAGGCTCTCCTCCTTAATCTTCTCCATATCCTCCAGGTCAATCTCCGCAAAGGCAACATTCAGCTTCTTATCGATCTTATTCTTCACTCTGGGATTCAGAATGGAGAAATACCCGATCTCCTGCTCCTTAAGATAGATTCCGGCACTGTTGACCGGATGAACATAATTGTACCGGGCCAGCTCCTCCTTCTGTGCAAAGGAAGGCGTGATATTTTTAACCGATTGCAGGAGCTGCCAGATAATTTCCTTACACCGGAAATATACTTCCTTCTCTGTCAGCTTCTTGCTGGCTACAACAAAGGCCAGACGCTTGCGCTCGTTACACAGCCCTTCCGCATTCAATCCATCTGCCACACGGCCGATCTCATACATCCCCACCTCCGGGAAGCTGTCCGCGTTCTTATACACGAAGCCTAATAAGCTGGGAATCATAGTGGCACGGATCGTATCATTTTCAGCGGCAACGGAGTTGATAATACGGATATTAGGCTCCGTATGAATGCCCAGCTCCTTATTCATCTTGCTCTCATACCAGAGATAGCTGTGAACCTCGCTCATGGCATATCGCTCCGTCAGCAGCTCCTTTATCCGGTATTCATGGCTCCGCTCCAGACTGTGACGAACCGGCACCAGGTAGCTCTTAGTTGAATAAACATCAAAATTATCATAGCCATAGATCCGGGTAATCTCTTCGATGATATCCGCCTTCATGCTCACATCCTTGGTTGCCCTCCAGGAAGGCACCACCAGACGGAAGGCATCCTGATTGCGGGTGACTGCAAAGCCGAGGGCTGTCAGGGTCTCCTCAATCTGATCCGAAGAAATATCAATACCGGTATATTTATCTACATAGGTCTTGTCAAAATCGATGGATATGGTTTCATACTTCCTCACATAGCAATCCGTCAGGCAGGAGGTCACCTTGACATCGGGATCCATATCCATAAGCAGTTTTAAGAAGCGCTCAATGGCGGGAACTGTCAGTTCCGGATCCAGGGTCTTCTCGTATCTGGCACTGGCCTCGGTACGAAGTCCCAGCCTGGTTGCGGACTTACGGACCGATACCGCATCAAAATTAGCAGATTCCAGGAGCACAGAATCCGTGTCCTGCGTTATCTCCGACTGCTCCCCTCCCATAATACCGGCAATCGCTATCGGCTCCTTCTCATCATAGATCAGCAAAGTGTCCGTATCCACCCGGCGCTCCACACTGTCCAGAGTGGTAAAGCTTACCGGCTCCGGGCTGGTTTTCACCCGAATAGCGGATACCTTCTTATTGTCAAAGGCATGCATCGGCTGTCCCAGCTCCATCATCAGGTAGTTGGTCAGGTCGGCCAGCAGATTAATGGGCCTCATGCCGCAGTAGCTGAGACGGATGCGCATATTCAGGGGAGACTGCTTCCTGGTAATATTACCGACGGAGATACAGCTATAGCGGTAAGCCTTCTCCATATTCTCAACCTTGACATCAATGGCCTCCAGATCCTTATGGATGCTGGTGTCCTTTACCTCCAGCGGTTTTAAGGGTCTCTTGGTGAGAACGGAGATCTCACGGGCAATTCCGTAATGTCCCCATAGATCAGGACGGTTGGTTAAGGACTTGTTATCCACTTCAAAGATGGTATCCTCAATCTGCATGATCTCCTTAATATCCGTTCCCAGAGGATATTTATCCTCCAGTATCATCAGGCCGGAGTGGTCCTCACTGATGCCAAGCTCCTTCTCCGAGCAGCACATTCCGCGGCTGGTCTCTCCCGCTATTTTAGCTTCCTTAATCTCCAGCTCTCCCACCTGTCCTCCGACGGTTGCAAAGGGAACCACTGCTCCCACAAATACATTGGGTGCACCGCAGACACAATCCACTATTTCTCTGCCGATATCCACCTTCACCAGATGAAGCTTCTTCGAGCTGGGATGATCCTGGATCTCTGTGATTTTACCAACAACCACACCTCTGATGTCTTTTCCCTTCTCATGGATGCCTTCCACCTCCGCTGTTGCAAGGGTGAATCTTCCGATCAATTCCTTTAAATCCAGTCCTGATAAATCCGTGAATTCGGATATCCAGTTCATTGATATATACATAATATTACTCCTCCTATCTGCTCCGCTTACTGTGCAAACTGTTTCAATTGTTTTAAATTACCGCTGTTAAAGAGGCGGATATCCTTGATGTTATACTTCATCATAGCCAGTCTGGTTAATCCCAGGCCGAAAGCAAAGCCGGTATATTTATCCGGATCAATCCCTCCCAGCCGGAGTACATTGGGATGGATCATACCGCAGGGCAGCAGCTCCAGCCAGCCGGATTGCTTACAGGTAGGACATCCCACACCGCCGCAGATTGCACAATTGATATCCAGTTCAAAGCCGGGTTCCACGAAGGGGAAGAAGCCGGGGCGCAGCCTGACCTTAACATCCCTCTGAAACACCTCGGAGAGGAGCACCTTCATAAAATAAATCAAATTCGAGATAGAAATATCATCTCCAACCATCATACCCTCCAACTGGAAGAAGGTATTCTCATGGCTGGCATCAATGTTCTCATTACGGAAGCATCTTCCGGGAAACAGCACCTTCAGCGGTTCGCCGGGCTTAGGAGCACCATATTTCCTTAAAATAGTATTCTGGGCAGCCGAGGTATGGGTCTTAAGCAATTGCCCGTTCTCCAGATAATAAGTATCTGTCATATCCCTTGCCGGATGGTTTTTCGGTATATTCACTCCTTCAAAATTGTTGAACTCTGTCTGTATCTCCAACCCGTCCTCCACAATGAAGCCCATGGTCTTAAAGATATCCTCAATCTGCTTTTGCACAATTGTAATGGGATGCATGGAACCCACGGGTTTATCAGAGGGAATAGAGAAATCATAACGTTCCGCCTTCTGGATCTCCCGCTGGTATTCTCTCTCCTCCATCTTCTTCTGATAGTCCTCGATTGCCTGTTCAATCTCATTTTTCAGCATGTTCACCTGCATACCGGCCGCTTTCTTCGCTTCCGCATCCAGGTTGCGAAGATCCTTCAATGCCTCGGTAACCAAACCCTTTTTCCCAAGGAAGGATACCCGGATCTTCTCCAGCTCCTCTTTCCGACTGGCAGCATTCAATTCCTTTGAAAACTGCTCTTTCATACGCTCCAGATTCTCTAACATATTCCTACCTCCTAAAATAATTCAAACTAGCCCTGAGGGCCTGCCATTTCATAAAAAACATACCCTGTGTAATAAAGAGTCCGCAAGCGGACTCTTGCGCTGCCGCGCAGTTGCCTTTAGGCAACATCTTCCCATGTACAGGATGTGCATTTTGTACAGAATGTGCATTTGCTCGGCATGTGCATCCTGCGGAGCATTTTGTCACATAGGATGAACTTTCTATACGACAAAAAAAGCTCCCGCCCGAAAGGGACGAAAGCATCGTGGTACCACCCAAATTTAAGCCTGCTGTGCAGACTCCTCAACAGCCATAACGGAGCTGTTCCGGCTTCTCTTTTACCGTATCAGAAGCTTTGCTTCAGTAACGATATCTTAAAAGCAACTCCGGTGCCGAACTTCGCAATATATCTGAACCCCAAATCTGCTCTCAGCCGGTGACAGATTCTCTCTGGCGGGAAAATATACTCTACTACACTCACCTTCAACGTTATTATCTTTCCACTTATCTTAATCGACTTTTTTTCACTTGTCAAGAGGTATCTCTTAATAATGTGCGGATTTGTGCTGCAATGCCGTCTATGTATGAGGGAGTACCGTGTCCGGCCGCATCCGCAGGCGGCACCGTAACAGATTTATTATTTTACAAAGCAGAACAGGGATGATATGATAGGAAAAAAGGATTGCCGCCAATCCTTTCGGCAAAAGTATCAAAGCAGCAAAAGAACGGAGAACAATCATGAACAGTAAAATCTTATTTTTCGATATTGACGGAACCATATTAAGCCATCGCACCCATCAAGTATCTGACAGCACGAAAACCGCTATTTCGCAAGCCCGGGAAAATGGCCATATTCTGATGATTAACACCGGAAGACCCATCTCCTTTATTAATAAAAACATACTGGATCTGGGTTTTGACGGCTATATCTGCGGCTGCGGAACTTACATAGAATTCCGGGGAAAAATATTGATGCAGAACACATTGCCGAAGCCCCTTTCCCAGGAACTGATCCGGGATCTCCGCGAATTAAAAATTGCCGCCTCCTTGGAAGGCTCCAAGGCAGTATATTACGATACCTCCTCTGATAATCCCCTGATCCGGGAGATGATCCGCTATCAGCAAAAGCATCATTTCACCAACGGAAGCTGGGATGATTCCGATATTGAATTTGATAAATTCTGCATCTGGCCGGAGGACGATCAGAAGGAAAACCTCTTTTATGAAAAGTATAAGGATACCTTTGATTTCATCAAGCGGGACGGACATCTGTCTGAAATCGTACCCAAAGGATATTCCAAAGCCAGCGGCATTCAATATATCATAAACCACCTTGGGATTTCCCACGAAGATACCTATGCCTTCGGTGACGGAGAAAATGACCTCCCCATGCTGACTTATGCCAAGCATTCCATAGCCATGGGAAATTCACCCCAGGCTATTAAGGATATTGTTACTCATGTGACCGGGGATGTGGACGATCAGGGAATCGAAAGTGCCCTCCGGCATCTGGATCTGATATAAATTCAAGCCGCTTACGGTTCCCAGCCTGTTGGGTATCCGGCCGAATCCAACATTCAGATATTTAAAGAGGTTGCTGCATTTTGCAGCAACCTCTTTGCTTTATTGTCTATCCCAATGACCTGCTGTATAGCTCATAGAAATATTGATGTTTTTCAATCAGTTCATCAAATTGACCATGCTCAACAATGTGTCCTTCCTGAAACACAAAAATTTGGTCAAATGATCGAATGGAATCAAGCCGGTGGGCAACTGCAATCACAGTCTTTCCCAAAAGCAAATCCATGACATTCTTCATCACGGCTTCCTCTGTAAGATTGTCGATTGCTGAGGTGGCCTCATCAAATATGACAACCTTAGCCTTGGAAAACCATAGACGGGCAAGGGCAAGCTGCTGGCGCTCTCCGCCGGACAGGCTGACCCCTCTTTCCCCAAGGGAAGTGTCCAACCCTTTTTCCAGCTTGGAATACAGGCCGTCTAATCCGGTTCTTCCAATTGCCTCCATCAGGGCACTATCGCCAATCGCATCGTCAAAGACAAGATTTTCGCGCAGAGTTCCATCAAAGATGGGCGGTTCCTGGGGAAGATAAGCAATGTTCTCATAATAGCTGTTAAGATTTATTTGGTTTAAATCAAAGCCTCCCACCGTAATATGTCCATCCTGGGGATGCAGCAAGCCAACCATCAGTTTTACCGCCGTTGATTTACCCGAACCGCTTTCACCCACAAAAGCGATGCTCTTTCCCTGTTCTATATTCAGATTGAAGTTGTCGAATATCTTACGTTCGTTGTAGCAAAAGCTTACTTCAGAAAACAAGATCTCTCCCTTTATTTCGGAGACTGCGATGCCTTGTGTCAGATGGATATCCTCTTTCGCATCTAAAAAATCGGTATACCTTGCAAAAGCAACCTTATCCAGCTTGTATTGAACATAAAGCACATTAAAGATGGCGATCGGTATATAAGCGTTGTCCACAAGAGCAATCAAGGCAACGATCTCACCAATGGTCAGGGATTTTGCAGTCCACCCATATACAACAATTCCTATTTTGATAAATCCAATGAGTATTGCAAAAATAGTGAAGAACGCTTCATGAATTAACGTCATCTTCACTTTGGAAGACACAATTTCTCCTGCTGCCTCCTCTGCCTTTTTTATCTCATGGGTAAAGCGCCGGTTTACCCGGAACACAACCATTTCCATGAAGCCGCGGACAAGAAAATGATTCAGCTTCTCCTCGTTCACAAGGATGCTGGACTTAACCTTGTATAAAGCCTTCAGCAAAAGATTGGTAATGATAAAAACAACAAGGTATCCAAGCAATATTGTTGTCATAACAATGCGGTTGATAGCAAAAATGAATGCAATACTAAATAGCATCTCCGGAATTAATCCGCTTGCCAGCCGCAAATAGAAGCCAAACAGTATATTGCTGCCTGCCGATGCTCCGTTCTCAATCCGCTGGATTAATGTGCCTGTTCCGAGTTTCACATAGGAAAGATAGTCAATCACGGATATTTTCCGCATAGCGTCCGTCTTTAAACTCAACCCGATCCCATGCTCCAGCTTGCGCCCCGGATACTCATCCAGATAGCTGACAAGATAGAGTGAAATCATTGCCGCCCCATAGATAACAATATTCCAGACAGACAGAGTGTCATTGGTGAAATTGTCGATCACCTGCTGAAAATAACTTGAGCCAAAGCTCTGCAAAAATGCATGCGCCAACCCCATTACGAGGTAGACCATCATAAGGATTCTATATTTCTTTGCAATTTTTCTTAAATGTTTCATAACCGTTCTCCTTTTTCATCTTAATTAAGTGAATGAAAAAGTACGGCTGAGCCTGTCCCGCATCTCATTTCTTTTCCCTCAGTATAGCCTGCGGCAGATTTCTCAACCATACTGAGCAGTTACTTCGTTGTTTCCTCTTCATGAGTTCATCGCCTTTCCCGGATCATTGCAAAACCTGTATCTATACAGGCCCACCGATTAATTATTATACTGGTTTGCAGCTCCATTTGCAAGTTACAGTTCACAGTGCAGTTGGGTGGAGGACAGGATGTTCCCGTAATGCACTGTATGAAAGACATATGATTGGATTTGTATGCCATAGACGAACATACACTTGTACGGCTATGGCATACAAATTCGATTATGTGTCTTCCGTCCTGTGTGAGGGAGCATATGTCCTCCGCCCAACTGCACTGTGAACTGTAACATTTGCAATCCTGCTCAGGAAAAGAAGTCATAATTCATCTTGTATTGTATCAGATAATATGATAGAATGAGCACGGTTCAAAAACCAATATCATGTCAGAAGGAGTGTTGTCGATGCAGAATTATGACGTTATTATCATGGGAGCCGGACCTTCCGGTATTTTTTGTGCCTATGAATTAATTAAAGAAAATAAAGATCTGAAAATACTAATGGTGGAAAAAGGACGCCCCATTGAAAAAAGAATGTGTCCGAAACGAACCACGAAGCAATGTATCGGCTGCCAACCTTGTGCAATTACTACCGGATTCGCCGGAGCAGGAGCATTTTCTGACGGAAAGCTCTCCCTTTCACCGGATGTCGGCGGTAATCTTCCGGATATTTTGGGTTATGATAAAACTATGGAATTAATTAAGGAATCCGACGATATTTATCTGAAATTCGGAGCGGATACCAATGTCTACGGCATAGATAAGGAAGCAGAAATCCGTGAGATCAGAAGACGCGCCATCAACGCCAATTTAAAGCTGATTGAATGCCCGATCCGCCACCTTGGTACAGAAGAAGGGTATAAAATTTATACCAGATTACAGGAGCACCTGCTGGAAAGCGGTGTTGAAATGATCTTTAATACCATGGTCAAGGACATTATTATTGAAGATAAAAAAGCAAAGGGTATCGTAACCTCCAAGGGTGATACCTATTATGCAGAGGAGATCGTCTCCGCCATTGGGCGGGAAGGCTCCGACTGGTTCAACCAGATCTGCAAGGAGCATGGGATCGAAACAAGGGTGGGTACCGTAGATATCGGCGTTCGTGTTGAGGTCCGGGATGAGGTTATGGAATTCCTGAATAAGAACCTCTATGAAGCAAAGCTGGTATACTATACTCCTACCTTTGACGATAAGGTACGCACCTTCTGTACCAATCCCTCCGGTGAGGTAGCTACCGAATACTATGAGAATAACCTGGCGGTAGTCAATGGACATGCCTATAAATCCAAGGAATTCAAAACCAATAATACCAATTTTGCCATCCTGGTATCCAAGAATTTTACCAAGCCCTTCAAGACTCCCATCGAGTACGGCAAGCATATCGCCCAGTTAAGCAATATGCTCTGCGGCGGCAGAATTCTGGTTCAGACCTTCGGTGATTTCCAGAGAGGAAGACGTACCACCGAGGAAAGACTTTGCAGGAATAACCTGATCCCCACTTTAAAGGATGCTATTCCGGGAGATTTATCCCTGGTATTCCCTCACCGGATTATGGTGGATATTAAGGAAATGATCCTTGCCCTGGATAAGGTTACCCCCGGCATTGCCAGTGACGAGACCCTGTTGTACGGTGTTGAAGTTAAGTTCTACTCCAATAAGGTAGTGGTAGATACAGACTTTGAGACCAGTGTTTCCGGTCTGCGTGCCATCGGCGACGGAGCTGCGGTAACCCGCGGACTTCAGCAGGCTTCCGCCAACGGCATCAGTGTGGCGAGAAGTATTCTGGCCAGGATGAAGCAATAAGGTTAACCCCCAAAAATAATATCAAAAAGTCTATGGCATGCTGATCAATTGTTTTCAACAGTCCATAGACTTTTTTATACTTTAAAGCCAATCCTCAGGAACCGGGTCTCCATTCAAAAACAGATCCGGGTTTCTCTGCAGGTAAGAAGAAGTAAGCTCTGCCATTCCAACTGCATCACATAATACACTTTCGGCATCACCAATTCTTCCTTCCCTGGCAATCCCATGATGCAGAAACGGAATTAACATCTTGTCGTAATTCTGTGAGATATCTCCCTGAGGATTATAATGTCTCCTCATAGGGCGGTCCAGCAGCCTGCCATCCGGTGTTAAGATCTGAAAAGGACGGTAATGCTCCGTCAAGCGGTTCTCAATCCCGTTCCATTCCTCCACTCCGTGCAGGTAAGTATTTCGTTTCAGGCTGCAGCCAAGAAACAATATCTTCGCCTTGCGGTCATAAAGCTTCCCCCAGCAGCCGGTTCTGGGACAGGGGGTCTGGCTATTCTCCTCACCGGAGGTATATTCCTGCGCATCCCTTCCATATGCCGCCACCGAATGGGTGGGATGCCAGGAACGGATCACCCCCGGCCTCTTTAGAAACAAATTCGTTAAAAGTCCCACACAGGAAGGCTCCGTATCCACACGGAACACCCTGTATTCACTCCCCATCTGTTCCCATGTATGGGTGGGAAAGATCAGCAAGCCTTCCCCCATATATTCCATAAAAGCATCCAGCACCGTGTCCGCCCCGCCCACTACCTCACCGATGGCTTTCATAGAAGAGTGAATCAGCAATGTGTCCGTCGGTTCAATGCCCAGCTTCTTAATATCATGAATTAGCTCCTGCTTTGTATACATCTCCTATCCTCCTTCTCCTATTCCGATCCCTTATACCACGGATTATACATCCATCATTTCGTACTAGGAAATAAACATGGCATCCCCAAAGCTGAAGAAGCGGTAACGCTCCTTCACAGCTTCCCGGTAAGCCTCCATAATATGCTCCCTGCCCGCCAAGGCGGATACCAGCATCATCAGCGTGGATTCCGGCAGATGAAAATTCGTAATTAACGCATCCATAATCTTAAACTGATATCCCGGATAGATGAAAATCGAAGTATCCCCGCTGCCGGGCCGAACCCTTCCCTGTTCATCGGCTGCCGACTCCAGGGTTCTGCAGCTGGTGGTGCCCACACAGATGATACGTCCGCCCTTTCTCTTCGTCTCATTAATGGTATCGGCGGCCTCCTGGGTCACCTGATAGAACTCCGAATGCATATGATGCTCCTGAACATTTTCCACCTTGACCGGACGGAAGGTTCCAAGACCAACGTGCAGGGTAACGTTTACGATGGGTATTCCCATCCCTTCTATCTCAGCCAGCAGCTCCCTGGTAAAATGAAGCCCTGCGGTAGGAGCTGCCGCGGAGCCCTCATATTTGGCATAAACCGTCTGATATCTGCTCTTGTCCGCCAGTTCATGGGTGATATAGGGCGGCAGCGGCATCTGTCCCAGCTGATCCAGAATTTCTTCAAAAATCCCCTGATATTGAAATTGAACCAAACGATTGCCATCCTCCAGCACATCGATAATTTCCCCCACCAGGATTCCGTTCCCAAAGCTGATCTTTGTCCCCTTCCTGGCCTTCTTGCCGGGCTTGACCAGGGTCTCCCAGATATCATTCTCCCTGCGCTTTAAAAGCAGCAGCTCAATTCTGGCACCGGAGGTCTCTTCTGCTGTTTTGTCGGACACTTCTGACAGGGTATCCCCCCGAAGCTTCTCCCCGATCAGTCTTGCCGGTATTACCTTTGTATTATTGATTACAAGACAGTCCCCTTTCCGCAGATACCGGGTGATCTGTTTGAATATCCTATGCTCTATAGCGCCGCTCTTCTTGTCCAGCAGCAATAACCTGGAACCGGAGCGGTCCTCCAGGGGATCCTGGGCAATCAACTCTTCCGGTAAATCATAATAGAAATCCTGTGTTTTCAAAATATCGTCCCTCTCGTGACCGTATTAATAATGCCATCCGTTTCTCTTGGACATTGTATCATAGCTGAACCTCAAAAATCCACACTAATTTGCAAGCTGTATTATCTCCCACTCTGCATAGGCTGATTCCAGCTCCGATTTAACAAGACACTGCCTGTGATACAGCTCATTTAATTTTGCCTCGTCCGTATTATATTCCTCCATCATTGCTCCTAATGCCTTCTCCTCCGCCTCCAGCTCTCCGATAACTTCTTCCAATTCTTCCAGCCTTCTTCCGGATTGCTTACCGGCCCGGTTCTTCTCCTGTGTGCCGGTTCGTACCGTTTTCTCCTTGGGCTCGTTCCGCGGTATTCTCTGCACCGGTTTCTCCTCCTTCTCCTTGCTGCTTTCCTCCAGATAATAATCATAATCCCCGTCATACAGCCTGGTTCTTCCCTGCTGCAGTACAATTACCTTATCCGCCAGCTTGCGGATGAAATACCGGTCATGGGATACAAAGAGCATCGTCCCTTCATAATCGGCCAGAGTCTCCTCCAGAACCTCCCTGGAATCCACATCAAGATGGTTGGTGGGCTCATCCAGAAGCAGCAGATTGGCTCCCTCAAAGGTAAGGGAACACAGCCGCAGCCGGCTCTTCTCTCCGCCGGAGAGAAATTTTATCTTCTTATTCACATCCTCTTGAAGAAACAGCACCTTCGCTAACTGGGATCTGGCGGCTCCCTGGGGAAGGTCATGCAGACGGGAGAAATACTCCAGCACCGTCTGCTCTTCATCCGGATACTCCACATGCTGGGGCAGATATCCGATCTTTATACTGGCGCCCAGCCGTACGCTTCCCCGGGTGGGCTCCAATTGCCCCAGAATCAGCTTTAACAGGGTGGTTTTTCCGCTCCCGTTCTCTCCTATGATACAGGCACTGTCCTGATAGTATAGCACAAGATCAATTTCACGGAGCAATTCTCTCTGACCATAGGACAGCCCTACCCCGCCCAGCTCCATGGCGATCTTGCCTGATCTTCCCACCGCCGTCTGCTTCAGGCGGATCTTACGCTTCTCCAGTACCGGGCGGTCCAGCACCTCAATCTTCTCCAGACGTTTCTCCAGCTCCTTGGCACGCTTATACATCACCTCGCTGTCTCTCATAACTCCCCAGATACGGTACCGTTCAATCTGCTTCTCCATCCGCGCTATTTTCTTCTGCTGATTCTGGTAATTGCGGTATTCAACGAGAAAACGCCGCTCTTTCTCTGTAACATAATAGCTGTAATTGCCGGGATATTCCTCCATATGATCCAATTCCAATTCATAGATCCTGCCGACTACGGTATCAAGAAAATGCCGGTCATGGGATATAATAAGCGCGGCTCCCTGATAATTCTTAAGAAAGCTTTCCAGCCATTCAATGGTAACCAGATCCAAGTGGTTGGTCGGTTCATCCAGCAGCAGGATATCCGGCTCCTCCAGAAGTATTTTAGCTAAGATCACACGGGTCTTTTCCCCTCCGCTGAGCCGCTCAAAAGGCATCTCCTTCATGGCTGCGTCAATCTGCAGGCCCTCCGTCACCTTATCAATCCGGGTCTCTATATCATACCCGTGCATATGCTCATACTTTTCCAAAAGCCTGGCATATTGGCCCATCACCCTTTGCAGTTCCTCTCCGTCCTGCTGCCCCATTCTTTCCTCCAGGTCTTCCATCTCTCTGCGAAGCCGGTTCACGGGCTCGAAGGCGAGGCGCAGCACCTCCAGAACAGATGCCGATTTCTCATATACCGGAATTTGATTCAGATATCCCAGCTTATTCTCCTTGCGGAGACTGATCTCTCCGCTCTGATACTCTTCCTCTCCCATGAGAATCTTCATCAAGGTGGATTTACCGCAGCCATTCTGCCCGATTAAGCCTATTTTTTCCCCGGTTTTAATCTCAAGGGATATATTCTCAAACAGCTTATCGGCACCGTAATACTTTACCAGGTTATTCACATTTAACTCTATCATCATTTCCTCCGTTTCTGAAATAAAGAGGCCGCTTGCGGACTCTTGCGCTGCCGCGCGGTTGCCTTAAGGCAACACCTGCCTTATGCGCGGCATGTGCATCCTGCGGAGCATTTTATTGTATAGGGCGAACTTTCCTATACAATAAAAAAGGATCCAAAGCCGAATAAGCCTTGGGTCCTTTTTTCATCCTCTTCAAATATTCTGAATTTGAATCTGCTATGAAATCTCCAATTCACTTATAGGGTTATATTGAAAGCTATTATATTTGGGCGCACGAATCCCCTTAACGGGCAAAATTGCGTTCATAATAGCTTCAAATTTAATCCATCTAAGTGCTGCGTTCATTCCAAATCTCCATTTCACTTCTGCAAATTCAAGCCTGCAGTCAAAGTATCTTTCGAGTTAAATCATATGCCAACAAACTGCTTTTGTCAAGTTAAAAATATACAGTCTTGCCGGTGCGCGCGGCCTCATAGATGGCCTCCAGAATCTGGGTCACCACAATCGCCTGCTCCGGTTTTACCACCAGCTCTTCCCCTTTTGTAATGGCATTATAGAATACTTTCTGCTCAATGTCGGGAGCCTCCTCACTGGCACCGCTGAAGAAAGCAACTCCGCCGGCCTCCAGATTGGGTTTCTCCACACTCTGTCTGTCATACTTGACCCGGTTGATCCGAAGCCCGTCCTTCATGTCCGCACCGGCCTTGGTGCCGCAGAGACTGGTCTTAGCCTCATCCACCTCCAGGGTGTTGAGAGCCCAGGAGGCTTCCAGATGTATGGTCGCACCATTCTTCATCTTTACAAAGCCGATTGCTGCATCCTCAACAGTGAATTCCTCCGGCTTCCAATTGCCGAAGGCATTGCCCTGATCCGTCTGATCGGCCAGCTTACGGTATACGGAACCTGTTACGGATTCCGGCTCATAATTATTCATCATCCAGAGGGTTAAGTCAAGGGCATGGGTACCGATATCAATTAACGGTCCTCCTCCCTGCTCCTCCTCATTGAGAAATACTCCCCATGTGGGAACTGCGCGTCTGCGCACAGCGTGGGCACGGGCATAGTAGACCTCTCCCAGATCCCCGTTGTCACAGGCAGTCTTAAGATACAGAGAATCCGGACGGTAGCGGTTCTGATAGCCTATGGTGAGGAGCTTGCCCGTCTCCCTTGCGGTGTCCAGCATCCGCTTTGCATCCGCATAGGATTTTGCCATGGGCTTTTCACACATAACATGCTTGCCGGCCTTCATTGCAGCTATCGAAATAGCCGAATGGGATTTGTTCGGAGTCAGCACATAGACCGCCTCCATATCTTCTTCCTTCACCATCTCCATATAATCCGTATACACACGGGAAGCCTCCGTACCGAATTGGGCCTTTGCCGCCTCCGCTTTGGCTCTGTCAATATCACAGAACGCCACGATTTCAAAATTACCGTTCTTCTTAATCGCAGGCAAATGCTTCTGATTCGCAATGCCTCCGCAGCCAACGATACCCACCTTAACCTTTCGCATGAATCAAACCTCCGTTAATTATAATAAAGAGTCCGCTTGCAGACTCTTGCGTTGCCGCGCGGTTGCCTTTAGGCAATATCTGCCTTGTGCGCGGCATGTGCATCCTGCGGAGCATTTGTCGTATAGGACGGACTACCAGCCCTGGGAGCTTAGATACTCCCTGCTTAAACGTGCATCTTCCATTGCTGAATACTGCGGGTGCCCATCCTGCTCCACAACAACCCATTCGCTGGAACCTGCTGCCGCCTGCTCCAGAATAGCCGGGAAGTCCAGTATTCCCTTCCCTACCGCGCGGAATTCAAAGCCTTTCTCCAGGCTGTAATCCTTCAAATGCACGATCGGCAGTCTGCCGGCATATTTCTTCATATAAGCGGCAGGCTCCTCACCGGCAAATTTTGTCCAGCAGGTATCCAGCTCTACTTGAAGCACTTCACTGCCATGGATACGGTACATATAATCCAATACGTACTCCCCATCCTCCGTTTTCCGGAACTCAAAGTCATGATTATGGTACAGAAGTGTAATTCCGGCCTCCCTGCACGCCTGGGAGATCGCCGGTATATTCTTCATGAATTCTTCAAAATGCTCCGAGCCATAGCGCTGCTCCTCCGGTAAATTGGGGATAGCTGCATATTTACAGCCAATAACCGCATAATTATGAACGGTTCCCTGCATATCCCGCTGGAATTCCTGGTAGGACACATGGGCCGAAATCGGAATCAAGCCTGTCTCACTGAGAATATCCCGGATTTCCTCCGGATTATGACCATACAGGCCTGCCAGCTCCACGCCGTCATAACCCATTTTCTTTACTTCCTGCATTGCCTTGGCAAAATCCTGTTCTGCCTCCTCCCGAATGGAGTACACCTGGAGCGCAACGGGTAATGTTTTCATATGGAAACTCCTCTCCGCCTTTTCATCGTTGTCTGGCTCTTATTCAAAAAATATAACCTGCTTCTTATCCGAGGATTCAAAAACAGCCTCCATCAGCTTCATTACTCTCATTACCTCGGGCAATTTGATCTTCTGTTCTTCTTCTCCCGCGATTGCTTTCATCACATTGCGGTAGAAATCCCGGATATCGCTCTTTACTATATCCAGCTCCTCTGTGTGGATGGTATCCTCTCTCCGGGGAGCCATGGTCTTCGTCAGTCCGGCCGCGGTACGAACCGGAACCACATCCTCTTCGTCCTTTCCGGCAGCCCGTACAATCCGGCCGTTCAGATTCCAATCCTCGATGATTGCCGTACCGTTCTGACCGGTCACATACCATCTGGGCAGGGAGATGAAATTGCTGGTTCCAACTTCCACCAGAACATCAACGCCGTTCTCAAAGCCAAGCTGTGCCGTAAAGCCGTCATCCACCATGGTATTGGTGATATTGGTTACGGTAGCATATACTGTCTTCAGCTTCGTGCTTCCCATCATCTGGAGAATTTGATCCAGAAGATGCACGCCCCAGTCCAACACCATGCCGCCGCCATGCTCCTTCTCCTGTCTCCAGTCTCCGGGAATGCCCCTGGAACCGTGAACCCTGGACTCAATCCGGCTCACTTCTCCCAGCTTCTGCTCGTCATATATCTTCTTTACTGTCAGATAATCCTCATCCCAACGGCGGTTCTGATGTACGGTAAACAGTTTGCCGGTCTCTTCCGATACCTTTATCATCTCCTGCAAATCCGCGGAATTCAAGGTTACCGGCTTCTCGCTCACCACATTCTTCCCCGCACGCATTGCCGCAATTGCAATGGGCTTATGAAGATCATTGGGTGTTGCCACCAGCACCAGATCAATCTGCGGGTCATTTAAAAGTTCCTCCATGCTGTCATAGCTGTGCACACCGGCTTCTTTCGCATAAGCCTTGCGGGCCTCATCAATATCATAGATTCCAGCCAACTCGATTCCGTCAATGGTTCCGATGATTTCCCTGTGCCAGTTGCCCATGCCGCCAAAACCAACGATACCAATCCTATAATTATTACCCTTCATTCTTAAAATGCCTCCATGTATGTCTTATCCGGACTATGCCCAGAACATCTCGCCTCTTGCTTCATAAATCAATACATTCTTCAGGAACTCAATTGCCTTGCTCAGCCCTTCTCTGCCGGACATCAGGCTGTCCTCATGCTCGATGCTGAGGGCATGATCATAGCCTGCCATACGCAGCTCGGATACGATTGCCTTCCAGAATTCCTCTCCATGGCCGTATCCAACCGCTCTGAAGATCCAGGAACGGCTCACCTCATTGCCATAATGGCCCGTATCCAATACACCGTTCACCGCGGTGTTGTAGGGATCGATCTTCGTATCCTTTGCATGGAAATGGAAGAGCGCTCCGGCCTTGCCCAGTTCACGGATGCTGGCGCAGGGATCCATGCCCTGCCAGATCAGATGGCTGGGATCAAAATTAGCACCGATCTCCGGTCCCACCGCCTCCCGAAGCTTAAGCAGCGTACTGGTATTGTAAACACAAAAGCCGGGATGCATTTCAAATGCAATCTTTGTAACACCATGCTCTCTGGCAAAGGCTGCTTTCTTCTTCCAATACGGGATCAGGATCTCGTTCCACTGGTACTCCAGAATATGCAGATAATCCTCCGGCCAGGAACAGGTTACCCAGTTGGGCATTCTGTCCTCCGGGCTGCCGCCGGGGCATCCGGAAAAGGTATTCACAATCGTCACTCCCAGCTTTTCTGCCAAGAGAATCGCATTGGTCAGATCCTGGTCAAATTTATCGGCGATCTCCTTGACCGGATGAACCATATTGCCATGACTGCTGAGGGCGCTGATCTCAAGATTATGCTTTGCAATCACAGCCTTGAACTTCTCCAGCTCCTTTTCATCCTTTAATAATACTTCCGGATCGCAATGCGCCTTACCCGGATATCCGCCGCATCCAATTTCAACTGTCTGGACACCTTTTTTTGCCAAAAACTCACACGCCTGATCAAGGGGCATATCGCCTAGTACAACTGTAAACACTCCTAATTTCATTGACTTTCCTCCTATATTTTTCATTTTATAAAGGCATATTGTCTTACTTTGAATTGTAAAATACAAGTGCTCTGTTTTCTATGGATTTCTTGCTGAATATACATACAATCTTGCTGTATTTCATAATTTCCACTGTTTTATAGACAGGAGATATCATTCCCACAGATTAGACGGTGCATACCCATAATATTTTCGAAACAAACGGCCAAAATTATTATAATCCGTAAAGCCGACAGCTGCTGCTACTTCTGCCACGGTCATTTCCTTCTGCTCCAACAGATGATGGGCTTTTTTCAGCCTTACCTCGTTAATATAATGGAGGGGGCTCTGTCCCAGACTTTCTTTAAACAGATGGCAGAAACGGTATTCACTGAGATGGATCATTTCTGCCAGAGTGCGGATCGATACCGCCTCGGTATAATTCTCCTGGATATACCTCAGCACCAGATTCAGTCGTTTCAGATTATGAATCCGGCGGATATTGGCCCGGTCAGAGAGGCTTTCCACCACATAATTGCGGAGCAGGTAAGTGATCAGCTCATACAGCTTTCCCCTCATTGCCATCTTATATCCGGCTTGCTTCTGATCCTGCTCCCAATGAATCTCTTCCATGAGTTTTTTAATGTTCCCATCAGAGGCAATCATGGATTGGAAGATAACATTGCAATTAGCCACTTCCTTGGAGAAGGAGCTCATCTCAAAGATAATAACCAGTGCCTCGAAATCCTTCGTCAGGCTCATTCCCTCATGAAGCTCATTGGTGTTAATAATAATCAGACTGCCTTCCTCCATGGGAAGCGGCCTGTGGTTGCAGTAGAAGGTTCCCTGCCCTTTAAGAACATAATGAAGCTCAATATGCTCATGCCAATGAGGAGGACAGTAGAAACCGGTTCTCTGAATCCGGTTTTTAAACATCTGCACCGGAAAGTCCTTGTCATTGATTATTTTTTTCTCATACAGACTCATATCATGCATTGAATTTCACCTGCTCTAAAACATTTCAATTTGCTTTCTTGTCCCATATATCGCACCATAATCATTGTAACAGAAGGTAACACAGCTTTCAACAGAATATGCCTCTGTTTGTTTCCGGTACAGACAGAAAAAGACTGCTTCCATTCAATGAAGAAACAGTCTCCCCGTTATAACAGATGCTCTTTTCGCCTTAAAATAACAGCTCCGATTTTTTCTTAAGCAGCTTCGCGCCATTCAGTATTAGTAAAACACCGGATACGATTCCTGCGACTACCAACAGAATTCCCATAACAAGATTCCACACGCCAACCGACTTCATTGTGTGGTAGATTTTCTCCATCATCTCTATCCCTCCTTTATCCATCGCAGCCTGTATTATTAATTTTTTGTACCGTATTGCTCATAATATGCATCAATTGCAGATTTTAATGTATCATCAATTACAATTTTCCCCCGGTAGGGACGATTATACAGATGCTCTACCACATCTTTCATTGTAACAATAGCCGTTGTTGCAATATTATAATTGTCTTCTATTTCGGAAAGGGCGCTTTTACTGCCCTGCCCGCGCTCCATACGGTCTACGGAAACCACCAGCCCCAATACCTTCACCTGGGCCTGGGCCGCCAAAATCGGCATGGTCTCTCCGATGGATGTTCCTGCTGTGGTTACATCCTCTATGATAACTACTCTGTCACCATCAGCAAGGGGCGAGCCCAAAAGGATTCCCGTATCCCCATGATCCTTCACTTCCTTACGGTTGGAGCAGTATCTGATATCCTTCTGATAGAACTCACTGAGTGCCATGGTAGCTGCAACACTCAAAGGAATTCCCTTATATGCCGGCCCGAATAAGACCTCAAAATCCAAACCGAACTTATCATTAATTGCTCTGGCATAATACTCGCCGAGCTTTCTCAGCTGCGCACCCGTTCTGTAAAAGCCCGTATTCACAAAGAAGGGGGTTTTCCGCCCGCTTTTCGTCGTGAAATCTCCAAATTTCAATACTCCGCAATCAACCATGAATTCAATAAATTCCTGTTTGTACTGTTCCATTATCTTAATTCCTCCTGTATTGACGGGCTTTTCAACCGTTTCACCGCATTGCATCAAATGCTTCTCCTATCCTACCATAAAAGCTGTGTTTTTTCAATTCGATTCTTTAAATTTTCATTGCCCTCTGAACTGTTACTATGGTCTCTTCCCTTGCACAAGGAAGCTATTGTACGCAGCCAATAATCTCCCGGATATCCTTTATATTATACTGTCTCATATATTCTTCCATCCCTTCCAGAACCTCTATGGTCGCCGAAGGATTGATGAAATTAGCCGTACCTACCGCAACCATGCTGGCGCCCGCCATGAGAAATTCCAATGCATCCTCCGCAGTAGAGATTCCGCCCATCCCGATAATGGGAAGATCTACCGCGTGAGCCACCTGGTACACCATGCGCACGGCAACCGGCTTGATTGCAGGCCCGGAAAGCCCTCCGGTCTTATTGGCAAGCAGACAGGCTCTGCGGTGAATATCAATCTTCATGCCGGTCATGGTATTGATCAGGGACAGGGCATCGGCTCCTCCGGCCTGTGCCGCACGGGCCATCTCTGCAATATCCGTTACATTGGGACTCAGCTTCATAATAATCGGCTGCTTTGCCCGCTTCTTCACTTCTGAGGTAATCGCCTCCACACATCCCGGATCCTGGCCGAAGGCAATTCCGCCCTCCTTGACATTGGGGCAGGAAATATTGATTTCCAGCATATCCACATCACAGTCCGCCAGCCGCTCTACCACCTCACAATATTCCTCGGTGGTCTTTCCAACCACATTCACGATAATCTTCGTATCATATTGTCTTAAGAAGGGAATATCCCTTCGGATAAATACTTCCATACCGGGATTCTGAAGGCCGATTGCATTCAGCATCCCCCCATAGGTCTCCGCCACCCTGGGCGTCGGATTCCCCGGCCAGGGTACGCTGGAAACGCCCTTCGTGGTCACCGCCCCCAGTCTGGACAGGTCCACATAATCACTGTATTCCATCCCGGAGCCAAAGGTTCCGGAGGCTGTTGTTACCGGATTCTGAAAGGTTACTCCGGCAATGGTTATCTTCGTATTCATAGCTCCACCTCATCTCCATAAAAAACAGGGCCGTCCTTGCAAATACGTTTATTATGGACATTGCTGTGATGATCAATTTCCTTCGTCTTGCAGACACAGGCCAGGCAGGCTCCGACACCGCAGGCCATCCTCTCTTCCATGGATAACTGACAGCGGATTCCCTTCTCCAGCGCATAGGCCTGGATTCCACGAAGCATGGGCGTAGGCCCGCAGGCGAAGATGATATCTCCTTCCAGCCCCTTCTCCCTCAGGGCATCCAATACATTCCCCTTGGTGCCCTTGCTGCCGTCCTCCGTGGCTATATGAACGCTTCCGTAGGGTGTAAATTCATCTTCTAAAAAGGTAATATCACGGTATCCCAGTACAATCTGCTTTTCACAGTTCAATTGCCCGGCCAGCTCCAGCATCGGAGGAATCCCAATGCCGCCGCCCATGAGAATCGCCTTGCTGCCTTCTAGCGTAAAGCCATTGCCGAAGGGCCCCATGACCTCCACCCTGTCCCGGGCTTTCCACCCGGCAAATTCTCTCGTTCCGGCCCCGGTAACCCGGTATACCAGGCGTATCAGCCCCCGCTGCCGGTCAATCTCACAAATGCTGATGGGCCTGGGCAGGAGCCTGCTCCTGTCCCCGCAATACAGCGAGACAAATTGTCCCGGGACTGCCGCCGCCGCAATCTCTTCCGCTTTGATCCACATGCTGTAAATATCCTTTGCCAGCATGGTCTGCTCGGTAATCTCAAAATATTTTTTCATCGCTACAGGCATATCATTTTCTCCTATGGATATTATACCATGTCCGCAGATTAGGAATAATAAATATGTCAATGCCCTATCCATCATGGACTAATCTGCTTATCTTGGACATTATAACTTAATTCCCGGTACACTACAAGTTTTTTTACGAGATGCCGGACATGAGCGGAGGTATGCAGCCACTCCTTGACACGGGTTCCCGTCTATGATATATTTACCAGCGTGGGCTGATCGCATTACGGTGCGTCAGTCCGGATCAGTTATAGGAAAATTTTAATTTGAGAGGAAATGATGAAAATGGCAAATACGAATCCTATCGTTACAATGGAATTGCAAAACGGAGATACTATTCGAATCGAATTATATCCCGAGATCGCACCCAACACAGTGAATAATTTTATCTCTTTGGTTAAAAAGGGCTTCTACGACGGACTGAAATTTCACAGAGTAATCCGCGGTTTTATGATTCAGGGCGGCGACCCGGAGGGCACCGGCATGGGCGGCCCCGGTTATTCCATCAAAGGCGAGTTTTCATATAACAATGTTCCCAATAATCTGAAGCACACCGCAGGCGTCCTCTCTATGGCCCGGTCACAGCGTCCGGATTCCGCAGGCTCCCAGTTCTTTATCATGCATAAGGATTCTCCCCACCTGGATGGCTCCTATGCTGCTTTCGGCAAGGTAATTGAGGGCATGGAGGCAGTCAATAAGGTTGCCGAGACTAAGACAGATTATTCCGACGCTCCTTTGGAGCCTCAGATCATGGCAAAGCTTACCGTAGATACCTTCGGTACGGAGTACCCGGAACCGGAAAAGTGCTAATCCGAAGTTTACTATAAAAAATGCGCTTTGATCGATATCCATCGTTTCAAAGCGCATTTTCTTCTATTTCGCTTGTCTCCATGCTTTCCTTAAATCTTCTCTCATATCAATGACTGCCTGCCTGGAAGCATCCGCGTAGGCCTGCTCTCCAAAGCGCTCATATCCCTTCAGCTTATACGCCGCAATAATACCGCGGGAGGAGTTTACAATTGCCCCAAGTCCATCCTTGTTAAAATAATGAACCAGGTCTTCCGCCTTGCCTCCCTGGGCTCCGTAGCCGGGCACCAGAATAAAGGCTTTGGGCATGATCTCACGAAGGATCCGGCCCATCTCCGGATAGGTGGCTCCCACCACCGCGCCGACATAGCTGTAGGTATCACCCATATGCTGCTCTCCCCACTCTGCCACCTTGCGGCCCACCAGCTCATAGAGAGGTCTGTCTCCTACCAGCTGATCCTGAAAATCACCGCTGGAAGGATTGGAAGTCTTCACAAGAATAAATACCCCCTTCTTCTCTTCCTTGCATACCTCCAGGAAGGGATTGACGGCATCCGCTCCCATGTAGGGATTCAGTGTTACAAAATCCTCGTCAAAGCCCCGGAAGGAATTCTGTCCGACGGTCACCTTCCCCAGGTGGCCGATTGCATAAGCTGCTGAGGTGGAGCCGATATCTCCGCGCTTAATATCTCCGATTACCGCCAGTCCCTTTTCCTTACAGTAATCCACGGTCTTCTTAAAGGCCTTCATTCCTTCGATACCGAATTGCTCATACATGGCAATCTGGGGCTTAACTGCCGGAATCAGATCACAGGTAGCGTCCACAATTCCCCGGTTATACTGCCAGATGGCTTCCGCCGCACCCTCCAGATTCTCTCCCTTCTCAGCATAGGCTTTCTCGAGGATATGCCGGGGGATATACTCCAGCATCGGGTCCAGCCCGACAACAATGGGAGCCTCCAGCTTTCCTATTTTCTCCGCTAATTTATTAATCATTTACGATACCGTTCCCTTTCATTCTTGTATTAATATCCGGCATTTTACGGCCTGATACCCTCCTCAAAGGAATATACAACCTTGCCGGATACCAGAGTCGCAACAATCCTTCCCCTTACCTTCCGGCCATGGAAGGGCGTGTTCCTGCCTTTGGAATAAAACTTCTCCTTATCAATGCAATATTCTTCTCCGGGATCGGCAATCACCAGATCCGCCACCTTTCCCACATCGAGGCAGCCGCGGTCAAGTCCCAGCACTCTGGCGGGATTGGCGCTCATCTTCTCCACCATCTGGGCCGGACTGAGATATCCCGTCTCAACCAGCTCCGTCAGAACCAGGGGAAACGCGGTCTCCGAACCCACAATACCAAAGGGCGCTTCCGCCATGGATCCGGACTTCTCTTCTGCGGAATGGGGAGCATGGTCTGTGGAGATCACATCAATGATCCCATCCCTCAGAGCCTCCTTCAACGCCTGCACATCCTCCGGACTGCGCAAAGGCGGATTCATCTTGTAATCTGAATCATCTCCGGGAATGTCCTGATCGGACAAAACAAAATGATGAGGACAAACCTCCCCGGTTACCCGCAGGCCGTCCTTCTTGGCAAGCCCCAGCATCCTGGCACTGTCCCTGGTGGAGATATGGCACAGGTGAAGCTGTGCTCCGCTCTCCTTCGCCATGAGAATATCCCTTGCCGTTATGATATCCTCCACGGCATTGCAGATTCCCGGCAGGCCCAGTTCTTCCGCCTTACGGCCCGCGTTAACGGCTCCCTTTCCTGCCAGCTCCTTGTCCTCGCAATGGGCAAAGATCGGCATCCCGTGGCGGGCGGCCTGCCGCATGGCTTCCATGTACAAAGCGCTGTTCATCACCGATTTCCCGTCCTCACTTAAGGCCACCGCTCCCGCCGCCTTAAGCTCTCCGATGGATACCAGCTCCTTCCCCGCCTGCCCCAGAGTGACCGCGCCTACGGGAAGAATATTAACCACCGCTTCCTGCTCCGCCTTCGACCGGATCCGCTCTATCATTGCGCCGCTGTCTGCCGCCGGGCTGGTATTGGGCATGGGGCAGATGGTAGTATAACCGCCTGCCGCAGCAGCCATGGCACCGGTGGCTATGGTTTCCTTGTATTCAAAACCAGGCTCCCGAAGATGGACATGCAGATCGATAAAACCCGGCATCACATAACAGCCGCCGGCATCAATCACGGTCAATTCTTCCTCCGAAGCCACTTCTTCCCCCTGTGTCAGCTCTTTGGGAGGAATCTGTTTCTCCACTCTGCTTATGAATTCGCCGTCAATGAGAATATCATAAGCTCCTTCCCGGCCCGCCGCCGGGTCAATCAGATAACCATTCTTTATTAATGTACGCATGGCAACTCCTTTATAATTCCGCGGCCTCCACATCATCCAATATCCTGCGGTCAATATAATTCTCCAACTCATACTTTGTAATCCATCTGGCGTCCGTCAGCTCCTCCGACAGGATGATATCGTCAAAGCCCACCTGGCAGAGATAGCTGATTCCGATATTAAATATATCTCCGGTGGTAAAGGTCCAGGTATAGAGAATGCGCTCCACGGCTGCGGTCAGTCCCGTCTGCTCGCTGATGCAGCGCAGGACCGCCTTATCCGGAGCCTCACCGAACTCAATAACACCATCAATAAACCCCCATTGAAAGGGTTCCACCAGACGATCATCAAACCATCTTTTTACCACCAGATATTTGTCCTCATACTGAACAATACCCTTTACCAATATTCTGTACTTTTCCATACCGCATCTCCTTTCAGATCGAACTTTCTTCTTTGGTTTTTACATCACCGTACCTGGTTTCCCTGCCAGATAATGAATAAATTGCTGCGCTGTACGCCCTGACATCCCGCCATGGGACAGCTCCCAGCGGTTGGCCTCCAGCAGCAATTCCTCCTGGGACAGGGAAATCCCCTGGCGTTTGGCCAGCTCCAGGACAATCTGCTGGAATTCCTTCTTACCGGGTGCCGAGAAATTAATGGTAATACCGAACCGCGCCACCAGGGAAAGCTTCTCCTGCATGGTATCGGAGCGGTGCAGCTCCTCCGTAACCTCCATGTCGGAGCGGTCGCTCCAGGTCTCGCGGATCAGATGCCTCCGGTTGGAAGTGGCATAGATCAGCACATTATCCGGCTTGATCTCCAGCCCTCCCTCAATGACCGCCTTCAAGTACTTATATTCTATCTCAAATTCTTCAAAAGACAGATCATCCATATAAATTATGAATTTGTAATTCCGGTTCTTCACCATGGCAATTACTTCGGACAGATCCTCAAACTGGTGCTTATAAATCTCAATAATTCTAAGGCCCTGCAAATAATATTCGTTGAGAAGCGCTTTTACCGAGGTGGATTTGCCGGTTCCGCTGTCTCCGAAGAGAAGAACATTGTTCGCCTTTCTTCCCTCGATAAATGCCCTGGTATTGTCCGTTAATTTCTTCTTCTGAAGCTCATACCCCACCAGATCCTTCAACCAGACCTCCTGGGTGTTGGTGATGGGCACCAGTTCCAGCTCTCCTTCCGGCTTCTTGATACGAAAGGCTTTATTGAGGCCGAACATCCCCACACCATAATCCCGGTAAAAATCCGTCACACAGGTAAATACTTCGTTCTCATCCCCTGCCTGCTCAATCCGGCTGCTTAATATCTGAACCTTTTCGCTGACACTTTTATTATATCTGCTGCTGTTTTTTTCAATGGCATGGTAGTTCGCAAGAATGGAAAAGCAGTTAATCCCCAGCTCTCTCTCCAGGGGCAGGAAATCATAATCAAACAGTGCCTTGAAGATTCCGAAATCATTTCTGGCAAACTGATTCACGGAACCTTCCTTCGCCCCTGTCTTCTCGCAGGTCAGACTGAAGGGATTCTCCGCCGTGACCAGCAAATAGGCCAGATAATTATGCCAGAGATTGTGATTGAAGCCATAATCGGTGGCCAATTGCAGCAGCTGATGGATCAGCTCATAGATTCGGGATATCAGGCTCTCCTTCTCTTCTTCCGTCAGTCCCTGCTCCCGGTTCCTGCTGTCAAACTCCTGTATCAGCCCGGACAGCTGATACAGAAAGCCCTTTCGATCCAGATTTGTATATATGATAAGCTTCGATATAAGACGATACACGCTTTGCCTCCATGTCTGCGCATTCCACCGCGCATGCGTACTTTGTACGCTTTTACATTCTCTCCGGGGCCTCAAAGCCAAGGAGATCTATGCAGGTTGTTAATATATCCTGTACCATAGTAATTAATGCAATCCAGGAGGACTGTCTCTGCTTATCCTCCTCGGCAATGATCTTCGTATCATGATAGAAAGTGTTAAAGGCATTGGCCAAATCATAGATATAGGCACAAATCCGGTGAGGTGCCAGCTCCTGATAAGCCGTCCGGATCATTTCCGTGAATTTGGTCAGCTCCAGCATCAGCCCCTGCTCACTGGCTGAAACAGCCGGAAGCAAATCAAGGGCTGCCGCCCCCGGATTGCTTTCCCGGTATTTTGCCAGGATGGACTTAATCCGGACAATGGTATAGAGAATATAGGGTCCGGTATCTCCCTCAAAGCTGGTAAAGCGTTCCACATCAAAGACATAATCCTTGGATATCTGATTGGACAGATCACCGTATTTCAATGCCGCCAGACCTACCTGGGAAGCCACCCTGCGGGCCTCTTCCTCCTCCATGCTCCTGTTCTCCATGATCTTGCGGTAGACTTCCTCCGTCACACTGTTAATGAGATATTCCAGGCGCATCACTCCGCCTTCCCTGGTCTTAAAGGGCTTCCCGTCCTTCCCGTTCATCGTTCCGAAACCGATGAAATCCAGCCGGGTATCCTCCTTCACCAGCTTTGTCTTCCTTGCGCAGCGGAATACGATCTCAAAGTTCAGCTCCTGCCTCTTGTCCACCACGTAGATGATCTGATCCGGTGCAAAGAGCTTCATCCGTTCCACAATGGTGGCAAGATCCGTCGTATTGTAAAGAGCGGCGCCGTCCGTCTTCAAGATCATGCACGGAGGAACCTCCTTCGTATCCGTCTCTTCCTTGACGTCCACCACCAGCGCTCCCTCGCTGATTCTGGTATAATTATTCCCCTTAAAATATTCAATCATCTCCGGGATATAGGGCTGCGCATCGCTTTCCTTCTTCCACAGATCAAAGGACACCTTGAGAGTCTCATATATTTTCTGAAGATCGGTAACAGATACCTGCAGAATGTGATTCCACAGGGCGGTATATCCCCTGTGCCCATTTTGCAGATGATAGGTTATCGTCTTAGCCTCTTCCCTGAAATCAGGGTTGCTCTTGGAATACTCACTGGCGGCAGGATAGATTTCCTCCAGCTCCGATATGTTAAAGGGAGCTTCTGCCGGGTATTCACCGGTATAACTGTCATCAAAATACACCAGCTGGGGCTGACGCCTCTTCACCTCTGCAATGATAAGGCCCATCTGGGTTCCCCAATCTCCAAGATGCGCGTCTCCGATCACCGTATGACCTACATAGCGCAGCAGCTTCTTAAGGCTTTCCCCAATGATAGCGGAGCGCATATGCCCTACGTGCAGGGGCTTTGCGATATTGGGTCCGCCATAATCGATGACCACTGTTCTGGGCTGAGGATCCTTCTCCACTCCGTAGCGCTCCTCGCTCTTCATGCGGTTTAAATATTTTGCAAGATATTCTTCCTTCAGATTAATATTGATAAAGCCCGGCATAATTGCCACAGCCTCCTTAATCATCCGGCTGTTTTGTAATACCTCGGCAATCTCCTGGGCAATCTTGATGGGAGCCATTTTATACTGCTTTGCAGCTGCCAGAGCTCCATTGCATTGATACTGGCATAAATCGGGACGGTTGGAAAGAGTGACGGCGCCAAACTTCTCCTCATAGCCTTTTTCTGCAAAGGCCTCCCTCATTTCCGCCGATAATAATTCAATCATAGTCTTCATGTTTATACACGCGCCTTTCCTCAGTTCATTTCTTAATTAATCATTACTTTATCATAGTTATTTAAAATTGTCATCATGAAAGAAGAAATTTTTACAAGCCCTCCTTCCCTACCCCGTCTTAACTAACTGACATTGCCGTCTGAACTGTTATAATGTTTTTTCAATTTTTACTCAAATTATGAATTATATACTATATTTTTTATTTAATTTGTTGTATATTGGTATATAGTAGGTTGTAAAACATTCTTTTATTCGGGATTTTCAGACAGGATGCAAAGAGGGCTGCCTGTCACATTTCTTCCCGGTATGGGAATGCCGGAAGTTTATTATAAATTATGAAAGGGGAAATATCATGTTCGGACTATACTTATGCCACTACTTATTAGACAAGAATAAGATTTCTCAATCACAATTTGACAGTCTGGTTCAGCAGCTTCACCAAACCAAAGCAAAATTGGGTCTTATCGCAGTATCTGAAAAGCTCCTCACTGCAAAGCAGGCGGAGGAAATCAATGAAATCCAGAAGAAGACAGACCGGCGCTTCGGTGACATCGCCATTGATAAGGGATATCTGGTGGCGGAGGAGGTAACCCACCTGCTCAATCTCCAGGGCAATTCCTATCTCAGCTTTATACAGCTGGCGACGGAGCAGGGTATTCTGACCCGTCAGGAAATCGAAGCCTGTCTTGAAGAATATCAGCAAGAGAACAATTACAGCAATTCCGACGTAGAAGCCTTGAAATCCGGTGATATCGACAGAATTATCGATGTATTTGTGGATTCGGGAATTCCTTTTACCGGGGAATGTGCCGCTCTGGCCATCCGCAACATCATCCGTTTCATCAACAGCGAGCTTCTGCTGAAAAAGGCGTACACGGCAAAGGAATACTCCTTCTCCGGATTGGCCTGCCAGCAGATGACCGGAGATCACAGTGTCTTCGTGGGACTTGCGGGAAGTGACAAGGCATTGCTTGAAATTGCCCGGCCCTTCGCTAAGGAAGACTTTACAGCCATGGATGAAGACGCCTTTGACTCCGTATGTGAATTTATTAACTGCACCAATGGCCTTTACGCTTCAAAGCTGAGTCAGGAGGAGATACAGATTGATATGACACCTCCCGGCTATTATCGGAATGGAACGCTCACCGCAGAAGGCGGCCTCTTCCTCGTACCCATTATGATCCGCGGCGAACAGGTAGAGCTTGCAGTAATTACTGATCATACCGTTTCCATAACCTAGATTGGTGCTGCGTCAGCAGCAGAGTATCAGTTAGCGAGAAAAAGGAGGATTATTATGGCTAAAATACTAATTGTAGATGATTCAAGAACATCCCGGAAAATCTTAAGAGCTATTTTAGAAGAACACGGACATGAGGTGGTTGCCGAAGCTGTCGACGGAAAGGACGGCCTGGCGAAATACATAGAGATCCGGCCGGAGCTTACTACCATGGATATTACCATGCCGGTGATGGATGGCTTGGAGGCCCTGAGAAAAATCAAGGAGCACGACCGGTCCGCCAGGGTTATTATGGTTACCGCAGCCGGCCAGAAGGGTAAGATGGTAGATGCGATAAAATACGGCGCTGCTGAATTTCTGACTAAACCCTATGAAGCAGCGCAGATTGTGGATATTATTAAGAAGGTTTTATAAACCGGCTTTCTCAAACAACGAGCGACACGCCTTGCGTACCGCTCCTATGTTCAATAAAAAGAAACCAAGGGCCTCAAGGTTCCTTGGTTTCTTTTTATTAAACATAGGAGTGAAAGGTTTGCTTAGATCTGTACCGGCACAATAATTGCTGCAATAATATACGCGATAATACCTGCACCTGCAAACAGGCACACGGCTGCCCACGCCAGACGGACGATCGTAGGATCCACATTGAAATACTCAGCAACTCCTCCGCATACTCCGCAAAGCATTTTATTGCTGGTTGACCGATATAATTTTTTCTGTTCCATAATACAACCTCCTTCCTTATAATATTATCATATCTTTTTTCTAATTAAAATCAACTAAAATATTTCCATTTCAGTAAGGTCATGCAGAAAGATATTCTAGTAAAGCTTCATACTATTATTCATTGCATAATAGTATTTATTAATTAGTATATTTGATATTAATAATACTATATATCATACGCTATTATATGTCAATCTTTATTTTAATATATCACCGGTTTATTCCTTCGGCAAGTATACCCGGAAGGTGCTTCCCTTCCCTGGCTCGCTTTCCGCCTCTACTCTGCCGCCATGTGCCTGCACGATTGACTGTACAATGGTTAATCCGATTCCCGTGCCTCCGGTCATGCGGTTGCGGGATTTATCCGCCCGGTAAAACCGTTCAAAGATATAGGGCAGCTCTTCCTTCGGAATTCCGATTCCATTGTCGGTAACAGAAAATCCGGCAATATCCTGCTGTTCAAGGAGCTCGACCGTGATCTTGCCTCCCGTCCCGGAGTATTTTATCGCATTGCCGAGAAGATTAACCGCCACCTGTTTGATACGGCTGACATCCGCCATTAATTCAATACGGGGTCCCTGCACCGTCACTTGGAGCTCCTTATGGAGAAGCTCTGCTTCAAAGGAGGCCACGGTCTGCTCAATCACCGTCCTCAGCTCCATTTTCTTTTTGTCCGGATTTAGATTATCCTTCTCCAGACTGGCCAGGTTCTCCAGATCCCCCACCAGATTGCCGACCCGTACCACCTCATCATAGCAGCTTTGGAGACGCTCCGGAGTAGCCTCCCAAAATCCTTCTGTCATGGCCTCCAGATGGGATTGCAATATAGTAATCGGCGTACGCAGTTCGTGGGCCACATCCTCTGTCAGCTGTTTACGAAGCTTTTCCAGGGTTTCCAGGGACTCTGCCAGATGATTAACAGAGGATATCAGCAAATGAAGCTCCCTGGTATCGCTCTTCTCTTCCAGGCGCACCTCATATCTGCCTCCCGCGATCTCCCCGGCAGCTTCCACTGTCTTTAATATGGGACGACTGATGCGTTTAGCCAGAAGATGTCCCACCAACAGGGACACCAGCAAGGAGATCCCTCCCACACCCAGCAATATCTTGTTGAGGGAGTACAGGAATTTGAATTCATTTTCATTTAAAAAGAAAGGGCCGAAATAGCTGATGCTCACACTTCCCACCGCCATCTCGCCCTGCTCCAGCTCATAGGACACAGAGGTGAATTCGCCGTCCAACTGGGGATACTCAATTCTCATCCGGTCCGATATCTCCCCCATAATCTGATTGCACAGCCCCATATCATGAGCCTGCGCATCCCATAAGGTCTTTCCCTGCTGATCGTATATCTTGATAATGTAGCCTTCGTACAGGGAAAACATGCCGATGGCATGAACATAGTCCATGTTCCACTGGCCGGTGGATGCATCATACTGCTGGCTGATGCTTGAGGTTATGATATGGGCCTTCAGCTCCTGCTGCCTGCTGATATAATCGGTGAACCGCCTGTTTATCAAAGCATTGGCTAAAAGACTGATGATTCCCACCGTAATCAGAACAAGAATCAGGATTGCGGAGGATACATTGGATTTTAAGCTACGTTTCATGCGGACCTCCCTGTCTATTCAATGTCAAACCGGTACCCCACTCCATGAATTGTTTTGACATAGCGGGGAGTCTTCGGATCACTTTCGATTTTCTGCCTCAAATTCTTGATGTGGCTGTCAATGGTACGGTCATAGCCCTCAAACTCCTCCCCTAAAGCAACTGCAATCAGGTCCTCTCTGGTGAACACCTTATTGGGATGTCCGGCCAGGAGAACCAGCAGCTTATATTCATTGGGAGTCAGCCTGACCTCGCGTCCCGCCTTGCTGACATAACGGTTGCTATAATCTATGACCAGGTCACCATTACAGAAGGATTTTTTAGAAAACATCCCGGAGAGATCCTCCTCGGATCTTCTAAGCACGGCTTCAATCCTGGCATACAGCGTCTTAAAGCCGAAGGGCTTTGTAATATAATCATCCGCCCCCAGCCCAAGTCCCTGCAGCAGATCCTCTTCCTGGGATTTGGCGGTCAGCATGATAATAGGCACCCTGCTCTTCTTTCTCAGGGCACGGCATACTTCTTCCCCTGATATCTCCGGGAGCATCAGATCCAGCAGCACCAGCCCGATGCTCTCCTGCTCAAAGATATCCAGCGCAATTCTGCCGTTGGGAGCAGTAAGGACAGTAAAGCCCTTACTTTCCAGGAAGGACTTTACCACCTCCAGAATTTTTTCCTCATCCTCCACTACCAGTATCTTCTTCGCCATGTGATTCATAGACATCCCACTCCTGTTATTTGCTCCAATTCTGGAAAATCACCGTTGCCTCGGTCAAAAAATCCTTAGATATGGTTATTGTCTCTTCGCCGGTTTCTTTATATTCAGAGGTAATGGGCACCGGATTGCAGCCGCCTCTGGTGATCTCTACATCATCCATGCCAAACCGGTTTCCGCAGTTCTGGCATACCAGCCGGTTCCCATCCTGTTTATAATACCCCCTACCGGAGTTGTAACATACCTGGCAGGTATTAAATGCCGTTCGCACTGTACCATCGGAAGCTTTCACGGCAATTACCTCCAGTTCTGTGCCATTGATCTTAGCCGGATAGAAGGAGGCTGTTTCCGTCACATCCTTTACAGAAATAACAATATCGTCATCGATTACCGCAGAATTAGAGGCAGTCTTCCCTTTTTCGGGAGCATTGACGCTTCCCGTGCCCTCCTGCCAGCGAAGGAAAAGCATTATTGCCACAATTGCACCGGCTGCCAATATAATTAGTTTTCTCAGATCCATTCTATTCTTTTTCATAGTTATCTTTCCTTTCCATATTCTCCAATATCATCCACTACCGTAATTCTGCTTCGGATCATTCCCATCCAGCAGCTATAAGAAATCATCCCGCTTTCCTCCGGAGTAAATTCAATTACATTATCCCCCAGAGCAAGCTTTTTCCTCAGACCAAGTTTCGGAATAATAATGCTGTTATTGCATCCGTTGATATCTCCGCTCTCCGCCTGTATCACCCATCTTACCGGAATTCCCTTCTGCACTGCGATGGGCTCATACCTGCCGGAGGAAAGGCCTGTGGTCACAATCTGTATCCCGTCCTCCAGCTTTGCCACTCCCCCGGAACCGGCCTGTTCACCGCTGACCCCCGGCCCGGAGGGAAGTCTCAAGCCGGACAGGCTGGCGCCGCTGCTGAACATGGATATCCCCAGCACCACTACCAGAACCGCACTGATGGTCATTAACCTGCCGGAGAACTTTTTATTCATAAGGGAGCCCAGCGCTCCAAAGGCAAACATCAGAGGAAAGGTTCCTATGCTGAAGAGAAACATGGCCGCCGCTCCTTTGAGCGGACTCCCGGTCGACAAAGCATACAGCTGCATTGCCTGCAGCGGGCCGCAGGGCATAAGTCCATTTAAAATACCGATATACAGCGGACTGGAGCTTCCCCGTTTGGAATAGATCATTCGGGCAAAACTCTTTGGCATTCTTGGATTCAGCTTCTTCAGCCAGGGGAAAACATTCAGCATATTCAGTCCCATGATTACCATGAATATTCCTGCCGCCAGCTGCACGGCCCCCTGCAGGACTCCGGAAAAGCTTACCACCGAGCCTATCGCGCCGACGATTCCGCCCAGGGTCGTATAGGATATCACTCTTCCCAGATTATACAACAAACTGGGACGTATGGAAACCATAACTCCCCCCTTTTCCCGCATTGTTTTCCCTTGGGGAGCAGAGGTATCTTTTGTCACGCACTGGGTAAGACAGATGCCCCCGCACATGGCCACACAGTGCACCGAGGTCAGGATCCCGATAAGAAACAGCATCCCGTATCCCATCCCCTCCTTGGCGGTGGGAAAGGCCCGGAAGATATCCGCTATGCCAAAACGTTCCGCTATCATATACACGGCAAGTATAACAATCAGTACCGCCGCAATATCCGTATAATCGGTCTGTCCCTTGGAAGAAGCCGCTTTCCCTGCAGCGCCAATCTTCATCTGTTTGGAATTCTTTTTCAGGAAATAGCCTGCCTGTTCCAGGGTCTTTTCTATCACCTCCGGCGGGACAATACTCTCATCATAGGTAATGCTGACCGCAGATTTGGAATAGCTCGCTTTGATCCGGTGTATTCCGGGCACCTTACCCAGCTCCTGTTCAATGATGTTTTCACAATTGGCACAGGTCATGTTACTGATCATCAGCATTCTTGTAACAAGCTTTGAAGACATGGGTTTCTCCTTTTCTAAAGATTTTCGGCTGTTAAACCGCTTTCTGTAATTACTATAACAGCAAGTTGTGGAGATTTTATGGAGAACTTTCCTGGGAAGTAAAAAAACAATGAGTGGCACGTCTTGCGAACCGCTCTTATGTTCAACAAAAAAGCTGCCACAGATATTACGGCTCCTGATTCCACCGCATTATCCAAGACAGCTTTCCTTATATCGTATGTTATCTTATGTTATTTCTGAAATTTTACCAGATCCCCTGTGCCATCATGGCTGTGGCAACCTTCTCGAAGCCTGCAATATTGGCGCCTACTACATAATTACCGGCAGCATTGTACCTCTTGGCGGCATCATCCAGATTGCAGAAGATGTTAACCATGATATGCTTCAGTTTGGTATCTACTTCTTCAAAGGTCCAGCTCAGCCTCTCGCTGTTCTGGGTCATCTCCAGGGCGGAGGTAGCCACACCGCCTGCATTTGCCGCCTTACCGGGAGCAAATAATACCTTGTTCTCCTGAAGATATTCCGTAGCCTCCAGAGTGGTGGGCATATTGGCACCTTCCGCCACTGCGAAGCAGCCGTTTGCAACCAATACCTTAGCATCCTCCAGAAGAAGCTCATTCTGGGTTGCACAGGGAAGGGCAACATCACATTTTACCGTCCATACTCCCCGTCCCTCATGGTACTGGGAATTGGGCCTGTAATTCTTATATTCGGTTAATCTGGCTCTCTTAACCTCTTTAATTTCCTGCAAAGCAGCAACATCAATGCCCTCGGGATCATAGATCCATCCATTGGAATCACTGCAGGTCACACACTTAGCTCCCAGCTGATGCGCTTTCTGGATTGCATAGATCGCCACGTTGCCGGAACCGGATACCGCACATACCTTACCCTTGATATCCTGCCCATTGCACTTGAGCATCTCTTCCACCAGATACAGCAGACCGTAGCCGGTAGCTTCCTTCCTTGCCAGGGAACCGCCATAGGTCAGGCCCTTTCCGGTTAATACGCCCTCATAGGTGCCCTTGATCTTCTTAAACTGGCCGTACATATAACCGATCTCTCTTGCGCCTGTTCCGATATCCCCTGCCGGTACGTCCACATCCGCACCAATATACTTGTAAAGCTCCGTAATAAAGCTGGTACAAAAGGCCAATACTTCCCTGTCCGACTTACCCTTCGGATCAAAATCGGAACCGCCTTTCCCGCCGCCGATGGGCAGGCCGGTTAAAGAATTCTTGAAAATCTGCTCAAAGCCCAGGAATTTGATGATACCCAGGTTGACGGACGGATGCAGACGCAGGCCGCCCTTGTAAGGCCCGATTGCATTGTTAAACTGTACTCTATAACCGGTGTTTACCTGAACCTTGCCGCTGTCATCCACCCAAGGCACCCGGAATTTAATCTGACGGTCCGGCTCAACCAGCCGCTCTAAGAGCGCTTCTCTTCTAAAGGTCTCTTCATTTGCTTCCACTACTGCCCGTAAAGATTCCAATACTTCCTTTACTGCTTGATGGAATTCCGGCTCCGCAGGATTTTTCTTAACCACTAATTCAATTACTTCATCAACATATCCCATATTTAATCTCCTTTGATTAAAATAGTATCTCACTTGTCTTTTAAAATACACAAAAAAGGCGCACTTAAAAAACAAATGCGCCTTTGTATTTGTCTTTTCTATTATAAATGCTTCTCCGCTTTAATGCAATAGACTTTTTTATGAAAATTTTGCATAGTATCTATATCCTGAGGTTATATTCCGGTTTTATTCCTTAAAAAATGATATTCATTTTCAGACTAGTATGCTATAATTCTTCATGATAAGAAGGACTTTGATAAAGGAGATTTACAGCTATGGCTTTTGATGGCGTTGTTATCGCTAATGTAATAGATGAATTAAGAAAAACTCTGTTGGGCGGCAGGATCAGTAAAATCGCCCAGCCGGAGAAGGATGAATTAATCCTCACGGTTAAGGGGCAGGAACGTGGCCAGTACCGTCTTCTGCTTTCTGCGGGGGCAGGCCTTCCCCTGATCTATCTGTCCGGTGTCAATAAACCCAGCCCCATGACGGCACCCAACTTCTGCATGCTGCTTCGCAAGCATCTGAACGGCGCTAAGATTCTGGACATCTCCCAGCCTGGGCTGGAACGTATCGTGAATTTCAAGCTGGAGCATCTCAATGAAATGGGGGATCTGCGGATTAAGCATCTGATCATTGAATTAATGGGTAAGCACAGCAATATTATTTTCTGCGATGAGAACATGGTGATCATTGACAGCATTAAGAGAATTAATCAGTTTGTAAGCTCTGTAAGGGAGGTTTTACCCGGCAGGGATTACTTTATTCCTGTCACAACCGCAAAGCTGGATCCCCTTACGGTGGATTATGAGACCTTCCTGAGCGCTCTCACAGTCAAATCCCTTCCGGTTGCCAAGGCAATCTACGGCAATCTCACCGGTATCAGCCCTTTGCTGGCCAATGAAATCTGCTGCCGTTCCTCCATTGATGCCGGGGATTACACCGAGACTCTGACGGAGGTCACAGGACTGCATCTGTATCATAATTTTACCCGTATGATGGAGACGGTAAAAGCCGGGGAATTTACACCAAACATTGTATCCAAAGATAATATCCCCGTGGAATTCTCCAGTGTGGCGCTTACCTGCTATGCCAATCATGAGGTTCAGCATTATGAAAGCATCTCCGCTCTGCTGGAGGTCTTTTATGCCTCGAAGGATTCCGCGGCCCGCATCCGTCAGAAATCCGCCGACCTGCGCAAGATTGTCTCCAACGCCCTGGACCGTGCCGGCAAGAAATATGATTTACAGTATAAGCAGCTCCAGGACACGGAAAAACGGGAAAAGTTCCGCATCTATGGTGAGTTGATCACCACTTACGGTTATGGGCTGAAACCGGGTGCCAATCTGCTTAATGCATTGAATTATTATAGCAATGAAAACATCAGCATTCCCCTGGACCCTACTCTTACCCCTCTGGAGAACGCAAAGCAGTATTTTGAAAAATATAATAAGATGAAGCGGACCTATGATGCCCTTACTATCCAGTTATCGGAGACACAGGATGAATTATCCCACCTGGAGTCCATACAGACGGCACTGGATATTGCCACGGAGGAAGCCGATCTGACCGCTTTAAAGCAGGAGCTCACCGAGTACGGATATATCCGCCGGCGTTTTACCAGCGGCTCAAAAAACCAGGAAAGAACTGCTTCTCTGGCAAAGAAGGAGAAAAAGGCTTCCCGCGGAAAGAGCAACAGCAAGAGCAAGCCTCTTCACTACATTTCCTCCGACGGTTATCATATGTATGTCGGCAAAAACAACTACCAGAATGACGAACTGACCTTCCAGTTCGCGGACGGCGGGGACTGGTGGTTCCATGCCAAGAAACAGGCCGGTTCCCATGTTATCGTGAAGTCTTCCGGAAACGAGCTGCCCGACCGTACCTTTGAAGAAGCGGCAAGGCTTGCAGCATATTATTCCAGTGCGAGGGATGCGGACAAGGCTGAGATTGATTACACCCAGAAGAAGAATGTTAAGAAGCCCAGCGGCGGAAAGCCCGGCTTTGTTGTATATTACACCAACTATTCCATGGTATCACCCACGGATATTACGGGCATTACCCAGGCAGATTAGTTCCTTGACCGACCGGCCTAAATGCAAGCATATTTACTTGAGACTTTATTTCCATACTAATAAAAGGAGTTGACAAGATGATCATCACTGACTGCCACGTACATTCCGATTTTTCCGGTGATTCTCAGACACCCATGGAACAGACAATCGAACGTGCCATTGAATTGGGTTTAAAAAAGATTTGTTTTACCGATCACATGGATTATGACTACCCCCATCTGGAGGACATCTGCTTCGTATTTGATCCGGAGGAATACATCTCCCGGCTGGAAAGGCTAAAGGAACGGTACGGAAAACAGATCCGGATACTGACCGGCATTGAGCTTGGCTTGCAGCCTCAGATAGGAGCGGAGCTGGACGCTTTGATGGGAAGCTATCATTTTGATTTTGTTATTGGCTCCACTCATGTAATAGACTATATGGATCCTTATTATCCCCGGTTCTGGGAACACCGGACAAAGGAGGAGGGGCTTCTGGCTTATTTCCGTTCCATCTCTCAGAACTGCAGACTGTTCCGGAAGCATTTTAATATTTATGGACATCTGGATTATATTATACGCTATGTTCCCACCGCCGACGGCAAGAAGGCGGACTATTCCTATGCGGACTATGCCGATATCCTGGATGAAGCCCTGAGGACGATTATTGACTGCGGCAGGGGAATTGAGGTAAATACCTCCGGTCTGAAGTATGGTACCGGCTATACCCATCCCAAGGCCGAGATACTGAAGCGATACCGTGAATTAGGCGGAGAACTGATCACCATTGGTTCCGATGCTCACAAACCGGAGCATCTGGCTTATGATTTCCATCTAATTCCCGATCTGCTGAAGGGGCTGGGTTATCGGTATTATGCCGTCTTTGAACAGGGCCGGCCGGTCTACGAGAAGCTCTAGCCGGACCGCCTGCCGGCCATGGGCAGAATCGTGCCGCCTCCTACCACATAATCTCCCTGGTAGAAGACAACGGCCTGTCCCGGCGTGATTGCCCTCTGGGGCTCTTCAAAAATACAGAGCACCTCATCCGGAGCCGTCTTCCTGATCACACAGCGGGCTCCCTTATGGCTGTAACGGATCTTCGCCTCTACCTCCAGCTCTCCTTCCAGGTCTTCGATGGACATGAAGTTCAGCCGGTTGGCATACAGCCTGTCCGAGAACACCTCATCGGAACCTCCCAGTACCACCTCATTGGTCTCGGGACACAGCTCCACGACAAACACAGGCTGTCCCATAGCAATTCCAAGGCCCTTGCGCTGACCGACGGTATAGTGGATCAGTCCCTTATGCCTTCCCAGAATCTCTCCCGCCGTATTTACATAGTTGCCGGGCTCCATACCGGTGCAGACTTCGGAAGCCGCCGCCTGATCCTGGACAGCTGCTCCCTGATTCTTCTCTTCCAGATAACCGGCTATAAAACCGGCATAATCCTTATCCGGTACAAAGCATATCTCCTGGCTGTCCGGCTTGTTCGCCACCGGAAGCTTCTGCTCCAGCGCAATCCGGCGAATCTCGTCCTTGGCATAGGCTCCTACCGGCATCAGGGTATGGGAGAGCTGATGCTGTGTCAGATTGTACAGGGCATAGGTCTGATCCTTTGCCTGGGTTACCGATTTCTTAATGGTATATCTGTCATTCGGCAGCCGTTCAATACTGGCATAATGCCCTGTGGCAATATAGGAGGCGCCGATATCCAGTGAACGCTTCAGCAGGGATTCCCACTTTACATAGCGGTTACAGGCAATACAGGGATTGGGAGTCTGTGCTCTCAGATACTCTCCGACAAAATAATCGATTACCTTATCCTTAAACTCCTGCTTAAAATTCATCACATAATAGGGAATATCCAGCACGGAAGCCACCCGTCTCGCATCCTCCACCGCGCTGAGCCCGCAGCAGCCGCCGTTCTCTTCCAGGGTGCAGATATCTTCATCCTGCCAGATCTGCATCGTCACCCCGATTACCTCATAGCCCTGCTCCTTTAAAAGATAGGCTGCCACGGAGGAATCCACACCTCCGGACATTCCCACTACTACTTTTTCCATCGCTTCCTCCAACCAAAATACCAATTCCATGATGCCATGAAATTACTATTTAATATTCAATAACCTCTTCCTCTTCGCTGATATCCGACTTGGGTTTTTCCAGGCCTTCAATCTTAATTCCCTTCTTCTCCGCATAATCCCAGAGTGCGGCATGAATTGCCTCCTCCGCCAGCAAAGAGCAGTGAACCTTCACCGGAGGCAGACCGTCCAGAGCTTCCATTACCGCTTTATTGGTGATCTTCAGGGCATCCTCCACATTCTTGCCCTTCACAAGCTCGGTGGCCATGCTGCTGGTAGCAACCGCCGCACCGCAGCCAAAGGTCTTGAACTTCACATCATTGATAATACCCGCATCATCGATATCCAGGTAAATTCTCATAATGTCACCGCATTTTGCATTGCCTACGGTTCCGACGCCGCTGGCATTCTCTATCTCACCCACGTTTCTAGGGTTGGTAAAATGATCCATAACCTTCTCTGTATACATAATCTTTCCTCCAAACTATAATCATATGTTAAGTTATCCGCCTGTTTCCTTACATTTCATCCGGCCTTTATCCTGGCTTAAAATGCTGTCTCTTTCCTGTGTCTTCCTATCTTTTTCTCATAAAATCCTCATAGAGGGGAGACATCTTACGGAGCTTTTCCACGATTTCCTTAATCCGGTCAACGGTGTAGTGAATCTCTTCTTCCGTTATCTCATCATTCAGGGTCAGGCGGAGGGAACCGTGGGCGATCTCATGAGGCAGACCAATGGCCAGAAGCACATGGGAAGGATCCAGAGAGCCTGAGGTACAGGCAGAGCCGCTGGAGGCACAGATATTATTCATATCCAGCATAATCAGCAGGGATTCTCCCTCGATAAATTGAAAGCTGAAGTTCGCATTATTGGGTAATCTCCTATGTTTATCCCCATTGATGCGCACAAAAGGAATTTCCTCCATCACACGCTTCATCAGCAGATCCCGCAGAGCCAGCTCTTTCCTGGTACGTTCCTCCATGGTTGCCGCGGCAATTTCCACCGCTTTTCCAAAACCAACGATACCCGGAACATTTTCCGTTCCCGCACGCCTCTGCCTCTCCTGCGCACCGCCATGGATCAGGGAACGGATTTTCACACCCTTCCTGATATAGAGAAGCCCGATACCCTTGGGCCCGTTCAGCTTATGGGCGCTGGCGCTCAGCATGTCAATCCCCAGATCGTTTACATCGATCTCCACTTGTCCGAAGGCTTGTACCGCATCCGTATGGAACAATATATTATGCTTCTTTGCAATCGCTCCGATTTCCTTAATCGGTTGTATCGTGCCGATCTCATTATTGGCAAACATAACGGAAATCAATATTGTAGTCGGACGAATGGCTTTCTCCAGCTGATCCAGCTTGATGATTCCATTCTCATCCACATCCACATAAGTCACATCCACGCCATGCTTTTGAAGATACTCACAGGTGTGGATAATTGCATGGTGTTCTATTCTGGAAGTAATAATATGATTTCCTTTCGCAGCGTAAGCCTCCGCCGTCGCCTTTAGGGCCCAGTTGTCCGCTTCTGTTCCGCTGCCGGTAAAATAAATCTCGTTGATCTCAGCCCCTATTACCTTAGCAATCGCAGACCTGGCTTCGTCAACTGCTTTCTTATTCTGGGTAGCAAATTCGTACACGCTGGACGGATTTCCATATAATTCGGTGAAATAAGGAAGCATTGCCTCCACTACTTCGGGTCTTGTCTTGGTTGTCGCCGCATTATCAAGGTATATCTTTCTCTCCATGTTGTCATCTCCTAAAATAAAAATTATTTACCACATGTCTGTTTCGCTTTGGTATCCATGGCTCCTGTCCCGCACTGTACTTTCCTGCTCTCTTCCACAAGCTCCGACAGCATGATAGAATCTACCGCGTCATTTATACTATTACTTATACGCTTCCAGACATATTTTGTTACACAGGAATCCGAGTGGCTGCAAGCACTCTCGCCATCCTTTATCTCAGAACAATCCACCGGACTCAAATCTCCCTCCAGCGCCCTCAGGATATCCCCTATGGACAATGTCTCCATCGGCACCGCCAGCATATAACCGCCCTGCGCCCCCCGGATGCTCTTCACAATTCCGGCCTTCTTCAGCTTGGCAATCAACTGTTCCAGATAATTCAGGGATACTCCCTGCTGCTCAGCAATCTGACTAAGCGCCACAGCTTCTTCATCCGCATGCACCGCAATATCCAGCACCGCTCTTAAACCGTATCTGCCCTTGGTAGAAAGCTTCATATCTCTCACCTTACCCATTCTCCGGTATCTTTCCTACCGGTATATGCCGGTTACAAAAGAAGATCTCTTCAATCGTAACAATTTATATCCTACCATTTTAATTCCTATTAAATTACTCGGTTATAAGCATAGCACTATCCTCATTCCTTGTCAATAAATTTTTATCAATTAAGGTTACAATGCAGAATGGTGTATTGTAACATATAAATTTTAGGTTAATCCTCTCACAGGCTGTCAATGTCCTAACATAAGTTCTTCCCATCTGCAATATACATAAATAGAGATCAATGGGCAATTCTGATCCTCTAAAAATCCCATCCGGAGGCCGCCATGAATCACACCCCCCTAACCGCCAGCGAATTACGGAAGATGAAAAGGAACACCCTGGTAAAAGGAACTCTGATTCTGACCGCCGCCGGTTTTGCCACCCGTTTTGCCGGCTTTTTTTACCGTATCTTTCTATCCAACTCAATGGGAGCCGAGCTCCTTGGCATCTACCAGCTGATCTTCCCCGTTTACACCATCTGCTATACCATATATGCCACCGGCATTCAGACCTCGATCTCCCGGCTGGTAGCCGCCGAGCTTGGCCGGAGGAATTCCAAAAATATATCTAAAATTCTTTGGACCGGGCTGATTCTGTCCATCTCCCTGGCAGTCATTTTGTCCATAACGGTCTATTTCCATGCAGATTTCATCGCCGGACGTTTCCTTATGGAAGCGCGAAGCACCGAAGCCCTTCGTATTCTCGCCGTGGTATTTCCCTTCTGCGGAGTAACCGCCTGCATCAACGGCTATTATTACGGATTAAAAAGGGCAGGGATTCCGGCCTCAACGCAACTGCTGGAACAGGTCGTCCGCATTGTAATTGTCTATCTTGTGGCACTGTATGCAGGAGGAGGAGAAGCTAAGGTCACACTGGGCCTGGCCGTCTTTGGCCTGGTCATCGGAGAAGTGGCCTCCAGTCTATACAATCTCTGCTCTTTACTATGGGGCCGTTCCCCCGGCGAGATACTGCCGGGCGGCCCTGATCCAAGAGCAAAAACGGACAGCCCCAGGCAGATTCTCAAAAGCCTCCTGAGCCTCAGCGTCCCGCTCTCCGCTAACCGCTTACTGCTCAGCATCCTTCACAGCATTGAGGCAATTCTGATTCCCGCCATGCTGCGCCGCTTCGGCCTCACCACCCAGGAAGCCATGACCACCTTCGGAATTCTCAACGGAATGTCCATTCCCTTTATTATGTTTCCTACGGCGCTGATCAATGCATTGGCCGTGCTGATTCTTCCTACCATATCGGAAGCCCAGGCGGTCAGCAACGACACACTGATCGGAAAGACCTCCGCTGTCGCAGTGAAATACAGCCTTATGATCGGCATCGTCAGCACCGGGCTTTTCCTGTTATTCGGAAAGGATCTGGGAAATACTATTTTTCATAATGAGCAGGCCGGCTCCTATCTGATGACCCTGGCCTGGCTATGCCCCCTGATCTACCTCACCACTACCCTCAGCAGCATCATTAATGGCCTGGGCAAGGCGCATATTACCTTTGCCAATTCCATCATCAGCTCCCTCTGCAAGATCCTGCTGGTGGCCTTTCTGATTCCCTCCCGCGGAATCAAGGGCTATCTCATTGCGCTGCTGATCGGTCAGCTAATCGTAACCGGCCTGGACGCTTTCGCCGTTATGCGAAATGTCCGTTTTTCTATGAACGGGGTGGATTCCATCGTTAAGCCGGCAGTCATCATTGCCCTGGCCGGTTTCCTGCTGAAGAGAAGCTACGAATACATAAAAAAAATGACGCATATAAACGAAGTTCTCTTACTGCTGAGCTTCTGTTTTATAGTATGCGTCATTTGCATCGCTCTGTTATACATTACAAAGGCAATTTCCCGAAAAGATTTTCAATAAAGCATGCGAGATTCGCCCCAGCTGCAGCCATCCGTCACGTGGAGGAATAGACCATGAAATTATTCTTGCCCTGCTCCTTTACCTTGTATAAGGCCTGATCAGCCCGCTCCATCAGCTGTTCATAATTCATTCCCGCTTCCGGATAGACTGCCACGCCAATGCTTCCGGATATGGGAATACTGTGGCTGCCGCTGGTATATGTGGTATCCAGGATACTGTTCAGCTTCCTGGCCTTAGCCAGAACTTCATCAATATTGGTGATATCCCCGGTGAATACAACAAATTCGTCCCCGCCGATTCTCCCGATGATCTCACCTTCCGAGAAGATTTCTTTGATTCTTCCGATCACGTAAATTAAAACCTTGTCACCCAGAATATGCCCGTAGGTATCATTCACACTCTTAAAATCATCAAAATCCACCAGCATCAGAACATGCCGGTCCGAACTGCTTCCCGCGATGAATTTATCGATCTTCTTTATGGTGACTTCCTTATTATATACTCCCGTCAGCGGATCTCTGGTGGCCTTATATTCCATGGCCTCCAGTTCCTTCTTCTGGGCATCGATATTCGCCATTCTTCCGATAACACGAATCGGCTTCTTATCGTCGTCATAGATGGTCTTGCCCATCACCTGACACCAGATGAAAGCCCCCATCTTATCCCGTATCCGAAACTCTGTCTCAATAATATTATTACCGGCAGCCAGCTCCTCGCAAAACTCCAGGTAAACACCCCAATCATCCGGATGAATAAATTCTCCGCATTTCAAACAATTACCATAAAAACGGGCAATCGAAGGCTGAATACCGAAAAGCTCACGGAAACGCTCGGACAGCTGCATCTCGTCGCTTTTGATAAGGTATTCAAACAGAACATTCTTCGAAAGCTCGGCAGCAATGCGGTAACGTTCCCCTTCCAGCAAAATCTGCTCCTGCATCCTCTTCTGCTCTGTAATGTCCAGGAAAACCACAGATAGAGTATGTTTACCGTCCCTGCCCACAGCACAATTTCCATTCATCATCAGATACAAAACCTTGCCGTCCTTCGCAACCATACGGACATCACAGCGAATCAAATCCTGGTCAAGCTGCTTCTTAATATTCTCCAGAACACAAATATCCCTGGGATCAATAAAATCAAGCAGGCTTACCTTCTTCTCTTCCCTGGCCACATTCTTCTCGTAGCCCAATAATTCGTAAAACCCGTTACTTGCGTACAGTATCTTTCCATTATCCTCCAGATTAAAATGCACCAGTCCGGCCCGGATACTGTTCGTAATTCTTCTAAGCTCTACCGCCGCTTTCGTAACCTTCTTTTCATTCTCCAACCGTAAAAGCAATACCGCAACAACCCCAATGATGCAGATGCAGGCAACAGCTATCATCAAGACCAGAAAAATCGCAGGCTTGCTTCGCAGAGCACTCATCAGTCCCATATATGCTACTCTCCCAACTTGTATCAGGCCCCGGTTTATGGTCAGAAGCATCTTCTTCTGAATAAGGGCCCATTGCCTTACCTATGATTGTATAACAATTGTAACTGCTCGTCAATGCTTTACCATGGGAAAAAGCGCATCAAGCACCCGCTTTTACAGCAGATGCCTGGATTAATAATTCTTTACAAATCGTAAGGTGTAACCTGGTAAACATAATAATTCAGCCAATTCGTATACATCGCATTGGCATGCGCCCTCCACACAAGGTTCGGTCTGACCTCCGGGCGGTCCTCAGGATAATAGTTCTTGGGCAGCGCAATTTCCAGCCCTTTTGCCACATCCCTCTTATATTCATTATCCAGGGAGATTCGGTCATATTCAGGATGTCCCATGACAAAGATCTGCTTTCCTTCTTCGGCAATTACGATAAATACCCCTGCCTCCTCCGATTCTGCCAGTATGGTCAGCTCCTTCCGGCTGAGGATATCCTCCCTGGTTACCGTTGTATACCGGGAATGAGGCGCATAGAATATATCGTCAAAGCCCCGGACAAAGGGAATCTTTCTCTCCCGCACCCGGTGTTCAAAGATGCCGAACATCTTCTTATCCAAGGTCCTCTTCTGTATCCCATAATGGTAATACAGACCGGCCTGCGCTCCCCAGCAGATATGCAGGGTCGAGGTAACATTGGTTTTGGACCACTCCATGATACGGACCAGCTCATCCCAATAGGTTACTTCTTCAAATTCCATCAGCTCCACCGGTGCGCCGGTGATAATCAGACCGTCAAATCTACGGCTTTTGATATCATCAAAGGTAAGATAAAACTGATCCAGGTGGCTGGTCGGTGTATGGGTTCCCACATAGGTTCCTGTGGTCAGGAAGGTAACATCCACTTGAATCGGCGTATTCGATAAGCTGCGCAGCAATTGAACCTCTGTATCCTCCTTGACCGGCATCAGATTCAATATGGCAATCTTCAGCGGCCTGATATCCTGGTGCATCGCGCGGGTTTCATCCATCATAAAGATATTCTCATCTTCGAGAATCTTCTTTGCCGGTAAATCACTTTGTACTTTTATGGGCATAATTCATCACCATTTCTATAGATTTATTGTAGTCTAAGACACGAATACAGCAGTTAATAGAGCTTATCTTAACACAAATTCCATCATTAATCAAGAAGCCGACTATTCTTTCCGCTTCTATCAACGGCCAGCAGCTATTCTGCCTGCTATGAGAGCAATCAGCTATTCTTCCGGCTGCGGACTGCTGTCAAGCATTGTAAGGACATCCTCTTCCGATAACACCGTCACGCCCAGCTCCCGGGCCTTAGTCAGCTTACTTCCTGCGTTCTCTCCCGCTATCAGATAGCCGGTCTTTTTGGATACGCTTCCGGATACCTTGCCGCCATGCTTCTTCACCAGCTCCTCCATCTCGGTGCGTCCCATAGAAGGCAGAGTTCCTGTAATAACGAAAGTCATTCCCGCAAAGCTTTGATTCTCACTGCTTTCCTCCGTCAATGAGGTAAAATTCATTCCCGCCTTCTCCAGGCGGTCCAGTATCCTCCGGTTCTCCTCCTGCTGAAAGAATTCTGTAATGGACCGGGCTGTGATATCACCCACATCATCGACGGCAACCAGTTCCTCATAGGAAGCGCTCATCAACTCATGAAGGGAACGGAAGCGCTTCTTCAGCTGAGCTCCTGCCTGCCTTCCTATATTTTTAATTCCAAGTCCCGTAATCAAACGGTCGATGTCGTTCTCTTTGCTGTCTTCAATGGCTTTCAGCAGTTTATCCGTATTCTTCTCTTTTCCGATCAGGCCCTTTTCAATCAGTTCCTCACGGTAATTCTTCAGATCATAGATATCCGCCACGTCCTTCAAATACCCCTCCTGGATCAAAACCTCAATATAAGCCTCACCGAAGCCTTTGATATCCATGGCGTTGCGGCCCACAAAATTAATGATATGCTGGCTGAGCTGGGCCGGGCAGTTGATATTGGTGCATTTGGTATCCGCCGTATTGGCATCCCGAACCGTAGGAGCACCGCAGCTGGGGCAGGTGTCAGAGATACGGAAGGGTATGGTGCCTTCCGGACGTTTTTCTTTGTTTACCGAAAGAACCTCCGGTATAATCTCTCCCGCTTTTCTGACTAAAATCGTATCCCCAACCCTCACATCCAGTTCATCAATGCGATCCTGATTGTGAAGGGTTGCCCTTTCCACATTGGTTCCGCAGAGGCGAATCGGCTCAAAAATGGCCGTAGGCGTAATTCTCCCTGTGCGCCCCACTGTGAGGCGTATCTCCTTGACCACACTTTCCTTTGCCTCCGGCGGGTATTTATAGGCAATGGCCCAGCGGGGCACCTTAGAGGTTGCACCCAGCTGCTCCCGTATTGCCAGGCTGTCCACCTTGACTACCGCACCGTCAATATCATATGCCAGGCTGCCTCTGGATTCTCCTATCTCCTGAATCGCTTCCCATACCTCATCCGCCGTACTGCAGAGCCGGTATCCTTCCACCACCTTAATTCCCTGCTTCTTCAGCCATTCCAGGCCTTCCGAATGCGTCTTGAACTCGATCCCCCTGGCCTCCTGAATATTAAATACAAAAAGAGACAGCTTACGCTCCCTTACGATCTCCGGATCTAATTGACGAAGGCTGCCCGCAGAGCAATTGCGCGGATTGGCAAAGGGCTTCTTCCCTGCCGCCTCCAGCCGCTCATTTACCTCTTCAAAATCCGCCAGCCTCATATGCACCTCACCGCGGATCTCGATATAAGGAACCGGCTCCTTCAACCGGGTAACCACATCCCGGATCATTTTCACATTTTCCGTCACATCTTCTCCCTGGATAATACCGTCTCCCCGGGTCACACCCATGGTCAGAATCCCGTCCGTGTATCGAAGGGCTATGGACAAGCCGTCAATTTTCTTCTCCACCACAAAGACCGGGTCACCATACTCCTTCCGTACCTTCTCCACAAAGCTGTATACTTCCTCCCGCTCAAATGCATCCTGGAGGCTAAGCATGGGAACATTATGCTTTACAAGGACTCCGGCTTCCCGCTTTGCGCTCCCCCCCACCTTCCGGGTAGGAGAATCCGCATCTGCGTACTCCGGATGCTCTTCCTCCAGCTTGCGCAATCGCAGGGACAGTTGATCATATTCATAATCGGAAATTTCCGGGTCATCCTGATTATAATACCGGTCATTATGATATTGTATCTGTCTTCTTAATTCCTCGATCTCTTTCCTGATATTCATAATCGCTCCATACTCCTCTCACGCCCTGTGCCGGCTCCCGCTGTCACGAAGCAGACGGTTCAGCTCTTCTATCTCCTTCTCTGTTACATTGCGGTAATCCCCCGTCTTCAGCCTTCCCAGCAGGATATTCATAATCCGTATGCGCCTCAGATAGACCACCCGGTACCCCAGGTATTCGCACATACGGCGAATCTGCCGGTTCAACCCCTGTGTCAGGATGATGCTGAAGGTATATTTATCAATCTGCTTCACCTTGCAGGGCTTCGTAACAGTGTCCAGAATTGGCACTCCCTCTCCCATCTTCTTAATAAAATCTGCCGTAATCTCCTTATTGACCGAGACAATATACTCTTTCTCGTGATTATTCTCGGCACGCAGAATCCTATTCACAATGTTACCGTCATTGGTCAGAAGAATCAATCCTTCGGAATCCTTGTCCAGCCTTCCGATGGGGTAAATCCTCATATTATAGCCTATATAATCAATAATATTATCCGGTTCGTCATGATCCGTGGTGCATACAATCCCTGCCGGCTTATGAAAGGCAATCAGCACCAGCTTCTTTTCCTGCTGCACCGGTTTACCGCAGAAGGTAACCGCGTTATCCCTGGTCACCTTAGAGCCCATCTGCGCAGGAACACCATCGATCATTACCTTTCCTTCCCCAATATACCGGTCTGCTTCCCTTCTGGAGCAAACCCCCGCCTCGCTGAGAAATTTATTTATTCTGACCTCTTCCTTCTCTTCTTCCTGAGCAGTCAGCCGTTTTGTTCTCTTTGCCATACCCTGTCCTTCCCTTTTCCTTTCTCTCTTAAAAGAAGGATGACAAGCTTCTTCCCGGCACAACCGGTAAAACGCTACCATCCTTCTCAATAATAGAGTATAACTATCTAAAAAGCAATAACCTTTAAAGATAATTCTTCATTACCTCTATATTACGTTCTTCTTTTTTTACAAACTCTTCTGCTATCTTGGTGCAGGAACCATCCGCATCCTTATTCGCATGAAGCAGCCTGGTCATCTGGGTCACTCCCATGGTACTGCCCTGGATTACCATCTGGGCAATATGGCTGTCCGAGGAATTAATAAGCATGTTCATCTTTACATTACCCGTCATGACCGCTTTATTGTACCGTGAAACATCCTTCGCCTTGGCTCCGCTCATGCGCAGCTGGCGCCTTGTCTTATATGCGATCTCCTGATAATCCTTCAACTGCCTGTGCAGGTCATTACTAAGCTGCTGATCCTTCACCTTATCCAGTACGGTTTCAATGGCCGTGATCCCCATGGAGGCATTCTGATAGGTCTTCTCCAGCAAATCCAGATCTACATTTTCAATCATACACAACACTCCTTATACTAATCAAGCATATCCGCTTTCCCATTAAGCCCGTGCCGGAATTCATTCCAGCCCGGCTCCGCTATTGATAGTATAAGTTATCAGAAGTAGTTTTATACTTCTGATAAAAGGCGCTGCTTTTGCGGATCATTATTCAGCAGAAGTCTCTTCCTCGCCGCTGACGTCTTTGCCCGTCATAGCATCAATTTTCTCCCAGAAATTGCTCAGATCCTGGTCCTTTGCTTTAGCCTGTGTGCTCTTCTCATCCGTCATGGCAACAAGGGCAATCACATCCTCATCTCCGTCTCTCTCGTCATAGTATGCCCTTATTTCATAATCCATATCTCCGGAAAAAATCTTAAGCTTACCCTCTCCGTCCGTTATTACATAGAACTTGGCAAGTCCCGGAGCAGGCGTATTAATGCTGGTGAATTTAATCTCATGATATACATAAACGATATAGGTTCCGTCTATCATACCCTTCTTCGTATAGGTCTTGACGTTGCGGTAGTCCTCGATATATTCCGTCTTAGTCTGAAGCAGCTCCTCCGTGCATACCATCTCCGGATCACTCAAAATTTCCTTCATGGCATCAATATCACAATTTTCCTTGGCATCATAATAAGAATCAAAAAGAGTATCAATAACCGGATACGTTCCGGCCTGCTCTATGGGATATACCGGTATTGGAGTGGGAGAGGGAATCGGCGTGGGTGTAGATGTCGCTTCCAGCAGAGATGCTGCAAGAGCAGTATTCGCTGCCTTCGGCAGCTGTTGTGTACTCACATCTCCTTCCGCATCCGGAAGAACCTCTGCGCTGATTGCCGTTCTTGCCTCCCTTTCCTCAGCCCTGGGCCGATCCTGACTGACGGATAAGGTAAGAATTCCAATTCCCATCGTGCTCATTGTAGTTAATAACATTATCTTTTTATATTTAAGCTTCATTATAGTCTCCTTACACTGCTTCCCTGAAAATTGTCCCCGGTAAAATGCTGCTCTATGTAATATTTCTATGTTCACTGCTCCTATTTTACCAAAAAGAAAAGAAAAAATCAACCTATATATTTCATTTTTTCGTAACAGGATTTAATATCTTTGTAATATTTATGATATTTTAATCCATTTACTGGGTCTCGCTGACAAAAATGTGGTCCGTAAAAAATATGGATGCTGTATTCTGTCAAATAAGCTCGAAAGCCCTGTAACCCGGCCATATGAGGTTCTGTTCTCCAAAACGCCCAATAGGAAAAGTGAAATACTCATAAAGATTTTTAAACTACAGGTGAAGAAAAATATCTCTATTACCTTGAGGCCTGTTTTGTCCTCAATTGAAATCCAGATGAAATTTATCAAGAAAATAGTGAATCTTACTTTACTTTGCTTTTTAGATAGTATATAATAGCATAGTCTGAGGCAGCCGGAGAATTATTCTTGCCGGACATAAGCACCTGTAGCTCAGTGGATAGAGCGTTCGCCTCCGGAGCGAAAGGCCGCTGGTTCGAATCCAGTCAGGTGCATTATAATTTTTGCCGAAAGAAGCCGATTGTATAAAGCAATCGGCTTCTTTGCCTTTACATAAAATCATCTATATAGAGTCGCACTTTTTTGCATGTATTACCTGTTTTAGGGAATAGTACAGTTATTACTAAAAACTCTAAGGAGGCATTCTATGGAGACAGGCAAATCAAATCAAAAGTATCTTGGACTCGACGCCGACAGAGTCAGCCATGACAGCGGTTATCTCACCACCAACCAGGGGGTTGGCATACACAACACCGATGACTCCCTCAAGGCCGGACGGCGCGGTCCTACCCTGATGGAGGATTTCATCTTCCGGGAAAAGCTCACCCATTTCGACCACGAACGTATACCGGAGCGCATTGTCCATGCGCGAGGTTCCGGAGCACATGGGTATTTTCAGGTATATGAGAGTCTTTCCCACCTGACCAGAGCACATTTTCTCAGCGATCCCAATTTGATCACACCGGTTTTTGTACGCTTCTCCACAGTAGCCGGCTTCCGCGGTTCCCCGGATACGGTGAGGGATATACGCGGATTTGCAGTAAAATTCTACACACAGGAAGGAAACTATGACCTTGTAGGCAATAACATCCCGGTTTTCTTTGTTCAAGATGCCATCAAGTTCCCCGACGTCATCCATGCCGTAAAGCCGGAGCCTGACAACGAGATGCCTCAGGCGGCCTCCGCTCACGATACTTTTTGGGATTTTGTTGTGAATACACCGGAAACCATGCACACCGTCATGTGGCTCATGTCCCCCCGCGCAGTTCCTAAGAGCTACCGCATGATGGACGGCTTTGGCATTCATACCTTTCGTCTCGTCAATGAGCAGGGTCAGTTCAAATTCGTAAAATTCCATTGGAAGCCCCTTCTGGGAGTTCATTCCCTGGTGTGGGATGAAGCCCAGAAGATAGCCGGCAAAGACCCTGATTTCAATCGCAGGGATCTTTGGGATAATATTCACAACGGCAATCCCGCGGAATTTGAGCTGGCGATTCAAATCCTGGATCCTGAGGACGAATTCAAGTTCGATTTTGATATTCTGGACTGCACCAAGCTTTGGCCCGAGGAACTGATTCCCTTGCAGAGAATCGGCAAAATGACGCTGAACCAGAATGTCACTAACTTTTTTGCCGAGACGGAACAGGTGGCATTTTGTCCTGCCAACGTGGTGCCGGGCATTGATTTTACCAATGACCCCATGCTGCAGGGCAGACTGTTTTCTTATCTCGATACCCAGCTTTCCCGTCTGGGAGGCCCCAATTTTCATCAGCTTCCCATCAACCGTCCCCTTGTAAAGATTAACAATAATCAGCGGGACGGCATGCACCGCATGACCATTGATGAGGGGCAGACCGCTTACTCCCCCAATGCCCTGAATAACGGCCAGCCTCACGCTGCCGGGGAGGGGGAAAGCCATTTCCGGCATTATCAGGAGAAGGTGGACGGGCATATTATACGGGAGCGCAGCAAGAGCTTCCGGGATCATTATACTCAGCCCGCCATGTTTTGGAACAGTATGTCCCATTGGGAAAAGGCGCACATAATTGATGCCTTCCGCTTCGAGCTGGGGAAATGTAAAAACAAGAATACCCGCCAGAGGCTTGTGGATATGCTGGGCAACGTAGACCCCGAACTGGCCGGGAAGGTGGCCCTGGGTCTGGGCACTGCTCCTCCCTCTAATGCATCAAAGCCTACCGAATTTTCTTCTCCCGCCCTCAGCATAGCCAATACCCCCAACAGCCCTAAAACGAAAAAGGTGGCTGTGCTGATCGGCAACAGCTTTGATAAGGCGCAGTTTGACACAATTACTCTGGCGCTTACCGCAGCAGGTGCCTGTTTTGATGTGGTATCCCAGGCTCTGGGATCAGTTTTGGCGCAGGATAGCAATACGGTTGAATGCAATCAGACTTATGCCACCACAGCCGCGGTATTATATGATGCGCTTTACATCCCCGGAGGTCCCCACATAGAAGCCCTCAAAAATCTGCCGGATGTACAAAGCTTTCTCTATGATACCTATAAGCACTATAAAACCATTGGCTTAAGCGGAGAAGCGGAGGCTCTATTGATCCTGCTGGGCGATGTACAAAACACGGAACCGGGCATCGTCTGCCAGCAGAATACGAATATGGAAGACTATACCGGTAATTTCATGGAAGCATTTACGAAGGGACGGCATTTCGAGAGAATTACTGCGTATTAATTAATAACTCAAACTTCGCACTTGAATAAGTGCCTATGCACCTTGAAAATTCAATAATAACTGGCATAAAAATAGCATGAAACCGTCTGGTTTTGGTA
>NZ_JBNPXH010000005.1:0-10855 GCF_050433395.1 Anaerotaenia torta
AGCTGCATAAAGTCTGAACATTGACAACTGAATAACTGCCAGGTATTGAATTTTCAAGGTGCATAGCTAAAATTTATGTGCGAAGTTTGAGTTATATATTTAAATTGATATGCAGCAAATGCATTCTCCATTATTCCCCATTAATGTTAAGAAGGTTTGTTCATATAAGTGATTTTGGCATTAATTACTGCCTTTAATACTACTCTTTCTGCAATATGTAGAACTCCAATTTTAGAGGTTAATCCAATACGGATCTACCCAATACCCCCAGGTGGCATTCCATCTTCTGTATTGCACTACTCCATTGTAAACTCTAAGTACTGTTTCTATTTGATCTGCGCAAGGAACAACAACTCCCCCACCGATCTGCTCTGTCACAACACTTGCTGTCTCCGTGACCTCCATCGCAGATACTTGCAAAGGGGACATAGTTAACAAGGTTACAAGACACGCCAAAAACATAGACACTTTTTTCATTCCAATTCCTCCTATTCTATAATTTCATATCCCAATTCCTGCATTTTTAATGCTGTCTGCTCATCAATCACAACATTTTTCCCTGTTTTCATAAGAATCTCATAATAGCCATCTTCTCTTTTTATAATATAATTCCCTGATGAATTTATTATATAAGCATTTTCATCTGCTTCCACTTCTTCTACAGGCACTTCAAATTTTGACTGAACAACAAATGAATACGAGAAAAACAATACCACTAAGAACACAAAAAAAGTAATTATATTTGCTTTCTTTCCTAACTTTGCTCCCTTACAACTTGATATAACTTGAAACCGTTCTTTCACATCTAAAAAACTGCTATTGAACAGATTTACATAACCAACTTCAAGGCCCTTCTGCTTATCACCTTTCCCCTTTTGAACTTTTGCTCCTCTTATGGCTGAAACAATCACTTCCAGGTAATCCGCTTTTTCTCCATTACCCATATTCCGTGTTACTTCCAGATCACATTTGATCTCCAGTGTTTGTCCCAAATCCTTACGAAGCAAATATACAATAGGATTCCACCAATAAATACAGCATATTAGATCTATCAACATCTTAATAACCAAATCGCCATGAAGCAAATGCGTATATTCATGCAGCAATATATGGTATAATTCCCGATCCGTGTAGTCTTTGTCCGGCAGCAGAATATACTTCTTAAAAATTCCGACACCCATTGGAACATGAATGGACGAACTGACCAGAACAGCAGGCCTTATATGGTCTCCTCTGTCTTGAAGAATCTTATCCATAACGGTTTGCGTATTTAAGTCCGTCTTTTTCTCAAATCTCTTTATTTCTCTGGTTGATTTAATGTAATAGTAAGTGTACCGCAGGATCTTTATAACAGCACCTATAGCCCAGAGTCCAAAAAGCAATGTTCCAACCTTGAGATGATATCCGTTTCCTTCCCATAAGCTCATCTGAAAGAAATGAACCATCTGATTGTATCCATACTTTGATACCACGACTTTTGTAAAAGGAACCTCTAATGGCAGGACGATCCTAATTAAGCAAAACACATACAGCAATAATAAACCGGATATACTGTAAAATTGAATAGACAGGTAATTCTTCCGGAATAAATAAATCATTGTAATTAACAAACTGCTCCATAGAACGGCCATACTAAAAGAGAAAAAAGTTATCTGCATCCTATTACCTCTTATCTTTGCGTAATTCCTCGATGATTGACTCCAACTGTTCGATCAATTCATCGGTTTCCTCTTCTTCATCTCCTTCCGGTGCTTTTACCAACGCCATAGCTATTTTAGCAATTGAACTCTTCTTCAACCCGCGGTCCGTTAAGAATCTCACCGCGTATTCTTCCCTGGTAAGGGCCGGCTCGAATTGCCTTGCATATTGCGTCTTATACTGTTCCATACCGCATACTTGGATTAATTTCTTACCCAGCAAGGAATTTAGCGTCCGATACAAGTTTGTCTCATTCCATTCTGACATATTTGGGATTTTCATTATCTCGACACTTGTCAGAGGCTTATCACTTTCCCATAGCAGCTCCATCAGCTCTTCTTCTTTTGTGGATAACAAATTTTTAATCTCCATATCAACTCACTTTTCCGATTTTCTACTTTCACATTATGACACTAGTTTCTAAATCCACCTTAACAAACTTATAGCACTTTGTCAATAAGTTTTTTTGTTCTTTGCTAAAATATTATTCAGTCTGATTGATTCCGCAGCGCTGCAGCAGCTTTCGGGCCTCCTCGCCGCAATCGGGATAGCTCTTCCTCGTCTGCTGGATTGCGGCCAGCGCTTCCTCCCGCAGTCGGATATTGGTCTCCATTCCCTCGCGCAGCTTCTGCCTGCGGACATTGAGACGATGGCGCACCTCCACCATCTCCTTGGGATCAAGAATAGCGGAGGGCTGATAGATCCAGACTTCACAGTCCACCACACCGAATTCCTTCAAGGCATCGATTAATTCATTATGGGAGAAATCCAGCAGCTCCGTGTTGCTCTGATACCTTCTCTCTTCATCCTTCATCCGCACATATTCCTCCCAGGCAGTTTTCAACTGGGAATAGCTTTCTACCATGTATTTCTCATAGGTATAATCCAGATAGCTCCGGTTATTGACGGATTTGATCTTCACCTTGTTCATCAGCATGATCTGGCGGTTCTGCTTCATCTGCACCAGCTGGACGTTCCCCGAATTCTTTCTGGCTTCCATAAAGATGTAAAGGGCCGAGACCATTCCCATGAGTACGGTCATCAGAAACGGAATTGTGAAGTCGCCCTTGGAGTAATTCGACAGGAGGGCAAATACCAGGAAAAGCAGAATGACAATGATACTGGTGGTAACAGCAATCCCCTTGAGAAAGGACTGTCTGCTGATAATGTCCTTCTCCTCCCGGTTCAGCGTCCTTCTCTCCTCCTCCAGATGAGCGATATCCTGCTGGATTACCTGCTGGTATTCCTCGCTTTCCTTCAACTCCTTCAAATCCTTTGGTATCTGCATCTCATAGCCCTCATACAGCCGATACTGACGTTCGGAAAGGAGAGGGCTCTTATTCTGCAGCTTGCTGCGCTCCCTGCTGAGATTAATAATATTGCGGGCGGCATTCTCCAGTTCTTCCCTCTGCTCCATGGGAATCTGGTCAATCTTCTGTATGTCCGTCAAATAGGAGGTTACCGCCTGATATTCCATCTTAGCCTCTGCTACCCGCCGGTCACTTTCCTGAATCAGATCGCAGTTCTCCTTTATGTATCCTATCTGCTCCGCAAGGGATCCCAGCTTGGCCGGCTTTCTGACCTCCCTGTTTTTCTTCTCCGGGGAGCGAACCTCTGCTTCCTCATGGACTTCCTGCGGCAGTATCTCTGCCGTCTGCTTTTTCTTTTTTGAAAATATGCGAAATAATTTCATCCTTATACACGTGCCCTTTCACTTTTTGACGACCTATTCAAACAGTGAATAGGCCTTAATAGGATCTTTTGCAGGCTCTTGCCTGGCGCCATAGGGCCGCATAGGTCCGGCAGTCATATCTGGCGCAAGCTTCCCATCCAGTCCTCCAGCATTTCCTCCGCACGGCGGTAATATTCCTCCATCCGGCCCTGCCGCATCAGCCTCTCCAGCTTTCGGAGCTCTTCCATGGCAGAGCAGGCCTCCGCCTCCTCCTGCCTGCTGACCAGCTCAGCCTCTACTTTTCCGCGCAGTTCTTCTTCCACCTGGTATTCCTCCAGTTTATCCCGGTATTCCTCCTGCAGATTCCCGCATTGCCCTTCCCATCCCAGGATTCTAAGTACGGTCAGATACTGGCGCAGCGTCTCTTCTCTCCGGTTACGCACATAGGCCTGTTCGAAGAGTCCGGCTGCTGCCTCAAAGCCGATGGTATGGATTCTGGCTACAGCCAGATTGTGCAGAATATCCCCATATTCCTCCGGCGTGAATTCTTTCGCCTCCTCATCTGCCAGCAGTTCTTCATACTCTTGTGCCGCTTCCCGGTACTGCTGTTTATCCAGATAATGCTTTGCCTTCAGACTGCTTTTCTTGATTCTGGACAGGGAGGCTGTCTCGTCCAAAAGCTTCAATAAGCTCTTAATCTCATTTTCTGTATAATAATCGGCGCTGCAGAGAACCACTGTGACCAGGGTCTTGATATCCGCTTTCTTCTCCTTTAATTTTCTCAGCTTTTCTGCCCGCTCCGGGAGCTTTAACTCCGTTTGGATCCAATCGATCAGCTCCTCCCGGATCACGTCCTCTTCCATCAGATGGACATGGTGAAACAGGTAATAGCAGAGTTCTTCCATGGAATATACCCGGATTCCGCTTACCGGAAAAGTATACGGCCGCGCCGTTCTTGCTCCGCTGCATAATATCAGCTTGCCCACGCATTCTCACCCCTTTTGTCACAACTCTATTGCAAATTCCGTAACCTGTCCGGTCTCCGGATAGAACTCGCCAAATCCCAGATCCTTCACTGCAATTGTTCCGGTGGATCTGTCCTTACAGCTCAGCCTGATCTCCAGCCGGGTCATCCGGTCCGGCCTTCTGGGAAGTCCGGTCAGGTGCAGCTTCTCCCGCAGCACATCCCTGGTTATGATATTTCTTCGGATTATCTCCAGCTCTGCCTCCCCCTCCGGGCTGCCCTCAACAATGACTTCGATACCGCTATCTATTTCATACCAGATTGTCCCTGCCTCCGCCAGCACCAGCTCCTGAAATCTGGTGTCTTTGTAAACCCGCACTCCGATATCGCTTACCACCATATCATCGTGCAGCAGGATGAATTCTTCCAGCGTATGCTCGGCCAGCTCTTTGGCAGCGTAACAGGCCCCTTTGGTAAATAGATTCTGCCCCAGAAACGCCCGTCTCCCTGCACAGAGCCGTTCTATTGCCCCCGTCGCCCAGTTCTCCTGAAAGCCCGTTCCGGTAAAATACAGGGTGGTTACCAGCTGCTTATACAGCAGGGAGCTGGCCAGTGTCTCGAATACATAAGCCTGCTGCTTCCCTGTCCCGTCCTGCTTCTCCGGCATCATATCCTTCAGAGTGCCGCTGCAGTCCGTCTTTTCAATCCTCGCGATCATCGGCCTGTTCCTGCGATTCAGCCGGATCTGGTAATAGAGCATCCCTTCCGCGCTGAAGTCAAACAGGCCCACGTCATTCACCCAGAGGCTTCTGTCCTGGCTTAATACATAATATAAATATGCACCCGCATGATTCATTACCGTAACGCGGTCCTTCCCCAGCCCCAGCAGTTCCAGGGCGGCATATATGCCTTCCGTCAGCGCCGGCTGTGTGTTACAGACGGTAACAACCATCTGTACAATCGGCTCCACCGGAAAATGCTCCTTGATCAGCTTCAGCGTCCTTCGGAAATACTTTCCCATCAGCTCCACAGGGGAATAGCTGTGGCCGAACACCTCCACCTGTGTTCCCCCGGCCAGCTTCTCCAGAAGATGATCAATCAGCACACTCCCGTCCTTCGTACCGCAGGCAAGGGCTTCCTCACCAAACAGCCACTGTCCTGTCTCCGCCTGAGCGCATAACAGGGTGGGAATCAGCTCCTGCCCGCTCCTGATGCTAATCGGAACCGGTTCAAGGGATTTGTAACTATAGCAGCTAACCTGTGAAAAATCATCACACAAATCATAACCCACAAACAATTTTCTGGCGGTTTCCATACCGATCTACCCCCTTCAACCGCTCTTGTCCCAGGCACATGCACAATAGCCGGACAGTCCGTGCCTGTAAAATCTCAGCTCTTTGCTCCAATATATTCAAAACAGGCGGAGGCCAGATATTCCTTGCGTATATAAGACTCCATTTCCTCCAGCAGGGCATTGCCGTCTCCCTGCTCTATTGCCGCCCGCATCCGGTTGATCTGATTATATTTGGTATCTCCGGCCATGGGCATGGCACATTCGTACCGGGCATATATCATTTCCGTGGATGTTTCCTTCCCCTCATATTCCTCTGTTATGTAATACTCTATGGTTTCGTGATGAAAGAGAACCAGCTCCTTTACATGGATACCCAGGAGCACATTGGTCATACGCTGTGTTATAAACTCATTTGCCGCCGACGTATGTTCCTCCTGCTTTATCAGGCGGTAATGAATGTATATCCGGCTTCCCGGATCCGCAATATGGGTAATACAGCATTTATCCCGAAGCTTACCCGGCAGCGCCATCCGGTCTCCGTATCCTGCAAGGAAAGGCAGGAGAAGTTCTTTCTTCCCCAGCCGGTCAATCTGATATTCCGCAAAAGCCAGCTCGCTCCCGGTAAGCTCCCGGTTGGATACATTATGCTTCAGCCAGGCAAGAAGACATATTTCATTCTCCTCGTAATTCAGCTCCCGTTTCATAATCGGGAACAGCTCCCCGGGAAGCTCCTGCTCCCACACCAAATACCGGTATGCATGATAAGTAAGATAAGCCCGCACCAGCATACGATTTGCGGCCTCCTTGTAATACTGTGCGAAGACCGGGAAGCTGTCCGGGTTATCGCTCCGGGTATAGAGCATCCTGGCCAGCAGGCGCTCCTCTAACAAATGAGCCTCCAGCTCGAAGCTCCCCGCCGTCTTCCAGAGCTTCAGCATCTCTCTTTCCGGTCCCTCATAGTACCGAAGCAGATACATCAGAATCTTTTCATCATATTTTTCCTGGATATAAACATATCGGCAAAGCTGTACCATCAACTCATTGTGATGGTCTGCCTCCGGGGTCAGCATCCACCCGGACAGCAGCTTCACCAGGCGGTTCAGCGCAATTTCGTCAAATCCGAATGTCTCCAGGGCAGCCAGCGCATGGTCATAAAGTCTTCTGACCGCTATGAATTCCAGATACTTTGACCTCTCCGCAGGCTTAAGGCGGCGTAAGTCAAGCAGCTTCAGATAATGTTCCAGAAGCTCGTCGTTGTAATTTTCATAATAATACTCGATCAATGCCTGCTGGCATTCCGCAGCGTATTCATCGGTCAATCCCTCCACCAGCAGCACCCGCTTGCGCAGCTCCGCCGCCGCCGGGTTCATAATCCGATGTCTCTGGTAACGGTCAAAGAGATGGAGCAAAAGCATGGGATGCCCGCTGTGTTCCAGGCAGCGGCTTTCGTAGTCTTCCGGGTTCAGGTAAGGCGTGACCTTATAAGGGATCGATTCCAGATAACGGTTGCCTCCCCCGTCCACCAGCAGAATCTGTGCCTGTTTTGTAAAAATATCTATCTGGGCCCTGCCCTTTACCAGGGGATAGGTTTCCTCTGCAGCCAGCTCCCGATGTACCACCTTGACACTTTCAATATTGGGATTATCACAATAGAACTCCTGCCGGTACATCACATAGGGCAGATGCCCGCAGAGCTGGGCACCGGGCTCGCGGTCCGCATAAAACTCCCGGTACAGCACCGCCAGATCCTTGTTGATCTGATGGGCCTTCAGCATCTCTGCTGCAAATATTTCCATCCGTTTTTGATAGCTCCGGTAAATCATCTCGTTCCGGTCCTTGTATCGGATAATATTGGCATACAGATACGCCTTCTTCCGGTCATTCAGATTGCTGTTATAGATAAAATAAAGCAGCACCGGCTGTGAGATCATTTCCTCTCGGTCATAGCTGACGCAGTGCATATAATATTCATACAGCTCCGTGATTCGAAGCTGTGCTTCTACCCCCAGCCGAAACCATTCAAAATATTTCTCCGCCCTCTTCATTCCTTTGATTAAAAGGCTGCAGATTGCGGACAGGGTGTCGTTATCCGCATATTCCCGATATAATCTGGTTAACGAGCCAAAAAGCACCGGGTGCCAGGTCTTTCTCCTGCCCGCCAGATAGATGAATTGGCGCGCCAGCTCCTTCGCAAGAATATGGTTCCGAATTCCGTAATTTACTATATGAATCTCAAAATCATCCAGCTCCCGGAGCAGCACCGGCTCTTTATTCAAAAGACAGACCGCCTCATAATACAAGATAGGACTGCGGCAGTCCAGCTCATACTGCTCCCTGATATCCGCCAGCTTATTACCCGGGAATTTATTATAGCTGCTGTCAAGATTAAGAAGGAACCAAAGGATCCGCCAATCCCTGTTCCCATTCTCATAGCAGCGCCGTATCCGTCCCACCGCCTCACTGATCGCAGCCTCATCCCTGGAATACAGACATTCCAGATATAAATGCGCACATTCCTCCAGCGCCGGGCTTCCCTTCCAAAAGCTCTCCCTTTCCGTTTTGCTCTGTTCCGGAATATCTCTCTTTTGCCCGCTCTTTACCTGAATATTCCTTCCGGGGTGCTTCTTTTCCGGTACACTTCTCCCGAGACGTTCTTTCTCAAGGGTACTTTTCCCTTGGCTCTCTTCCCTCCAAAGGATCTCCAGCAGTTCCTTCGCCAGCTTTCTTCTGCCTGATACCATTGCCAGATGCACCTTGATCAGATTCTTCACCTGACTGTCCGGCCGGTCCGGAAGCTCTCTAAGAATACTCTGGAGCTTCTCCGCATACCGTTCCGCCCCGGTCCGGTTCAGGCGAAAGTCCAGATAGCTCTCCATAAACCCGGCTTCCAGCCTCCTGCTCTTTGATACACCTGTACCATGTCCTCCAATATCCATCGTCTGCGGCACATCATGCCGGGATTCGCTCTCCTGCCGGCCGGTACCGGGACACCGGCATATTACATCCACAAGGATGGTCTGGTATACGCACCGTATCACGATCTGTCCGTAGTGCTTCCCCGGGCGCAGCTTACCCGGATCTATGGTGAAGGAAATAGGATGGGTGCTGCCGGTAAAGCGGTCCGCCCATAATAGTTTCTGTTCCAATTTAAGAAAAGGTGCGGTAGTGCTCACCTTGATTTCGGCATATCCCCAATGGTTCCTGGTGAGAACCACCTTATCGCTGATTTCCTCCCCGGTTACCGTATATTCTAACCGGGTGCGGTCAACTTCCAGCCGGAGTACATTTTTTTTGTGGATCGCGATCAGAAATTCCTCTAAGGCCTGGCTGGCAGAACTGCTTTTAATCAGATTGCGGTACAGATAACGGTAACGGTCCTCATTGCTTAGAAAAACCCGTTCAAACTCCTCCCCGCGAAACACCTTCTTCGCCTCCGCCCAGTCCGCCCGGGCCAGGTTGGCAAACAGAAACAAATCCTTGATCTTCCCCAGAGAGGTCATCACATGAGCCTGCTCTACCTGAACGGTAAAGGGAATGACCGCCTCACCGCAATCACTTACCACTGCGATCTCTCCCTGCAGCGTTTCACCCGCCTTCCGATATGCCGCCTGAAAAGAATAGTTCACAACACAGCACTCTCCCCGGAAGGAAGGCTCCCTGATCTGCAGCAGCCGATTGGAGGAATAGACCTGTCCCTCCACACAGCTTCCCATGTGGTTGCTGATGATAAAGCTGCCCTCATAGCTCTTCCCTGCCTCCACCGTAATGCTGATGGATGACAGAGCGGGCTGCCCTCCGTCTGCTATGATCTCCCCCTCTGTCAAACAAAGCACCGGCTGCTCATATTCCAATTCTCCTTTTGCAAAACGCTCTATCTTATCCTTCAATTCACTCCACGCCCCTTATATCATTATTGCAGATTATTAAAAATAAGATATAATATTACAATAATTATAATTCAACCTATCAAAAAAAGCCAGCATTTATCAAATAATACCGGACATATTTATAATATGTCTGAATACCTTGAAGTGTGAGGACAAAAGGTGATAGACGCCCGGCAGGATATGCATAATGCACTAAAATCATGTTGTATATTTATTCATTTTGTCGTATTTACAGATCTGTCCATGCATGATATACTTGCATTACCTTAAAACAAAACCCAAAACATGACGGCACTAAAGACCCCTGCCGTGTTAGGCAAGGGTCTGTCCGTCTTGTTTTCTTAATGATCCGGTATCAATAACCGAACTGATTTCTTATCTATTCTTTCATCCCGTCGGCCGCCAGAGCCTCCTGGCTGCGCTGTCATTCCCAATTTTATCATTCCACATATACCTGTCCCAACCCGGCTGTGTCTAGCAGACCAGTACTGCAATATGTGTTTTGCATCGTACTTTCTTTCTGTTTTTCTTTCTGCTTTTCCACCTTTCCTCCACTTCCTAAATCTCATGTTTTATTTTGCGTTTACGCAAATAACCGTTACATACTCGTATTTCACTATTGCGAATATGTAACTTATATGATATTATGGTGGTAATAATCACTATAGGGAAGAGCGTGAAAAATTGGAATTCAAGGATATGATTAAACATAGACGGACCATATTAGATATGACAATGGACGAGTTAGCAAAATTAATAGGCGTAAGTACTCCTACAGTACAAAGATACGAAAGCGGAGAGATTAAAAATGTCAGGCATGATAAAATAAAGCTATTGGCAGACGCGCTGCAATGCTCTCCTGCTTACCTCATGGGGTGGGATGAAAATCCTCAGCCCTCCGGTTCAATCACGCGCCAGGAACAATCCCACCTGCATAAATATCGCTCCATTGACGATAAAGGCAGGCATACGGTTGACACTATCCTTGAAATGGAATATATAAGATGCAATAAGCCTCACTTGATGGTATATTCCGGCTATTCCCCCGCCCGTGCAACGGAAGGGGCAGCAGAAGAAGCTTTACAGCACGATAAAGATATCACGGATAATTTCCGGGAGAATTGATAAATTGTTTGAATATACGGGCAGATACCACGGCAGACAATCGCACCGTTTACTTCAAACCAGGCTTCGGAGTATTAGAGTTCTATCAGTAAATTCAAAGGGGGGATTAAAGTGTTAGACGAGAAGGATTTACAAGCATTACAAGTTATGTTTGTCAAAACAGAAACAACGCTTATTAACGAGATGGACAAACGCATCGATGCCAGAGCCGAGAA